>JBPCMA010000112.1:0-18044 GCA_051002715.1 Caulobacteraceae bacterium
CTCGCCCACCAGGTGGCGGCGAAGGAGCCGGCGATGGCGGGCGTCTATGGGTTTTAGATCAGGGCCGTCCGCGCGCCCGCAGGCGGGTGAGTTCGGCGGCGAAGGCGGCGGCCATGGGCTCGCCTTCTTCGGGCGGGAGCAGGGCGGCCAGGCGGGGAAACCGCCGGCCCCAGTCGTCGGCCTCCGGGGCCGGCCAGGGCAGCCAATGGGCGGCGCGAGCGAGGTTCAGGAGGCGGACCAAATGCTTGCGCACGAACGCCGGGTTGGAGGGGGTCGGGGCCGCCGGCGGTCGTTCCGCCTCGAAGAGATTGAGCTGAGTCATGTCACAAACTTTGGCCCCGATCATGAACGATTCGTCGCTCCGGCGCGAGCGCCGCCCGCGTTGTTTATCAGCAGCCGCTCCTCCTCGGTAATTGCATAAAGGCCGAACAGACGATCGTTCATCGCCTGCTCGGCGGCGGCGATGGCCAGGTCCACGCCGGCAAGCGCCTCGACCTTGGCGACGAACTGGCCGGCGGCCGGCGTTTCGGGACCCATGGGAGGGCAGCGAAGCTCGACGGCGAGGCGCCCCGCGTCGCGCCACGCCTGGCTCAGCGCCAGCCAACGCCAATAGGCCGCCGACAGTTTTCCCAGCGCCTCGTCCTCGTAATAGATGCGGCCGATCAGCGGCGAGCCGCCGGCGAAAAGGGTCAGTTCGCCGTCGCGGAAGGCGGCGTCGAGCGCGTCGCCGGCGTCCAGCCGCGCATGGAGCGCCTCGAGGCGGGCGGCGATCGCCTCGTTCAGGGCGCCCGAGGCCCAACCTTGGCGCTCGGGCGCGCCGCCCAGGCCGCGCGGCGCCCGCGCCTCCGTTCGGCGAAGTCCGGCAGGCCGGGCCACAGCCACTGTTGGCGATGGCCGGCCCTGGCCAGCACCGACAGGCGCTCGGCGGCGGCGATCAGAAGGGCGCGACGTTTCGTCCACAACGCCTGGAGTTCTCGCGCCATGGCCGCCACGGCGGCGCGATCCTCGGCCGGCGCGTCGGGGACAGGGAGCGGGGCGATGAACTGTTTGTTGGCTTCGAAATAGCCGCCCATCTTGGCCTTGCCGATGCGTCGAAAAACAAAATCGGCCACCGCGCCGTTCAACACGCCAAGCAAATAGAATTGATCCACGCCTTGCGCCGCGAGGATGCCGTTCACCCTGACATTGTTGAGATATTTGTCTCCTTCGGAGTCGGCGCAAACCCGCAGCTCGGGGACGGTCTGGGCCACGATCAGCTTGGTGATGTCCTGCTTGCCGATGCTCTGATGCGCCCGAAGCGCCACCAGGCGTCGTCGTCGAAGGCGCTCCGCTCCCGCGCCCGAAGCGCCTTTTGCCACGATTGCAGATGTTTCCAGGCCCTGGGAAAGCGTTGCGCCATATCCGCCTCCGGCAAGAGGCGCATCGCGCCGCCGGCGGTTCGTTCGTAGGGGAAGAGCAGATAGGTGTCGGTGCGTGGCGCCTCATAGCGTTTGGCTTCGCCGCCGGAGACGAGCGGCTTCATGATCGCGTCCTCGATCGCCACTTCGTAGGGGGCCGCGCCCTTGGGCCGGCAGCGATAGCGGTCGCTTCCCAGCCGCTCGAGGTGATAGACGGCGTCGGCACTGGTCTGGACGCCGACGACAATGCCGCTGGTCAGCGAAGGGTCGTCGAGGCGAAGGCAGGTGGCGGCCAGGCGCCCGATCAGGGCCCGCTCCGCCCCGGTGGCCATCAGCCATTCCCCCTCGCCCGGCAAGTCTGCGTAGGGGACAGCCAGCGCCGCGTCGGCCCAGTCGATGTCGGCCAGATCGCCGCTCGGGGCGGCGGCGATGCGCAGGCGCTCCTTCGGGTCGCGGGTAAAGAACTGCAGGGCGGTGTAGGTGATCGCTTCGTCGAACACCTGGAAGGCCTTGAAGTCGACCCAGCGGTCGAGCTGGCGGGTGCGCGCGACCAGCCGCCGCAGACCCTCGCCATACCGGTTCACGCTCCACAGGCTGGGGGCGATATAGGCCATGCGCCCGCCGGAGCCGAGCAGGCGCAGCCCCTTCTCGATGAACGGCAGGTAGAGGTCGAAATTGCCGGTGCGGGCGCTCTGAAAGGTGTCCTCCCCCCGCTCCGCCTGCAGCCAGTCGGCCACCTCCGGATCGACGGCGCGCAGATTCTGCAGTTTCACATAGGGCGGATTGCCCAGCACGATGTCGAAGCCGCCGGCCGCGCGATCCTCCGCGCCGTCCGGCCAGACCTCCGGGAAATTGGCCTTCCAGTCGAAGGCGTTGACCCGCTCGCGGCGCGCCGCGTCGGGGATGGGACGCCCGGCCCAGAACTCCGGCCCCACCAGGCTGTTGCCCTCGCGGATATGATCGAGGGCGGAAAGCAGCGCGGCGGCCCTGGCCGAATGCAGCCACAGGGCCAGCTTGGCGATCTCCACCGAGGCCGGGTTGATTCGACGCCGAAGATGTTGTTGGCCAGGATGTCGGCGGTAAGCGGCGCCTCGTCGACGGAAAGTCCGACGGAGAGCGGCGCGTCATCCGGCGACGTGGGTGACGGGGCGGCCAGACGCGCCTTGTCTTGCGCGACGGCGACGCGCTCTTCGAGTAGCCGGCGGAAGGCGGAAATGAGGAAGGCGCCCGATCCGCAGGCCGGGTCGACCAGGCGCAGGGCCCGCAGCCGCCCCTCGTAGGCTTCGAGCTGGGGGCGGGTGAGCGCCCCGCCTTCTTCCGATGGCCACCGGCAGGCGCTCTTCTGGTCGGCGAACCACGGCCCCAAGGTCTCCTCGACCAGATAGTTCACCGCCCATTCGGGCGTATAGTAGACACCGTCGCGCTTGCGCTTCGACAGCTTGGCGATGGACGGGCGGCCCTCGAGTTCGCCGGCGCGGTATTCCAGTTCGGTGATCGACTGCTCGAAAATGCGGCCGAGCGTGTAGAGGTTGAGGCTGTCACGGGCGGCGCCGCGACCGGCGTAGTCATAGCGGGCGCATAGGTAGAAGAGGGTGTCGCGGTCGCGCTCCAGGGACGCCTCGTTGGCCCCCTGACCCGGGGCGGCGAAGACGTGGTTGGGAAGGCTCAGGGCCTCGATCTCGGGGTCGGGGGCGAAAAGGCCGCCGTTGATGTGGGGCAAGGTGACCGCGCCCAGAGCGCCGCCGGTGTTCATGGCGGCGAACAGGCGCTTGAAGAAGGCCCAAAGCTCCCCGCCATCGGCGTCATAGAAAGGCTCGCGGCTGCGGCCGGTGAGGAAGTCGCGCACGAACTGAGGCGGGAACAGCATCCGCCCGCCCATGTCCTCGCAGTAGAAGGCGAAGATGAAACGATCCAGAAGCTTCTGCGCCAGTCTCAGGCGCCGAATCTCCGTGCCGCCAGGGTTGGCGACGGTAATGTTGTTGTAGAGCCGATCCCTCACCGCCTTGTAGCGTTCGTAAAACTCGCCCTCCAGTTTGCGTTCGCGGACCCACTGGCGCTCGATCAGGCGCAGGAGCGGTGGGCGACCGTCGACCGAGAGAAGTTCGTCTCGCTGAAAAATCCGCCAGAACAGGAAACGGTCGAAGCGAGCTTCCTCGGTCTCGTCCAGCAGGTCGTAGGGCGTCAGGAAATCACGGCGGCGGATCACGAAACGCAGGTATTGCGAGGGCGCCCGGTCCCACCAGTAGAGGCGAAATTCGTTCATGTCGGTGACCAAGCCCCACCTCGGCTGCACCGGCTCGTAGCCAAGGATGCCGCGCCGCGCGCCGCGCAGGTAATTCAGGCATTGGTCAACCGGCGAGCGGGTGCTCCCCTTGCGGTTCTGCCGGGCGTCGAGGCCCGAGCGGATATCCTTGAATTCGCACAGCACCTGCGGCGTGGCCGCCGGGCTCCCGCCAAACCAGCCGAGGGCGAGATCGGCCTCGCCGGCCCCGCCGCCCGCGCCCTCGCCGGCGATGCGCGGCTTCGGAATGAGGGTGACCGCCTCCCTGGCCACGCGGCCGGCTTCGCCATAGCCCCAGGTATCGACGAAGAAGGTTTGGGTGAACGCCCCCTCGGCCGACGTTTCCTTCAGTTGCAGGCGTTCCGCCCAGGCCTTCAGGCGCGCCAGCAGCGCGCGGTCGTGCTGGTCGGCCCAGGCGCGGTAATCCAGATCGAGTTCGCCGCGCAGGAAGGCGCGCGTGACGAAGGCGCGGCTGTCGTCAAACACGCGCGGCGCCGGATCGATTCATCGCGCTTGGCTATCACGTCGCTGGCCGCGCCCCTACAGCGCTTTGACGATCCCCTCGACCATCTTCTTGGCGTCGCCGAACAGCATCATGGTGTTGTCGCGGAAGAAGAGGTCGTTCTCCACCCCGGCGTAGCCCGAGCCCAGGCCGCGCTTGACGAAGAGCACGGTGCGCGCCTTTTCCACGTCCAGCACCGGCATGCCGAAGATCGGGCTCTTGGGGTCGGTCTTGGCCGCCGGGTTGGTGACATCGTTGGCCCCGATGACGAACGCCACGTCGGCGGTGGCGAACTCGGCGTTGATGTCGTCCAGTTCGAACACTTCGTCGTAAGGCACGTTGGCCTCGGCCAGGAGGACGTTCATGTGGCCGGGCATCCGGCCGGCCACCGGGTGGATGGCGTATTTGACCTCCACCCCCTCGGCCTTCAGCCGGTCGGCCATCTCGCGCAGGGCGTGCTGGGCCTGGGCCACCGCCATGCCGTAGCCGGGGACGATGATGACCTTTGACGCATTCTTGAGGATGAAGGCGGCGTCGTCGGCCGAGCCCTGCTTCACCGGCCGGGTCTCGGCCGCGCCGGCGGCGCCCGCCGTCTCGCCGCCGAAGCCGCCCAGGATCACCGAGACGAAGGAGCGGTTCATCCCCTTGCACATGATGTAGGAAAGGATGGCCCCGGAAGAGCCCACCAGGGCGCCGGTGATGATCAGTGTGATGTTGGCGAGCGTGAAGCCCAGCGCCGCCGCCGCCCAGCCCGAATAGCTGTTGAGCATGGAGATCACCACCGGCATGTCCGCCCCGCCGATGGGGATGATCAGGGTTACCCCGAAGATCAGGGCCAGGGCGAACAGGGCCCAGAAGGCCCATTTGGCGCTCCCCCCGCTCATCACCAGAACCACGATCAGGGCCACCATGGCGGCGGCGATGGCGATGTTGAGCAGATGGCGGGCCGGCAGGCGGATCGGCGCGCCGCTCATGTTGCCGTTGAGCTTGGCGAAGGCGATCAGCGAGCCGGTGAAGGTGATCGCACCGATGGCCAGGCCGATGGAAAGCTCGATCAGGCTCTCCGGTTTCACCCCCAGCCCCTCGTTGATGCGATAGGCGGTCGGCGTGTAGATGGCCGCCACCGCCACCAGGCAGGCGGCCAGGCCGACCAGGGAATGGAAGGCAGCCACCAGCTGGGGCATGGCGGTCATGGCCACCCGCCGCGCGATGACCGCCCCGATGCTTCCGCCGACCAGGACCCCCGCCCCGATCAGGCCGAGGGTGACCGGGTCCAGGTCGCCAGCCTTCCACAGGGTGGCCAGGGTCACCGCCACGGCGATGGCCATGCCCGCCATGCCCATCTGGTTGCCCCGCCGGCTGGTCACCGGGCTGGAGAGCCCTCTCAGCGCCAGGATAAACAGCACCCCGCACAGCAGGTAGAGCAGGGAAGCGAGGTTGGCGTTCATGGGCGAGCGCCCCCTCCGTCACGCGGCGAGAAAGGGCCGCGCGCCACCTCCCCCGCTTCGCGAGGGAGGAAAGAGGAAAAGCCAGGCGTCGTCCCTTCCTCCCCCGTCGTCTTACGGGGGAGGTGGCGCGCGCTGCCCTCTCGCATCGCGTGACGGAAGGGGCGCGAAGCGACGCCGCAACTCAAAGGCGCGCCGACCCCCCTCATTTGGCCTTGTCCTTCTTGCGGTACATGCCGAGCATGCGCTGGGTGACCAGGAAGCCGCCGAAGATGTTCACCGCCACCAGCCCGGCCGCCGCCGCTCCGGCCCCCTTGGAGATCCACAAAGTCTGGCCCCCGGCGCCCCCTCCCGCCCGATGCGCCGCCGCCGCCAGCAGGGCGCCGACGATGATCACCGAGGAAATGGCGTTGGTCACCGCCATCAGCGGGGTGTGGAGGGCCGGAGTGACGCTCCACACCACATAGTAGCCGACGAAGATGGCCAGGACGAAGATGGCCAGGCGAAAGACGGTGGGGTCGACGGCGTCCATGGCGGGCTCCTTGTCTTTAGGCCGTCTTCAGGGCGGGATGAGTGACGGCGCCGCCGTGGGCGACCAGGGCCGCCTCGAGGATTTCATCCTTGAGGTCGGGAGCCAGAACGCCGCCCTCGCCGATCATCGGGGCGATGAAGGCGGTGAGGTTGCGCGCATAGAGGGCCGAGGCGTCGGCGGCGATCCGCCCGGCCAGGTTGGCGATGCCGACGATCTTAACCCCGCCGGCCTCCACCACCTGGTCGGCGATCGCGCCCTCGACATTACCGCCCTGCTCCACCGCCAGATCGACGATCACCGAGCCCGGGCGCATGGACGCCGCCTGCTCGGCGCTCACCAGCCGGGGGGCCGGGCGGCCGGAGATGAGGGCGGTGGTGATGACCACGTCCTGCTTCTTGATGTGATCGGAGACCAGGGCGGCCTGCTTGGCCCGGTATTCGGCGCTCATCTCCTTGGCGTAGCCGGCGGCGGTTTCGGCGGCCTTGAACTCCTCGTCCTGAACGGCGATGAACTTGGCCCCCAGGGATTCGACCTGTTCCTTGGCCGCCGCCCGCACGTCGGTGGCGCTGACCACCGCGCCCAGGCGCCTGGCGGTGGCGATGGCCTGCAGCCCGGCCACCCCGGCCCCCATGACGAACACCTTGGCCGGGGCGACGGTGCCGGCCGCGGTCATCATCATCGGCAGGGCGCGGCCATAGGCCTCGGCGGCCTCGATGACGGCGCGATAGCCGGCCAGGTTGGCCTGGCTGGAAAGGGCGTCCATGGCTTGGGCCCGGCTGATGCGCGGCACGAACTCCATGGCGAAGGCGGTCAAGCCGGCGCGAGCCAGGGCCTCGATCAGCGGGCCGTTCTGATGCGGATCGAGCAGGCCGACCACCACCGCCCCGGCCTTCAGGGCGGCGATTTCCTCGTCAGTCGGCCCGCGGACCTTGAGCAGGATGTCGGCTCCCTTCAGCGCGGCGGTCATGTCCGGCGCGATCGTCGCCCCGGCCGCGGCGTAGTCGGCGTCGGGGGCCGAGGCGGCCGTCCCCGCCCCGCTCTCCACCGTCACCGCCAGCCCAAGGCCGATCAGCTTCTTCACCGCGTCCGGCGTGATCGCAACCCGCGTTTCGGCCGCATGGGAGGCGACGGGGCGGCGCTCCCGGGTCACGGCGACGGCGGCCATCGCGACTTCAGATCTCGGGCGGGGTTGGTTTGCGGCTCAGGAACCAGATGCCCGCCGCGAACAGGATCGCGCCCGGAATGAGGCCGCCCCAGAAGCCGGCCCCGACGCAGAACCACAGGCTGAAGGTCAGGATCAGCACCGCCAGATGCAGGGCCGCCCATTTGGTCAAGGCGTTGAACCGCTGGTAGCTCTGCACCTGCCCGGAAACGTCCTGGTCGCCGTGATGATAGTCGGAAGCGTTTTCGGCCATGTCCAGGCTCAAGTCTCCGCGGGAAGTATCGTCGCTGGCGCGACGCCCCGCTGCTACACCAGCCTCGCCGGCCGCTCAAGCCGGCCACGCCGTCAGAAGGGCGCGCAGGGCCGCCACCAGGGCGAGCGGCTGGTCGACCATGATGTGATGCCCACTGTCGGGGATGACGATGTGCGGGGCGTCGGCGGGAATCAGGTCCCGGCCGCCGCCGGCCAGCCCGTGGCGTTTGATGATCTCCGACCGGTCGCCCCAGATGTGGGCCAGGGGGGCCGCGACCGCCGCGTCCAGCTCGGCCATCCCGGCGCGGTCGAGCTTGCTCCAGATCTGGGGGTCGAAACGCCACGTCCAGCCTTCGCCGGAACCGTCCGGCATGGGGGCGGCCCTGAGCGAGCGCCGCGCGATGAGATCGGCGATGTAGAGGTTGCCGGGAATCTGCGGCGGCATGAAGCGGAACCGCGCCAGGGCCGCCTCCAAGGTGGGATAGACCCGGTTGGCCCCGCCGCGCCGCGAAAGGCCCCGCCAGCGCCGTCCGCCATCGGCGTTGCCGTTGGCGTTCCGCGCCTCGCTACGCTGCTTTTCCCAGGCTTCCAGTTGTTCGCGGGTCGGCGGGCCGCCAAAGCCGGTGTCCACCAGGATGGCGGCGCGCATCCGGGCCGGATGGCGGCAGGCCGAATAGAACACCTGCGAACCGCCGAAGGAGTGGCCGATGTAGACCGGCGGCTGGGCCGCCTCGTAAAGCCCCGCCGCCATGGCGCAGGCGTGGATTTCGTCGGCGAAGGTCTCGAACGCATAGGCCTCGCGCCAGTCCGAGGCGCCCATGCCCGACAGCGACAGGGCGGCCACCCGAAAGTCGTCGGCGAAAAACGGCGCGATGAAGCTCCACCAGTCGGCGTGGGCGCTGTTGCCGTGGACGAAGATCAGGCCGGGTTTACCCACGTCGCCCCAGGTCAGCAGCTCGATCTTCGCCCCGCGCACCGGGACGAACGACCGCTCCGGGGCGCGCTCCACGGCCGCTTCGAACCAGGCCGGGCTGGGCGGGATCCTGCCGGCGAACGGGGCGAGCGGCGAGGCCACCTCGGGGGGAAGGCCCACCTCCAGCGGGGCCGGTTCGTCGTCGTCCAGGCGCGCGTCGTCGGCCATGTCCACCCCTCGCAAGTCGCCGCCGCCGGGGCGCGCCGCCCTGACTAACAAGCGTTTGAAAAATGGCAAGGGCGGGTGACGCCGAAGGCCTTCACCGGGCGCCGGCCGGCGCCGTCGGCGTATCTTCGCGCACCTGGACGACGGCCCATTTGTCGGCGTAGAGGCGCCGCCAGCCCGCCGTGGCGTCGAGCCGCTTCACCAGCGGGCTGCGCGGCGACAGGATTGTCCACTGGATGTCATAGCGGCTAAAGGTCCTGGCCACGGCGGCCGGATCGGCCCGCTCCACGTCCAGGTAGAGTTTGAGCAGGTCGTCGCCGTACATGTCCGACCGCCCGTCCATGAACGGCCGCACGCCGTTGAAGACCAGCCAGCCGCCGAAGCTGTAGTCATTGAACACCGGCTTGGCGCGCAGGACGGCCGGAACGTGGGCCAGGGCGGTGACCGGCACGGCGAAGCGGTCGGTGCGCTCGTCCGGCGTCGCCAGTCGCCAGGCGGCCGGCAAGGCGAACAGCAGAACCGCGACCGCCGCCGGCGCGGCGAGCTTGGCGAAGGGCGGCCAATCGATCGCCCGCCTTGGGTTCGCCCGCGCCGGCGCCAGCGCCCGCCCGAGCGGCTCAGCCAGGAGCAGCGGGCCGACCGTCATCAAGATCACCTCCTGGCGGATATGCTGGAAGGTCATGTAGAGCAGCACCAGAATGAGGCCCAGCCGCGCCGCGCCCATGCGCACGCCGCGATAGAGGCAGACGAACAGCGTGAAAAACACGGCGACCTCCAGCGCCGTGAGTTGCTTGAACCGAGCCGGCCGCCATTCGCCGATGGCGTCAAGGTACTTCATCGACATCACGTGGAGCGGATAGGTGAGGCCGGTCAGGCCGTTGGGGGTGATGAGGGCCATGGCGCTCGCCGCGATGAGAAAGGCGCCCCATTTCGCGGCCACGGCGAGGGCGGCCGGCGCGAGGAAGGGGCGCGCCTGGCGGCTCAGAAAACCGCCGACACGCCGGCGCGCGCTCAGCGCCCTCCCGCCGGATCGGTCCAGGGGAGCCGGCGCGGGAGCCGGCCCTCGGGCCGCCAGGAAGGCCTCCAAGGCGAAGAAAGCAGTGAAGGCGAGGCCGAAAATGAAACTGCCATGCAGGTTGGCCCACACGGTCATCACCGGCAGGAGCCACAGAGGCGGCGCGCGCTCCCGCCGGCGCGCCTTGAGGAGCTGGCCGGTCCACAGCACCAGAAGGGGCAGGGCGAGGACGTGGGGCCGGGCCAGCAGGTGCGGCGCGAGCACCATCGCGCCAAGGCTCAGTGCGACGATCACCGAAAGGGTACCCAGGGAGCGACGGAGTTCGGCGGTTACAAGGGCCAGGCTCGTCGCCGCGGCGGCGGCGATCAGCACCATCACCCCGCTCCATCCGGCCGCCCGCCAGGCGAGCGCCATCAGCACCTCGGACAGCCACTCGTGCGCCACCCATGGTCGGCCGAGGGCAGTGTAGGAGAAGGGATCGACGAGCGGCACGGCGCGGTGGGCGAGTATCCAACGGCCGGCGGCCACATGCCAGTTGGAGTCGCCGTCGGCGAACATCGGCTGGTCGACCAGGCACACCGCGAAGAGGGCCAGAGCGGGAAGGGCGATCAGCGCCAAGTCGCGGCGCCAATCACCGCCGGCTGGGCTTTCGCCGTCATCGGGGCCGCAGTCGAAAATGCTGTCCGAGGTCATTGGCGCGTGGGTCTGGCCCGAGAGGATGTCTGGGTCAAACCCGCGTCCCGCCCGCGCGCCTGGCATGAGTTGCGCGCAAACGTGTTAGACGGAAGCCCTGACCGCGATTTGGACGGCGATAGGCGTATCATGAGGTTTCGGCGCGGGGGAGGCGGGTGGTGGTGAACACCCTGGACGCCGCATCGGGCGGCCCCACGCTGTCGGTCGTCGCGCCGTGCTTCAACGAAGAGGCGGCCCTGCCGGAATTCGTCCGCCGTATGGCCGCCGCCTGCGAGACCGTCGCCCCCGGCGGCTTCGAGATCGTGCTGGTCAACGATGGCTCGCGGGACGCTACCTGGCCGTGCGTCAAGGCCCTGGCCGTGTCTCGCTCGGGGATCGTCGGGCTTAACCTGTCGCGCCATCACGGCCACCAACTGGCGGTCACCGCCGGCCTCGCCCGGGCGCGGGGCGCGCGGGTGCTGGTGATCGACGCCGATCTGCAGGACCCCCCCGAACTGCTGGATCCCCTGATGGCGCGCATGGATGAGGGCCATGACGTGGTCTACGCCCGTCGACGGAGCCGCGTTTCCGAACGCCCGCTCAAGCGCGCCACCGCTTGGCTCTACTACCGGGTGCTGCGCGGCTTGGCCGACATCGACATTCCCAAGGACACCGGCGACTTTCGCCTGATGTCGCGGCGCATCGTCGATCGCCTGAACGCCATGCCCGAGCAGGACCGTTTCCTGCGTGGCATGGTGGCGTGGCTGGGCGGCGCCCAGAGCGAACTCGAATACGACCGCGAGCCGCGCTTCGCCGGCCGAACCGCCTACACCTTCGCCAAGATGGCCGCCCTGGCGGTGGCCGGGGTGACCAGCTTCTCGACCCTGCCGCTGCGCCTGGCCGGCGCGATGGCGGCGGCCGGCGCGCTCGGCGCCGTGGCCCTGGCCGTCTATGTCATCGCCGGCTTCCTCGCCGGCCGCGCCGCCCACGGCTGGACCAGCCTGGCCCTCATCGTGATCTTCTTTTCCACCGTCCAACTGGCCTGCCTGGGTATCCTGGGCGCCTATGTCGGGCGCATCTTCCTGCAGGTGAAAGGCCGCCCCCTCTACCTGATCGACGAGATCGTCACCTCGAACGCCTCGCAAGAGGCTGCCGGCGCCGGCGAATCGCCCCCGCGCCTGGAGGCTCTCCTTGGAGGCCGCTGAGTTCGACAAGTTCGCCGACGAATACGAAGCCGTCCACGCGCGCAACCTGCGCCTCACCGGCGAGAGCCCAGACTATTTCGCCAGGGCCAAGATCGCCGAGGTGCGCCGCCGATGGAGCGCCGAGCGCCGCCCCGAACCGGGCGCCATTCTCGACTTCGGCTCGGGGATCGGCGCCTCCCTGCCGCATCTGGCGCGGGCTTTTCCGGCCGCCGCGCTCACCGCCCTGGACGTCTCAAAACGCAGCTTGACCATCTCGGCCGCCCGCTTTTCGGGTCTGGCGCGGCGCGTTCTCTATGACGGGCGCGGCGACCTTCCGCTTCCCGCCGGCGGCTTCGACCTGATCTTCACCGCCTGCGTCTTCCACCACATCGAGGCGGCCGACCAGCCGCGCCTGTTGGCTGGCCTGCGCCGCCTGTTGGCGCCCGGCGGCGCGTTGGCGGTGTTCGAGCACAATCCGGGCAATCCGGTGACCCGCCACATCGTGGCCGGCTGCCCCTTCGACGAGAACGCCGTGCTCATCGCGCCGCGAGTCTTGAAGGCGCGGCTGCGCGATGCCGGGTTCGGCCGCGTCGACATCGCCTTCACCGGGTTCTTCCCCCACGCCCTGGCCGCCCTGCGCCCGCTCGAGCGGTGGCTCGCCAAGGCGCCGGTCGGCGCTCAGTACTACGCCTTCGCCCATGACTGAGCCGGCCGCCGCCCGCCCCCTCGATATTGCCGTCAGCTTCGTGCGTTTCCTGCTGGTGGGCGCGGTGAACACGGCGGTGGGGCTGGCGGTGATTCTGGGACTGCAGCTTGGGTTTAACGTTCCCGCCCAACTGGCCAACGCCGGCGGCTACGCGGTCGGCCTGATTGTCAGCTTCACCTTGAACCGGCGCCTGGTTTTTTCGCGCGGCGGGACGGTGCGGCGGTCGGTGGCGCGCTACGGCATGGCGGCCCTGGCCGGCTTCACCCTCAACCAGCTCGTCCTGGCGCTCGCCGATCGCCTGTTTGGCCATGGGCCGTTGGCCGCCGGCGCCGCCCAGTGCGTGGCCGTGGCCAGCTACACCGCCGTGCTATTCGGCCTTTGCCACGGCTGGGTGTTCCGAGAGCCGCCCGGCGACCCCGTTTGAACGACTCCGGGCGCTGGCCGAGTGGGCTAGCCGGGGAGCCCCGCCGCCGCCAGCGCCTCGGCTTGCCGGACGGCCAGGGCTTCTTCCGAAAATCCCTCCAGCGACGCCTCGAAAAGCCGCCGCCAGTTGAGCGCCGCGTCCAGGTGCAAAAAGGCCGAGCCCAGGCCGATGGCGGCGCGGTCCATGAACACGAACTCGCGGGGAATGGTCACCGGCCCCTTCTCCTCCAGGGCGCGCTTGACCTGGAAGGCTTCGCGCCGGCCATAGGCGCCGGGGCTCACCCCGTCGGCGACGGTGCGGACGCGGTCGTCGAGGAGGGGGCCGTAGATGAACCGGGCCCAGATGCCGAGCACGTCCATCAGATCGCTGGTCAATCCCTCGAAGCCCCACGCCCGATAGGCGGCCGCCTCGCCCGCCCGGTCGTCGGCGACCATGGCCCGGAAGAGCTTGACCACTCCGCCGACGAACGACGGCGGAAAGATGCGGATGCAGCCGAAGTCCAGCAGGTTGAGGCGGTCAGCCCCATCGGTGAAGCTGTAGTTGCCCAGGTGCGGGTCACCATGGATGACGCCGATCCTGATCAGCGGTGTCCACCAGGCCTCGAAGAGGATGCGGGCGATCCGGTTGCGGCTTTCCGGGTCGGCGCCCTTGAAGGACTGAAGGCCGCGCCCCTCCAGCCATTCCATGGTCAGCAGCCGGCCGGTGGAGAGCGCCGCCTCCGGCGCCGGGACGGCGATGTCGGCCCGGCCCTCGAAGAAGGCGCGGTAGAGGCGCATGGCCGCCGCCTCGTGCCCGTAGTCCAGTTCCTCGCGCAGGCGTTCGGAGATTTCGGCGGCGATCTCGCGGGTGTCCACCGCGCCGAACACCTGACGGCCGAGGCCGAGCAGAAGGCGCAATTGGCCCAGATCGCTTTCCACCGCGCTGAGCATCTCCGGATACTGCAGCTTGACCGCCAGGTCGCGGCCGTCGTGCGCTGTGGCCCGGTGAACCTGGCCGAGGGAGGCGGCGGCGGCGGGAACGAGGTCGAACGCGGCGAACCTCGAGGCCCAGCCGGGCCCCAGCTCGGCGGCCATGCGGCGGCGCACGAAGGCCGGACCCATGGGCGGGGCGCTGGCCTGCAGCTCGGTGAGTTGGACGGCGAATTCCGGCGGCAGCAGGTCGGGCACGGTGGCGAACATCTGCGCCACCTTCATCAGAGGGCCCTTGAGCCGGCCCAAGGCCTCCTTGAGGGCCCGGGCGTTGCGCGCCTCGGCGTCGCCGCCAGCGAAGAGGGCGTTGGCGCCGAAGCTCGCCGCGGCGCCGGAAAGCCCCATCCCCACCTTGGCGAAGCGGGCCATCCGGCCGCTCAGGCGGTCGCGCTCCACGTCCTTGCTGGGATCACGATCCATCGGCGTTCACGCAAGGCCCTACCTTCAGCGCGCGGGTTTCGGCGCGCAGGCGGATGGTGAGAACCGCCGCGTTCAACAGGGAGAAGACGGCGGCGTAGAGGCCGAGGCCAAAGCTCAACGGCAGGGCGGCGATCTCGCCGGCCACCACCAGATAGTTGGGATGCGGCAAAAATCGATACGGGCCGCGCCGGATCAGCGGCGCGCCGGGAAGGACGATGATCCGCGTCGTCCAGCGCTCCCCCAGAGAAGCGATCACCCAGACCCGCAGGCTCTGCAGAACGGCGAAAGCCGCCAGCCATGGCCAGCGGATGGGCCGATCCCAGGCCAGCGCCCACAGGCCCGCCAGCCACGCCGCGTGGAGCAGAACCAGCAGAGGATAGTGGCCGGCCCCGACTTCGCGCCCGCCCCTGGCCATGAGGCGGCGGGTGTTGCGCCTGGCGAGAACGAGTTCGCCCAGCCGCTGCGCGGTGACAAGGGCCAGAACGAGAATCGATACGATCACGCCGCCAGGGACACGCAACTGGCGGTGAAACCGGGCCCGAGCGCGCTCATCACCAGGCGCGGCCTGGGCGGATCGGCCAGCACCCGCTCAAGCACAAACAGGGCGGTGGGCGCGGACATGTTGCCGTGATCGGCCAGCACTTCGCGCTCGCGATCCAGCGCCCCCTGACCGAGGCTCAGCGAAAGCTCCAGGGCTTCGATCACCTTGGCCCCGCCCGGATGGCAGACGAAGCGATCCACGTCCTCCACCCCAAGGCCGGCGCGCCCCAGGATGTCGTCCATGGCGGCGCGCGGGTTCGCCGTCGCGAAAGCGGGGATGGAGCGGTCGAAGATCACCCCGAAACCTTCATCATCGACGTTCCAGCCCATGATGTCGAGGGTGTCCGGCCAGGTATATTCGCCGGCCCATTCCACCGTTCTGAGGCCCCCCGCCACGGTGGTCATGACGCAGGCCGCCGCCCCGTCGCCGAAGAGGGCGGTGGCGACCATATTGGCCGGCGTGAGTTCATCGAGCCGGGCGGCCAGGGTGCACAGCTCCACGCAGACGAAGAGTACGATGGACCCGGGCGTCGCCTGCGCCAGCCGCGCCGCCACGGCCAGACCGGTCACCCCGCCGGCGCAGCCCAGGCCGAAGATGGGGACGCGCGACACGTCGGCGCGGAAAGGCAGCCGACCCATGGCCCGCGCTTCCAGGCTCGGCGTGGCGATGCCGGTGGAAGAAACGGTGACGATGGTGTCGACCTCGCTGGCGGCGAGGCCGGCCCGCGGCAACGCCTTCTCGGCGGCGTCCACGAAAAGGTCGGTCGCGCCGGCCAGATAGGCCGCCGTCCGCTCCGGCCAGCTTCGCGGCTGGAAGTACCACTCCATGGGCATGACCGCTTGGCGCCGGACGATACCGGCGTTCTGGAAGATCGGGAACAGGCGATCGAAGTCGCGATAGCGGTGGGCGAACATGGCCCGCGCCGCCTCCCCCACCGCCTGCTGCTCGAATTCGTGCGGCGGCGAGGCGGTGGCCAGTGAGATCAGGGCGGCCGGTCGAGTCAAACGCGATTCCTTCACCCCGGCGGCCGCGAGCGCGCTTCGTCGCCCGAGTGCGTCCGGGCGACGAAGACTATCCCCTACGCGGGGCGCCTCCAAAGGTTCCCGGTGATTTCGTGGCGCCCTTGCCAGCAAGCCTTATCTCGCCCCGCGCCTTGGCCGAGATTTCCTTGAGTTTGACGCCTTGCCGGATCGACAGGGCCGCGCCGGCCGCGCCTTTTTCCGGGTCGCCGAAGGCTCGCCCGTAGAGATTGAGGCGCTCTTCCACCGATCCCAGAAAGCCGCCTTCCCATTCCGACAGATCGATGCCCGCCCGGTCGGCGGCCCGCTTGGCCCGTCTCAAGGCGTTGAGGGCGGAGCGCTTGGCCTGCGCCCGCGGATCGGGCGGGGTTCGCTTCACAGCCCTCCGATGGCCGAGATGTAGAGATCGATCAAGGCCTCTTCTTCCTGGCGCTTGGCGGCGTCCTGCTTTCGCAGCCGCACCACCTTGCGCACGATCTTGACATCGAACCCTTCGCCCTTGGCCTCGGCATAGACCTCCTTCAGATCGGCGGACACCGCCGCCTTGTCCTCCTCCAGCCGTTCGATCCGCTCGATCAGGCTTTTCAGCTTGCCCTGGGCGGGGGTGTCGATGGTTTCGATATGGGGGGCGCCGTCGGCCATGGCGGTGAGTCTCGCTCGCGGTTCAATGGGAAGGGGCGTGGACCTTAGGGACGGCGGCGGGCTAAGTCATGGCTAGAGCCGCCTTGTCCACAGGAGACTTGGCGAGAAAGGGATTGCTTCGCTTGACCCGCCGCTCCGTCAGCCAATCGCAAGCCGAGGAGGCGGTGCGCACCCTTATCCAGTGGGCGGGCGACGATCCCGACCGCGAGGGGCTCGTCGAAACGCCGGCCCGGGTGGCCCGCGCCTATCGCGAGCTGTTCGCCGGCTACGACGCCAACCCCCGTGACTACATGGAGCGGACCTTCCAAGAGGTCGGCGGCTACGACGAGTTGGTGGTCCTGCGCGACATCCCCGTGGTCAGCTTCTGCGAACACCACATGCTGCCGGTCCTGGGCCACGCCCATGTCGGCTACCTGCCCACCAACCGAGTGGTCGGCATCTCCAAGCTCGCCCGCGTGGTGCAGGGTTTCGCCCGCCGCCTGCAGATCCAGGAAAAGCTCACCGCCGACATCGCCGGGGCCATCGACCAAGTGCTGGCGCCTAAGGGGGTGGGCGTGGTCATTGAAGCCGAACACAGTTGCATGACCTTGCGCGGGGTCAATACGCCCGGCGCCAGCCTGACCACCAGCCACCTGACCGGCATCATCCGCGACGACGCGCGAACGCGACAAGAGTTTCTGCGGTTGGCGAGAGGCGGTTAACGGGGCAAATCGCGACTACGCGATCTTCAGCCCTGGCGGGCCTTGAAGCGCGGATTGGTCTTGTTGATCACATAGAGCCGGCCCTTGCGGCGCACCAGCTTGCAGTCGCGGTGGCGCGTCTTGAGTGTCTTCAGTGAGCTTCTGACTTTCATGGCGGGCGTCTTCGTTGGGCGTCATCTTGAGGGAGAGGGGCGGTCGTATAGGGAGGCGACCCCGGCAAGTCAATCTTCCGCACAGGGGACGGGTCGGGCGCGCCGCCGTCGTCAGGCCGCGAAGCGGCGGCGCTTGTAGCCATAGTCATAGGTCCCGCGCGGCGCCTCGAAGCGGGTCAGCACCGCGCCCAGGACCCGGCAGCCGGTCATCTCCAGCCGGCGGAGGGCCGCGCGAACCTGGGAGCGGCCGGTCCGGCCGGCCTCGATGACGAGAAGGGTCGCCGCCGTCGCCGCCCCGAGGAGCGGCGCGTCGGCCAGGCCCATGATCGGCGGCCCGTCACAGACCGCCAGATCGAAGGCCGCCGCCGCCTCGCCGATCACCGCCGCGAACCGGCCGCCGGCCAACAGCTCGGCGGGGTTGGGCGGCGGCGGCCCGGCGGGCAGCAGGAACAGGTTGGCTTGGCCGACCGCCTGGGCTGCGCCCGCCAGCCGCGCCGCGCCGGTCAGCACCGCGCCCAACCCTTCGCGGTTGTGAATGCCGGTCATCGTGTGCAGCGAGGGCGAGCGCAGATCGGCGTAGATGAGCAGAACGCGAAAACCCAACTTGGCCAGGTTCCGCGCGATCGCCAGGGCGGTCGTCGATTTGCCGCCGCCGGGTCAGGCGCTGGTGATCAGCAGGCTCTTGGGAAGGCCGCCGGGCGACGACAGCCGCAAGGTCAACGAAAGGGACTGGTAGGCCTCCGCCAGGGGCGACCGCGCATCCGCCAGGGCGGCCTGGGGCGAGGTACCATCCTTGAGTTGGGGCACGGTTCCAAGCAGCGGGAGTCCCAAGTCCGCCTCGATCTCATCGGGCGCCCGGATCGCCTGGCCCAAGGCTTCGCGGCCGAACGC
>JBPCMA010000113.1:0-8411 GCA_051002715.1 Caulobacteraceae bacterium
CGGCGGCCCGTCACAAACCGTAACACCGAAGGCTGCCGCCTCCTCGCCGATCACCGCCGCAAGTCGGCCGCCAGCAGGCAGTTCGGCGGGGTTGGGTGGCGGTGGCCCGGCGGGCAGCACGAGCAGATTGGCCTGGCCGACGGCCTGGGCGGCGCCCGCCAGCCGCGCCGCGCCGGTCAGCACCGCGCCCAGCCCTTCGCGGTTGTCCGCCCCGGTCATGGTGTGCAGCGAGGGCGAGCGCAGATCGGCGTCGATGAGCAGAACGCGAAAACCCAGCTTGGCCAGGTTCCGCGCGATCGCCAGGGCAGTCGTCGATTTGCCGCCGCCGGGCCAGGCGCTGGTGATCAGCAGGCTCTTGGGAAGGCCGCCGGGCGACGACAGCCGCAGGGTCGACGAAAGGGACTGGTAGGCCTCCGCCAGGGGCGACCGCGCATCCGCCAGGGCGGCCTGGGGCGAGGTACCATCCTTGAGTTGGGGCACGGTTCCAAGCAGCGGAAGTCCCAAGTCCGCCTCGATCTCATCGGGCGCCCGGATCGCCTGGCCCAAGGCTTCGCGGCCGAACGCCAGCCCCACGCCGAGGACCACCCCGGTCAGGCCGGCGACGAGAAGGTTCAAAAGAGGTTTGGGGCGGCAGGGGCGCACCGGCGGTCGCGCCGGATCAACGATGGCGACGTTGCTGGCGGCCACCCCGCCGGCCACGGCCACCTCCTTGTAGCGTTGCAGCAGGCCATCATAAAGCGCCCGGTTGGTGTCCACTTCGCGCTGCAGGATGGTGTAGCGGATGCTGCGGGCGCGCAGGTCGAGGACCGCCGACTTGAGGCGGTCGACCTGGGCGGCCAGGGCGGCTTCGTCGGCCGCCGCCGCCGCATATTGGGTGTGCAGGGACTGGCGGATGGCGTCCGACTGGAGGGCCAGCTGGCGGTCGGTTTCGGCGATCCGCGCCCGCAGTTCGAGCATGTCCGGATAGTCCGGTTTGAACAGGCTCAACTTGTCCCGGTAGTCGGCCGCCAGCTTGGCGCGGTACTGGCTGATCTGCTGGATGGTGGGGTTTTGCAGAACCTCCGGCAGCGCGCCGGCGCCGGGCGACCTGGCCAGCCGCCAGCGCTGCTCGGCGCGGATGCGCTCGGTCTTGGCCCCGGCCAGGGCGGTGTTGAAGGCCTCGAGGTCGGCCCCGGCGAGGGATTGGCGGGCGTCGGGACTGTCGAACCGCGCGGCTGGGGCCAAGGATATGATTTCGTGGCTGGCGGCATAGGCCACCAGGTCGCGTTCGCTGGCCTCCAGCCGCCCTTTCACCTCGGCCAAGCGTCGCTCGAGAAAATCGCGCGCATAGGCCGACGCCTCGAACCGGCGGTCGAGGCCGGCGGCAATGAAGTTGTCGCCGAAGGCGTTGGCGATTTTGGCCGACAGGCCCCGATCCGGGCTGCTGAACCCGATCCGCACCAAGCGAGAGCCCCGCGTCGGGACAACCTCCAGGTTTTTGCGCAGCAGTTCGACAACCCGTTGCGCGCGATCGGCCGGCGAGGACGGTTTCGGCCTCTCGCCGCCCATGCGCGCCAGGAAAGCACCGTCGCCGGCCGGCCCGAGGGTGTTGGCCACCCGCTCGGCCAGTGAGCGGCTGCGCAGAAGCCCATACTGGGTCTGGAAGAATTCATCGTCAGAGGTCAGCATTTCGCTGGGAAAGACATCGCCGGCGCCGACCACCTTGCCGCCCTCGCGGTCGATCTGGAGAGTGGCCCAGGCGGTGTAGATGGGCGTGGCCAGCAGGCTCGCCGCGGCGCCGACGGCCAGAGCCAAGGCGAGCGCTCCGGCCAGCAGCCAGAGGTTTCTGGCCAGGACGCGGCCGCACGAAGCCAGGTCGAACCCCCCGCGCCCGTCTTCGCCCGCCGCCGGTTCGGCGCCCCATCCCACGGCGGTCAGCGGCGTGTTCATTTTCAGAAATAGGAAAAGACGATGAGGGCGGGCAGGGATTCGACCATGGCCCGCCAAAAGACCTTGGCCTGGGAATCCTCGACCACCACCACGTCGTTGGCCACCACTTCGGGGTCGCGGGCCCGCCCGGCCCGGATGGCGGCGAGATCGAAGGTCGCCGCCCGAGGCGCGCCATCGACCCCGCGCACGATCGACACTCGATGCAGGTTGGCGGTCTTCGACGCCCCCTTGGCGCGGGCCACCGCCTCCATCAGGCTGGTCCGGCCTCGAAGCTCGAAGACGCCCGCCTCGTTCACCGCGCCTTCGACGCTGACCTTCTGGCTGACCGCCTCCTCGACCACCACGGTGACCTGCGGTGAGCGCAGATAGCGATCGCCCAGGCGCCGGGCGATCTCGGCCGACAGAGCCTCGGCGGTCAGGCCGGCGGCGGTCACCGCCCCGATCAGCGGCAACCGGATCTGCCCCGCCGCATCCACCTGGAGCTTTTCGAAGGAGAGATCCTTGACCTGAAAGACCGAGATGTCGAGCTTGTCCAGGGGACCGATCCGGTAGTCGGACGCGGCGGCGACGGCCGAAGCCGTAGGCGGATCGACGGTCGCCGGGCGTTCGCTCGCCCTGTCGGCGCCGGCGACGGCCAGAAGGAGAAACGAAGCCAGCGCCAGCGCCCCTCGGCTCACCCACGCGACCGTGCGCGGTCGCCGCCCGCCAGCCATGTCTTTCGCCCCCCGACGCGCTCAACCCAGCAATCTAGGCACGACGGAGCCGTCAAGTCCACCAGGCGCGAACATCGAAGCCGCGCGCTCGGTCTCGCCAAGGCGGAAGAAAAGGCGCATAGTGAAAAAATCGCCGATCAGCGACGGTGGAGCCAATCATGTCAGCCCTGATATTCAAGATAGTCAAACATGACGGCGCCTGGGCCGTCGAACACGAAGGCCGCTACTCCAACCGCGCGCGCGACAAGGCCGAGGTGGTGGCGTCGGCCACCAAGTTGGCCCGGGCCGCCGTCGGCCAAGGACGGATCGTCCAGGTGCGCGTGGAAGGCGAAACCGGCTACTTCTGACCTAAAAAGCCCCTGGGAGCCCATCATGGCCAATAAAGAGCAGAAGCGCGGCAACAAGGAAGCGCGCAAGCCCAAGAAGGCCAAATCCAAGCCGGCCCCGGCCGCCTCGGCCTTCGTGGTCACGCCCGGCAAGAAAAAATAAGCCGCCTCGCCGGCTAATAGCCTTGCAGGCGGGCGTAGCGGTCGCGGTGAAAGGCTTGGCCGCCGAAGGTGATCTCCGCGGTCCGCGCCCGCTTCAAGTAGAGGCCGGCGTCGTGGGCGTCGGTCATGCCGATCCCGCCGTGCATCTGGACCATCTCGTTGGAGACCAGATGGAGCGTATCGCCGGCCTTGGCCTTGGCCAGTGACGCCAGTTCAGCCGCGTCGGGCGCGTCGTTGTCGATGGCGGTGAGCGCCGCCTCGACGCAGGAGCGGGTCAGTTCCAGGTCGGTGAACATTTTGGCGGCGCGGTGCTGGAGGGCCTGAAAGGCGCCGATCGGCTGGCCGAACTGGATCCGTGTCTTGAGGTAATCCAGCGTCGTCTCGAACGCCTGGACGGCGCAGCCCAGCATCTCGGCGGCCACGCCGGCGCGGGCGCGATCGAGGGTCTTTTCCAGCACCTCCCAGCCGCGGGCTTCACCGCCCAGCAGGGCGTCCGCGTCGAGTTCGACCTGGTTGAAGGTGACCACCGCCGCGCCGCGCGAGTCGGCGAGTTTCAGCGGCTTGCGGGAGAGCCCCTCAGCATCGGCCGGAACCAGGAAAAGGCTGATCCCGTCCACCTCGCCGCTCTCGCCGGCCGTGCGGGCCGACACCACGAAGAGATCGGCCGCCATGCCTTCGAGCACGAAGGTCTTGACGCCGGAGAGGACGAATCTCTCGCCATTCCGCGCGACCGCCAGCGCGACCTTTTCCGGGGCGTGGTGCGCCCCTTCGTCGATGGCCAGGGTGGCCACCGCCTCGCCGGCGGCGATTTTGGGGAGCCACGCTTGTTTCTGGGCGTCCGCGCCGCCCAGGACGATGGCGCTGGCCGCCGCCAGGGCGCTCGCCACCAGGGGCGAGGCGGTGAGGGTGCGGCCGGTTTCCTCCAGGACGAGGCCCAGGCTCAGATAGCCGAAGTCCGAGCCGCCATAGGCCTCGGGGACGATCACGCCGGTCCAGCCCATGGCGGCCATTTCGGCGAAGACGGCCGGGTCGAAGCAGAGCGCCGAGCCGCTGTCGCGAAGATGGCGGAAGGCGGAGACGGGCGACTTTTCCCGCGTCCAGGTCCGCGCCGCGTCGCGCAACAGGCTCTGTTCTTCGGTCAAGACGGCCATAAAGGTCCCTCAAATTTCCCGGCGGCGCGACGGCGAAAGCGGATCGGGCAGGCCCAGAATCCGCTTGGCGATGATGTTGTTCTGGATTTCCGCCGAGCCGCCGTAGATGGTCGTCGCCTTGCCGCCCAGCCAGTTGCGGACCGCCGCGATTTCCGCTCCTGTGAATCCCTCGCCTTCCCAGCCCAGGCCTTGGGCGCCCATGATCTCGAGGATGAGCTCGGCCCGCGCCTGCATGACCCGCGTGCCGGCGTTCTTCAGGATCGAGGCGGTGTGGCTGGGCGCCGCGTTGGACCGCGCCTCGGCCATGCCCCGTAAGGCGGTGAGCTGGAAGGCGCGCGCCTCCATGTCGTGGGCGGCGATGCGCGGGCGACGGTCGCGGTCGTCGATCCGTCCGCGCCGGTCGACGCCGAGATAGCGCTTGGCCAGGTCGCTCACCGATTCGGCGAACTGCCCACCTCGCCCGCCGCCGCCGGCCAAGCCGCCGCGCTCATGCTGCAACAGGCGTTTGGCGATGGTCCAGCCGCCACCCAGCGGCCCGACGAGATTGTCCTTTGCAACCTTCACGTCGGTGAAGAAGGTTTCGCAGAACGGTGAATTGCCGCTGATCAGGCGGATGGGACGCACTTCGATGCCCGGCGAGGTCATGTCGATGAGCAGAAAGCTGATGCCGTCGTGCTTCCTGGCGGGGTCGGTTCGGACCAGGCAAAAGCACCAGTCGGCCCATTGGGCGCCACTGGTCCAGATCTTCTGGCCGTTGACCAGCCAGTGATCGCCCTTGTCCTCGCAGCGGGTCCGCAGCGAGGCGAGGTCCGATCCGGCGCCCGGCTCGGAAAACCCCTGACACCAGCGGACTTCGCCGCGCGCGATGGGCGGAATGTGAGCCTGTTTCTGGGCCTCGGAGCCATATTCGAGCAGGGTCGGGCCGAACATCATCACCCCCATGCCGCCGATCGGGTTCCACGCCTCCATCGCCGCCATTTCCTGCCACAGGATGCGGGCCTGGCCCCCCGTCAGGCCGCCCCCACCATAGGCCCTGGGCCACGTGGGGACGCCCCAGCCCCGCTCGCCCATGGCCGCCCGCCAGGCCTTGACTTCGCCGCCGCCCGGCCAGCGCCCCTCGGCGAGCATGATCGCGCCGCGCCCCTTGAGGGAGGGGGGGAAATTGGTCGCCAGCCAGGCCTTCACTTGGGCGCGGAAGCCTTCCAGGTCGTCGTCGCCGTCGTTCATGAAAGGCGGTTCCTCCCAAAATAGGCCATTCGCGCTTAGAGGACTCCCCACACCCGGGGATCGGGCAAGCCGAGCACCCGTTTGGCGATCACGTTGATGTTCACTTCCGAGGTGCCGCCCTCGATGGAGTTGCCCTTGGAGCGCAGCCATCCGTGGCTGGCGGCGAGCTCGGCCGGGGTGAAGCCGTCGCCCTCCCAGCCGAGGCCCTGGAGGCCCATGGCCTCGATCATCAGTTCCGAACGCTCCTGCGCCAAGGCGGCGGCGGCGTATTTGACGATGGAGGTCGCGGCGCTTGGCCCATTGCTCGCCCGCGATTCGGCGGCGATGCGGCCCAGGGTCAGGTGGAAGGCCTGGAAATCCATCTTGTTGCGGGTGATGCGGCCGCGAAGGTCGGCGTCGGCCACGGCGCCGGTTTCGTCGATCCCCACATACCGCTTGGCGATCTGGCCCAGATCGCCGGCCACGCCCCCCGCGCCGCCGCCTGCCCCGAAGCCGCCGGAGATGTTCTGGCGCTCATATTGCAGCAGCCGCTTGGCGATCTCCCAGCCGCCGCCCACCCGGCCGACCAGATTGCCCTTGGGAATCCTCACGTCGGTGAAAAAGGTCTCGCAGAACGGCGAGCCGCCGCTGATCAGCGCGATCGGGCGGGTTTCGACGCCGGGGGAGGCCATGTCGATCAGCACGAAACTGATCCCCTCGTGCTTCTTCGCGTTATCGGTGCGCACCAGGCAGAAGCACCAGTCGGCCTTATCGGCGTAGGAGGTCCACACCTTCTGGCCATTGATCAGCCAGTGGTCGGCGCCGTCCTCGCAGCGGGTCGAAAGGCTGGCCAGATCCGAGCCCGCCCCCGGTTCCGAATAGCCCTGGCACCAGCGGATTTCGCCGGCGGCGATCTTGGGCAGATGCTCGCGCTTCTGCGCCTCGCTGGCGTATTCCAGCAGCGCCGGCCCCAGCATCCACAGGCCGAAGGAGGCCAGCGGCGGCCGATAGCCGCCGGCGGCCATTTCTCTTTCCACCACCCGCCCCTGTTCGGCGGTCAGCCCGCCGCCGCCGTATTCGCGCGGCCAGGTCGGCGCTGTCCAACCTTTCTCGGCCACCCGCCGCATCCACACGATCTGCGCATCGTCGCTGCCGGCGAAGGGCCGCCCGCCCCACACCGCCTCCGGATCGGTTCGCGCGTCGGGCCCGCGCAGCTCCGGCGGATAGTTGGCCGCCAGCCACGCCTTCACCTCGGCGCGGAAGGCCGCCAGATCGGGGACGCCGAAATCGGCCATGGCGCGCGTCCTTCCCTCATCAGGTTGTTGATGTTTACCTTACCGCCGCGGCAGCTACCCGCAAGCCTCACGCGTCACCCTCAATCGGCTTCCGGCGCCGCGGGTGGATCAAATGCTGGGCGCCGATGAGCGCGTGAGGAACGGTCCATCGCCCTTCTCCTAAAAGCGTCAAGTCCGCTTTCCGGCGAGCCGATCGTGACGGCTTTCGACCGAGGCTGTGTAAAAACTCGGGGCCGCTTAGGTTCGCGCGGTCGGCAGGGAGCCGCCGCCGCTCAGGTCTGGATGGCGGCGATGAGCGGCCGGATACCGATGATCTCCATGACCCGTTTCAGGTTGTAGGCCAGGAAGTGGAGGCTGATCTCCGTTCGGACGTTCTTGAGCCGTTTCGTTAGGAAGTGGGTTGAGCCCATCCACGCTTTGATCGTGCCGAAGGGGTGCTCCACGGTCCGGCGGCGAGCGCGCATGCTGTAGGGCGCCAGGTCCAATCGCCGCTGCATGGCGTCGATTACCGCCTCATGCTCCCAACGCGTGACCCTCCGCTCCACGCTCGGCGTGCACTGGGGCTTCAACGAGCAGGCCTGGCAGCTCGCGCGGTCCCAGTAGCGGTGCAGGACGAGGCCCTTCTCGACCGTCGTCATATGATGAGGGAGCAGTTGGCCCGCCGGGCAGCGGTAGGCGTTCCGGTCGGGGATGTAGACGAAGTCCTGTTTGCCGAAGCGTCCCTCAGCCTTGGCCCCAGAGGTGAGGGGCTTTGGCACGAACGGGGTCACCCCGATGGCTTCGCAGGCCAGGATCTCCTCGCCAGAGAAGTAGCCGCGGTCGGCCAGCACATCGAGGGCGTCGACGCCCATGGCGGCCTTGGCTTTCTCGCCCATGGCGGAGAGTTGCTGGCGGTCGCTACCGGTCATGATCACGTCGTGGGCGACGACCAGATGATGCTCGGCGTCGACGGCGGACTGGACGTTATAGCCGACGATCCCGCTGCCCCGACCGCTCGTGGCCATGGCTCGGGCGTCCGGATCGGTCAAGGAGACCTGGCCGTCTGGTGAGGCCGCGACCTCAGCCTCCATAGCCTTCAGCGCCTGCATCTGGGCCCGCAGCAGCTCGATCTTGTCCCTCAGTCGCTCGCCTCGGACCTCGGCAGCTTCGCCTTCCAACCGGTCGGCTGTGTCCAAGTCCTGCAGGTAGCCGGCGATGTGGGCCGCCACCTGTTCCATCCGCTTCCTCAGCTTCGTCGGCGTGAAGTTCTTGTCCCGGGTGTTCACGGCCTTGAACTTGCTGCCGTCGATCGCCGCGATCGCCTGGGTGAAGAGGCCGATCTCTCGGCAGAGCACCACGAAGTGGCCGCAGGCCGCCTGGATCGCCGGGCCGTTGTCCTTCCGGAAGTTGGCGATCGTCTTGTGATCCGGCGCTAGCCGGCCGGTAAGCCACATCAGCTCGACATTGCGCTGCGCCTCACGCTCCAGCCGCCGGCTCGACTGCACCCGGTTCAGATAGCCGTTAGAGTCCGTTTGGAAAATCACGGATGAGCGTTTCGGCGTAGCAGATTGCCGCCCATGGCGACGAGGATCATGGCCTCGGAGACGTCGAGGCGGGCCTCGTAGTCGCGGACGAGGCGCCGCCACCTCG
>JBPCMA010000114.1:0-9010 GCA_051002715.1 Caulobacteraceae bacterium
CGCCGCGGCGAGGGCCAGTGCTTCGGCGTGGGTCCGTCCGCCGGTGGTGGTAGCCTCTTCGCCGACGATCCGTCCCCTTGCCACGGTGACGCAGCCGGCCGGCGGGTTGGGCGCCGTCGTCCCCGCCGCCGCGCGCGCCAGGGCGATGGCGCGGCGCATGAAGGCCTCGTCGGCCGCCTCTCTCATGGAAAGCTCGGCAGGGCCTGCGCCCTGGCGCCATCCAGATAACGGGCGGAGCGCGGCGTCAGATCGGCGGAAAGATCGATCAGCAGGGGATTGCCGGTCGGCATCTCCACCTCGACGATGGCCGCGTCGCTCACCGCGAAGAGGTGCTTGACTATGGCCCGCAAGGAATTGCCGTGAGCGACGACAAGGATGGCCTCGCCGGCCGCCAGGCGCGGGGCGATCTCGCCGCGCCAATAGGGCAGGACGCGCTCCAGGGTGTTTTTCAGGCTCTCGGTGGCCGGCGGGGTGATGGCGCCATAGCGTCGGTCCGCGGCGAAATCGAACGGGCCGCCGGGGGCCAGCGGCGGCGGGGCCACGTCGTAGGAGCGCCGCCAGAGCCGCACCTGATCCTCGCCGTGCATCTCGGCGGTCCTGAGCTTGTCGAGGCCGGTGAGGGCGCCGTAGTGGCGCTCGTTGAGCCGCCAGTCCTTCGCCGAGGGAATCCACAGCTGATCGGCGGCCCCTAGGGTCAGGCAGGCGGTGCGGATGGCCCGCTTGAGCACCGAGGCGTAGGCGCGATCGAAGGCCAGAGCCTCGGCCGAGATCATTTCGCCGGCCGCCACCGCTTCGGCCTCGCCCTGGGCCGTCAGGTCGACGTCCACCCAGCCGGCGAACCGGTGCTCCAGGTTCCATTGGCTTTGGCCGTGGCGCAGCAGAACGAGGGTGGGCATGGAGCTTCCTTGGCGATCGTCCGGCGGGGCTAGGGCCACGGCGCGGAAGCGTCAAGCGCCCCGGTTGGCAATGCGATGGCGCGGCGCCGCGCCGGCCGCTATAGCCGGCGGCCATGCCCGACCGCCTCATCCTGCCGCTCATGGCGCTCGCCGCGCTGGCGATGATCGCCCTGGCCTTGGTCTGGCCGCAGGGGATTGGCCGCCGCTCGCCAGCCCCGTTCGGCCATCCGCTCCCCGCGCTGGAGAAGCCGCCGCCCGCCCGGCCGCCGCGGTGAACCGCCGCCGCCCGATCGTTCGTCACTCACTCCCGACTTGCCCAGGAGATTCCATGCTTCCCACTCCCCGCCCCGACCTCGTTCCCAACACCCTGGCCTACGAGACCACGCCGCTCGTCAAGGCGACCGGCTTTCGCGAATACGACGCCCGCTGGCTGCTGGGATCTGAGATCAGCCTGTTGGGCATCCAGGCCCTAGGGCTGGGGCTCGGAACCTATATCCGCGAACTCGGCCACCGGCGGATCGTGGTCGGCCACGACTACCGCTCCTACTCCCTGTCGGTGAAGCAGGCCTTGACCCTGGGGCTGGTGGGGGCCGGCTGCGAGGTTCTGGACATCGGCTTGGCCCTCTCGCCCACCGCCTATTTCGCCCAATTCGACCTGGCCGCGCCGTGCGTGGCCATGGTCACCGCCAGCCATAACGAGAACGGCTGGACCGGGGTGAAGATGGGGGCCGGGCCGCCGCTCACCTTCGGCCCCGACGAGATTGGCCGGGTGAAGGACATCGTGCTGGCCGGGGCCGGGGAGGAACGGGCCGGCGGCGGGGTGACCCACGTCGAGGGCATGGCGGAACGCTACATCGCCGACGCCGCCGCCCGTTGTGCGCTGAAAGCGCCACTGAAGGTGGTGTGCGCCTGCGGTAACGGCACCGCCGGCGCCTTCGCCCCGGACGCCCTGCGCCGCATGGGGGCCGAGGTGATCGCCCTCGACTGCGATCTCGACTGGACCTTTCCGCGCTACAACCCCAATCCCGAGGACGTGGAAATGCTCCACGACATGGCGCGGGCGGTGCGCGAACATCGGGCCGACCTCGCCCTCGGCTTCGACGGCGACGGCGACCGCTGCGGGGTGGTGGACGACGCCGGCGAGGAGATCTTCGCCGACAAGATCGGCCTGATGCTGGCCCGCGACCTGGCCCCGCTGCATCCGGGCGCGCGCTTCGTGGTCGATGTGAAGTCCACCGGCCTCTACGCCACCGACCCGGTCCTGGCCGCCAACGGCGCGACCACCGTCTATTGGAAGACCGGCCACAGCTACATCAAGCGCAAGACCGCCGAAATCGGCGCCCTGGCCGGCTTCGAGAAGTCCGGCCACTTCTTCTTCAACGCGCCTCTGGGCCGCGGCTACGACTGCGGCCTGACGGCGGCGGCGGCCATTCTTTCCATGCTGGACCGCAACCGGGGCCGCAAACTGAGCGATCTGCGCCGCGCCCTGCCGGTAGCCCACACCTCGCTGACCATGAGCCCCCACTGCGCCGACGAGGTGAAGTATGGGGTGGTCGATGAGGTG
Source organism: Caulobacteraceae bacterium (assembly GCA_051002715.1). GTDB lineage: Bacteria > Pseudomonadota > Alphaproteobacteria > Caulobacterales > Caulobacteraceae > Acaudatibacter. The sequence continues at coordinate 2,461 of JBPCMA010000114.1, forward strand.
GTGGCGGAATACCAGGCCCTGGCCGCCGCCGGCGGAACGATCCTCGGGCGCAAGATCGCCGAGGTGATCACCGTCAACGGCGTCAGGGTGGCCCTGGAGGACGGCTCCTGGCTGCTCGTCCGCGCCTCGTCCAACAAGCCCGAATTGGTGGTGGTGGTCGAAAGCACCGCCTCGGAAGGCGACATGCGCGCCCTGTTCCGCGACGAGGTGAAACCCCGCCTCGCCCGCCACGCGGCGGTGGGCGCCTACAATCAAGAGGCGTGAGGCCGCGCCCGCCCATCACGGTCTGTGTCCGATTTGACACGATCCGCGATGATCCGACACGCGGACTGCCAAGCGCCCTTGCCCGGCCCGGCGGCTTGGCAAAAAGATGGCCCGGCGAAAGTCGCTCCGCCGGGCCTCTAGTTGAGCCGCGAGAACGGGGGGATGAGCCCGCGGCGACGCTTAATGTGTAGGCCGCGGGCTCGCATTTCAATGCCATCGGCGACGCTTTTTGACGCAGCCGGCTGGACGCGACGCGGCCGACCGCGTGAGGCTATTTCCTTTTTGCGGCGCGGTGGCGAAACCGTGCGTCGCTCCCTACGTCTCCGGGCGAAGGGCCGGAATTTCGGCCCGCCCCTTGACTTGGAGTTGTGCGATGCCCCGCTTTCGCGAACCTGATCTCGCCGCCATCCGCCGCGGCGTCGAGCGGGCCGGCAAGCTTTCCGATGGCCTGCTGCGCCTGGGCCCCTTCCGCCTGGGCGTCGACGGTATCCTGAGCTGGATCCCTGGCGTCGGCGAAATCTACAGTGGCGCGGCGGCGGCCTATCTCTTGGTCCAGGGGACAAGAGCGCGTGTGCCTCTGCCCGTTCTCGCCCTCGCCGCCGCCCTGATGGGCGGCCGGACTCTTATCACCGCCCTGCCGTTCGTGGGGCCGGCGGCGGTCGACCTTCTGGCTCTGCATGGCCTCTCCGCGCGCCTGATCGCCCGGGCCATCGACCGGCGCATCGCGGCGGGGGACGGCGTGGCGCCGGACGGGCGGAACTGGGGCTGGCGCGGCGGCCCGGCGACCGCCCCGGCGTGACGCTTCACCGCCCGGCCAGGTAGCGCGCCAGGTTCTCGTTGAAAGTCCGGAAGGCCGGCCGGGCGAAGCCTTCCTTGCCCAGGCCCCATGACCAGCGCACCGAGCCGGCGTTGAACACCTTGGCCCCGGCGGGCGAGACGAACCAGGTGGCTTCGGCGACGCCCGGCCGGCCATCCGCGCCGATGGCTTCGCCGCGAAAGAGAACGCTGATGCGGGCCGGATCGATGGCGGCGATGCGAGAGCGCACCGCGTCCCACAGGCGCGCGCCGTCGCCCAAGGGGTCGCGATTGTCCCACTCGTAGCCGACTACCTCGGCGGCTGTGTCCCCCACCTTCCAGCCCGTGCCGGCGAAGAATGGCAGGTCGGTTCGCGCCACTTTGTAGGCCGGCCGCGCCGGCGAGGCGGCGTCGAACCAGTTCTGGAAGGCGCTTCCCATCAGCATGGTCTCGGGCCGCCGGGCGCCCTGCCGGAAATTGGCGGTGATCAGCAGAGAGGGATCGAGCTTGCCGGCGCGGGCGGCGATGGGGTCGGACGCGGTCTTGTAGCAGACGAGCTGGCGGCCCAGATCGGCGCCGCCCGGCGCGCGGTTGAGATCGCCGTAGCGCACCTGGCAATAGGCGGCGTCGGCCCCGAAGAAGGCGGTGTTGCGGCCTTGAGTGAAGATGCGGTGCTGGAAGGCGTCGAACTCCTCCTTGGACCAGTATTCGTCGTGGCCGCCGCAGATCACCAAGTGGTAGGGATCCATCAGGGCCGGGTCGGCGTGGACATCGAAATTGCCGGCGTAGTCGACGCCGCCGAGGCTCGCCGCCAGGCCTTCCAGCCAAGCGACCAGAAAGGCGTCGTATTCGAAGAAGCTGGGCGGCGCGGGCCGGTCGAAGGAGACCATCAGGCCGCGCCGCTCGTCGTCGCCGTTGGGGTACAGGCTGTGGCCGCCCCACGGGTTGTAGGCCTGATAGGTGTTGGTCCCCAGGCGGCACAGGACGGCGCCCGACCGGGCTGGATTGGCCACGATCCACTGGCAGGCGCGCACGTCGCGGGTCGCCGTGGTCTGCTCGACGATGTCGCAGGTGTAGCAGCCCGGCCGCCAAGCGCGGGTGTCGATGGCCGGCCAGGTGGCCGGCCAGCCGGGGCCGATGGCGGCGGCCGAGGCGGTCGCGCCGCGATAGGCCACGTCGGCGAAGTCGCTGACCCACACCTTCTCCGGCTCCGCCGCGCCGAGGCGGAACACCTCCAGGCGGGCGCGGCGGAGGGGCTGGCCGGGGCCGCCGGCCGCCATGACGTTCAGCGACTCGCCCGGATGGAGGCTGGTGCGGTCGGCGTAGGCCCAGATGCGCTGGCTCTTGAAGAAGGCGGTCCACGCCTCGGGGGCCGGCGGGGAGGCGGGCGCGGCGCCACCTTCGTTCTGGGCCAGGGCCGGCAGGGGCGCGGCGACAATCCCCGCCCCGGCCAGACGCAACAGGACGCGGCGGGGAAGGCTGGGCCAGGCGGTCATGGGCGAGCTTTTAGACCAGCCCCGCCGCCGTGGGGAGGTCGGGCGCGCGCCTCAGCGCCGGGCCACGCGCAGGGCCGACTTCATGCCCGGATGATAGCGGCAGGCGTAGGCGATGTCGCCCGCCCGCCGCAGCACCGTCGCCGCCCTGGCCCCGGCCGGCAGGTCGAGATCGAAGGCCCCGCCCGCAGCGGTGGCCGAGTGGCGCACGATATCGCGGTTGATCCAAAGCACCGTGTCGCCGACCCGCAGGCCGGCCGGGGCCGGCCCGAAGGCGATGTCCTTGATGACGATGACCGCGACCTTGGCGGCGGCATGGGACGCGCCGCCTGCCGGCGGCGGGAGCGACAGTGACAGGGCCGCCAGTCCCGCGGTCAAGACGCCGAGAAAGGCGAGCCGCGACACCCGCCGCTGATTACTGCAGTTGGGCGACCAGTTGTTCGGCGTGTTGCTGGTGTTCCTGGAACAGCTTCAGCCCCGTTTGCAGCAGGCTCTTCAACTCGACGTTCTTGGCGCCCGGGATCAGGGTGTCGGTCAAGGCGCCGTTCACCACCTTGTGATAGGCGACTTCATTGGTGGCGTAGGCCTTGTCGAAGGCCTCCCCCGAAAGCTTGGCGTAGTCGGCCCGCTTGGCTTCGGCCGCCGTCTGCATGGCCGCGCTGGTGGGGTTGGGCTCGGGGGTCACGCCCAGTTTCTTGGCCAGGGCCAACACCTGATCGTTTACCGCCGCGTGATCCTCGACCATCTCCTTGGCGAAGGCGATGACCTTGGGGTTTTTCGATATGGTCAGGGCCTGCTTGGCGGCGGCGATGTCGATCGTCCCGGCGGTGTAGGCGATGTGGGCGATCTGCGGGTCGGTGGGCGCGTCGGCGGCGCGGACGACGCCGGCCGAGGCGATAGCCAGCGTAAAGGCGCCGGCGAGGGCGAATTTGGCGATCATGGCGCGGTTCCTTGTGATGGCGCGGCGTATGGCAAGTATTCGTCACTTAAGGCGGCGACCGGAACGGATCGGCGCGGGTGGGGTTGTTCTAACCCTCCCACGGCGCGTTGGCGACCCTCATGACCGATTCCGCGACATCCCTCGAAGGCCCCGATCTCGCCAAGGGCGTGCCATTGGCCGATCTTGCCGACGGGGCCATGCTGCTCGGCCACGCCGCCGGAGAGCCGGTGCTGCTGGCCAGAAGAGGCGAGGCGGTGTTCGCCATCGGCGCCGTGTGCACCCACTATGGCGGCCCGCTGAACGAGGGGCTGCTGGTCGGCGAGACCGTCCGCTGCCCCTGGCACCACGCCTGCTTCAGCCTGCGCACCGGCGCCCCGCTGCGCCCGCCCGCCCTCGACCCGGTGGCCTGCTTCGCCGTGGAGCGCGCTGGCGAGACGGTGTTCGTGCGGGAGAAACTCCCCACCGCCGCGGGTCCCAGGCCGGCGGCGGCGAGCCATCCCGAATCGGTGGTGATCGTCGGCGGCGGGGCGGCCGGCAATGCGGCGGCCGAGACGCTGCGGCGCGAGGGCTTCGGGGGCCGGGTGTTGATGTTGAGCGCCGATGTCACGCGGCCGGTCGATCGGCCCAATCTTTCCAAGGGCTTCTTGTCGGGCGCCGCCGACGCGGCATCCAATCCCCTGCGCCCGGCCGCCTTCTATGCGGAACACGGCATCGAACTGCGGCTGGATTCCCCGGTCAAGGCGATCGACGCGGCCGGCCGGGCGGTGGAGACGCAGGACGGCAAGCGCCACCCCTACGACGCCCTGCTACTGGCCACCGGGGCCGAGCCGATCCGCCTGGACCTGCCCGGCGCCGATCTGCCGCACGTCCACTACCTGCGCTCGCAAGCCGACGGCGAAGCCTTGGTGGGGGCGGCGAAGGCGGCGAAACGGGCGGTGGTGATCGGGGCGAGTTTCATCGGCCTGGAAGTCGCCGCCTCGCTGCGGACGCTCGGGGTCGCGGTGGACGTGGCGGCGCCTGAAGCGGTTCCCATGGAAAAGGTGCTGGGCAAGTCAGCCGGAGCCTTCATCCAGGGCGTCCACGAAAAGTACGGCGTCACCTTCCATCTGGGGACCACCGCCGCCGCCATCAACGCCGATCGGGTGACGCTGAAGAACGGCGAGGCCTTGGAGGCGGATCTGGTCGTCATCGGGATCGGGGTGCGCCCCGCCATCGACCTAGCCAAGCACGCCGGCCTGGCCATCGACCGTGGCGTCGTCGTCGATGAATTCCTGCAAACCAGCGTCCCCGGCGTGTGGGCGGCCGGCGACATCGCCCGCTGGCCCGACCGCCTCACCGGCCAGGCGATCCGGGTGGAGCATTGGGTGGTGGCAGAGCGCCTGGGCCAGGCGGCGGCGCGCAACATCCTGGGCGCCCGCGAGGCCTTCAAAGCCGTCCCCTTCTTCTGGACCGAGCAATACGACCTCGCCATCGCCTACATCGGACACGCCGAAAAATTCGACGGCGTGGTCATCGACGGCGGCCTGGAGACCGACGCCACGGTCACTTACAGCCTGGCCGGCAAGACCCTGGCCGTCGCGGAATTCCACCGCGACCTCGCGGGACTGAAAGCCGAGCGGGCCTTCGAAGAGCGGATGGGCGCGCCGTGAGCGCTGCCTTCAAGGTCGGCGATCACGTCACCTGGAACTCCGAAGCCGGCCGCGTCAGCGGGGTGATCGCCAAGGTCCACACCCGCGACACCGACTACAAAGGCCACACTCACCACGCCAGCGCCGCCGAGCCCCAGTACGAGATCAAGAGCGACAAGACCGACCACGTGGCCCTGCACAGGGGCGGCGTGTTGAAGAAAGTCGAGGGTTGATTGACTTTGGAACGAGAAGCCAAGGGACGCCCTTCCGTCACGCGGTGCAAACGGGCACCGCGCGGAAGGTCTCTCCCCCGTAAAAGGACGGGGGGAGGAGTGAATGGGCTGAACCGCTCTTCTCCTCCCATGCGGGCGGAGCGAAGCGGGGGAGGTGGCGCGGCGCGCTTTCTCGCGCCGTGACGGAGGGGGCGTCGGGCCGCGGGCGAAAAGCGGGAACCCGCCCCTAAACCGCCTGCTCGCCCTGGTCGTCGAAGCGTTCGGCGCGGCCGATGAGGTCGGTCATGCGGTGGGCGGCGTGGGCGGTCAGGCGGTGATTGGTGAAGCCGGGGCGGGGGGTGATGTAGTCGGCCATCTCGCGGGCCAGACGGCGCTGGGCCTCCGAGGCGGTGGCCAGCAAGGCGATGACTAGGTTCTCGAGGGCGATGACGCGCGTTCGCATCTCGGCCCACTCGGCGGGGCTGGGCGGCGTCGGCGGGCCGGACGCGGGCGGGGCCGGAGCGCGAAGCTGCGGGCCGTCGGGCTCGGCGCCCCCCTCGTCGTCCCAGCGGGCCAGGGCCTTTTGCCGCGGCGTTTCTTCCGGGGATTGGGGATCTGCCATCGGCTTACCCTAATGGCGTCCGCGCCCTAGGCAAGAGGATAGATCAGCCAGCCGCCGCCGGCCGGGCGCGCCGCCGCCGTCATCGTCGCCGGGGCGATCTTGCCGGGCCCCAGGATGTGAAAGACCGCCCTCCCGGCCGCCATCAAGTAGTCGGCGACGATCCGCCGGTGACAGCGCCACCACACCGCCTCGGCGCACATCACCGCGCAAACGTGGCGTTCGCTGAGCGCGATCAGGTCCGCCAAGCCGGCGCGGAACGGCTCGGTCAAGGCATAGTCGGCGTAGTTGCGGAAGCTGGCGTTGTCCCAGAAGGTGTTGGGCGACGGATCGCCGCCCTTGCCCCGACCGCGCATGCCGCCCAGGGCGGCGATGTGCCGATAGGCGATCTGGCGCTCGGCCAGCGCGTCGGGCAGGGCGTCCAGATTGAACTGCGGATTGGTCCGCGAACGGGGAATGGTGCGGACATCGGCGATGGTGTTCGCCCCCGCCTCGCCCAGCAAGCCGGCCAGTTCCTCGACGCTCCGGGTGGAATGGCCGACGGTGAAAAAGGGATTCAGACCCACCGCTCCGTCTTGGTCGCGTAGCTGCGCTGGCCG
>JBPCMA010000115.1:0-5879 GCA_051002715.1 Caulobacteraceae bacterium
GAAATCGAGCCCGGCGTCATGCTCGATCTCGATTCCGGCGGTCACCTCATCGGAATTGAAATCCTCGGCGTGCGAGCGCGCTCCGCCAAATCGGCCGCCGCCGCGTGAAAATGGGAACGGACATGAAGCGCGAAGCGACAGGATGGCTGTGGACCGCCGGCGCGGGGCTGGTCGCCCTGGCGATCGCATCGGCCGCCTTGGCCGCCTGTCCGCCCGGCCTGCCGCCCGGCGTCTTCTGCGGTTCGAAGGATCCGGCGGGGGCGCCGGCCGGGACCTACCGCCTCGACCCCAACCACGCCGCCGTCATCGCCCGCGTCTCGCATCTGGGCTATTCCTACAGCCTCTTCCGCTTCGACAAGGTGGAGGGCGCCGTGGTCTGGGACCCGGCCGCGCCGGCCCGCTCCAGCCTGTCGGCCAGCGTCGAGACCGCTTCGGTGGCGACCAACGTGGCCGGCTTCGCCAAGGATATCGCCGGGCCGAACTTCCTCAAGTCGGCCGCCTACCCGAAGGCGACCTTCGTCTCCACCGCCTTCCGGCGGACGGACGCCACCCACGGCCAGGTGGACGGCCAATTCACCCTCATGGGCAAGACCCGCCCCCTGACCTTCCAGGTCGAACTGATCGGCGCCGGCAAGGGTTTCGGCGCGCCGAGGCTGGGCGTCGAGGCGCGCGGCCGGATCGAGCCCGCCGCCTTTGGCCTGCCGGCGGTGATGAACGCCCCGATCGAGATCGTCATCGACGCGGAGTTCGAGAAGAAGGGGTGAGAGGAGCGGTATGGCACCGCCCGGCACCGGGCGCTAATATGGGCCGCAAATGCTGGGAGGCACCACAAAAGACTATGACCGACATCACGCTGAACGCGGCTGAACGAGCCGAGCTTTTCAAGCAGGACCCCGCCAGAAAGTCCGACGGCGGCTTTCAAAGTTTTCTTGTCAGCCTTCAAGACCGAGTCAAGTCTCCGAAAAATTCGTTGACCCTGAATCAGGAAGACCTTGAGAAAATCCCCCGATATGCGTTTGACTACAAAAATGGTGGTTGGCAGAAAAGCCTAACAGCTATATTCGGTCGCCATCTTGGTGATCATCTAGGACGTTAATTCACTGCCGTTTCGGCTTTTAGTCTCCTGATAGCTGTCTCGACATATACGTCATCTATATCTATACCTATGCCAGAGCAATTCTGCCTTGCTGCTGCTACTAGCGTAGTTCCCGCGCCTAAAAACGGATCCATTACAACAGCATTTGGCACTCCGTGCATTTTTATGCAGCGCTCCGGCAGTCCCTCGGGAAAGCCAGCGGGATGATTGAATTTCTGACTCTTGGATTGCACTGTTCTATAAGGAATGAACCAGACGTTCCCCGCGCATCGCTTGTCCTGGGCGTGACCTCTACGAGTTATATTGGTTTTATCTTTGAACGGAACACCTATAGATAGGCGATCCACTGGCACAATTCCCTCGTGGGTGAAATGAAATATAGCCTCATGATTTTGATTTAAGTATCGGTAGCTGCTGATTGGCTTGAAGTGGCCGACTGTATCCTCTCCAATACTTACCGACTTAATCCACAGGATATGATTTTGAAGCGCAAACATCTGGCGCATTGCCGCTGCCACTTCTAGGGATATCCAGGGGTCTGCATTGGTTGAACCAATGTTGAGAAAAAAAGAGCCATCTGGCTTGAGGACGCGTTTGATGGCATTCCCGACCTTTAGGAGCCAGTCGAGATATTCCTGTCTCGGCCGACGATCATCGTATCTGTGGTAGTCAATTCCCAAATTGTATGGCGGGGATGTGACTACGATGTCGATCGAACTCGCGGCCATCTGCTTCATGCCGTCGATGCAATCGCCGTGGATAACTGATTGCCGCCCGACTTTCTGCGACAGTGAACGCCTCTTCGTGGGCGTTGGCGTACGGACTGTGTTGGTACCATCCCAAGCCATGATCGTCCCTCCGAGCGAAACTGCTCGAAAAAACGCTAGACAATTTTTTGAAATAGTACAACCCCTGCGGCGAATCATTTTTCCGCCAGCATATTTGGGCGGTTCTGGCGGAAGGCCGGATATGAAACCCCGGTGACGAGGTTTCATTTCTGGCGCAGGAGGCAAGGTGGTGTTGCTCTCGGCCGCGCGGCGTCCGTGGCTGCCGGTGAAGGGCAGGAAGGTTCATTTCTCCCCCCGCAGCAGCAGCAGCAGCGCCAGCTCGGCCGCCCGCCCGTCTCCCGCCAGCTTGGGCGACAGGGCGCCGGCTTCGTAGGCCTCGAACACCTTTGGGTGGATGTAGCAGGCGCGGCAGACGGTGGGGGTGTTGCCCAGGACACCGGCCACCGCCTTGACGCAGGCGACGACGGCGCGCTTGGCCTGGGTGGCGGACTCCGGGGCCGGCTGCAAGGCCAGGGCCCTGGCCGCCATCGCCGCCCCGGCCCAGGTGCGGAAATCCTTGGCGCTGAACGCCTCGCCCATGGCGCCATGCAGATAGGCGTTGACGTCGCCGCTCTCGACGGCGTGGGCTTGGCCGGCGTCGTCGACATATTTGAACAGGCGCTGGCCGCGCAGGCCCTCGCAGCCATGCAGGACGCGGGCCAGCCGCCGGTCGTGAAACTCGGTGCGGTGGGTGACCCCGCTCTTGCCGCGGAATTCGAACGCCGCCCCGGCCCCGGTCAGGCTGACGTGGCGCTTGAGCATCGTGGTCAGGCCAAAGCTTTTGTTCGCCTTGGCGTATTCGTCGTTGCCGACCCGGATCAGGGTGACCTCCAGGAGGGCGATGACCGCCGCCAACACCTTCTCGCGCGGCAGGCCGCGGCGGCGCAGATCGGCCTCGACGCGGGCGCGCAGGCGCGGCAGGGCGGCGCCGAAGGCTTCCAGCCGCCCGTACTTCGCCTCGTCGCGGAACGCCCGCCAAGCGGGGTGGTAGAGGTACTGCTTGCGCCCCCGCGCGTCGCGGCCCGCCGCCTGGATGTGGCCGGCCGGATCGGGGCAGATCCACACCGCCGTCCACGCCGGCGGTATGACCAGGGCGTGAATGCGCTTCAGGGTCGCCGCGTCACGCACCGTCTTTCCGGAGGCCCTGACATAGTGGACGCCGGAGGCGCCGCCCTGGCGCGCGATGCCGGGATCGTGGTCGTGGACATAGGTGAGGCCATGTGTCTCGGCGGCCTCGAACGGCATGTCCCTGGCCATCGGGCCGTCCCCTTTCCACGCTGGAGACGCCAACGCGCCGCCCGTCGCGCCCGTTCCCGCCCGGCCGTCAAAAATACCGCATGGGCGAACGCTCGATTCGTGCTATGCTGCATCGCAACATTCATTGGACCGCCTCCGCCGTGGGGCGCCGCGGAAGAAAGAAAGACCCATGACCTCTTTGATGAACGATACGACGGGCAGCGCGCGCGAGCGGGCGCGGACGGCGATGGCCATTCCCCTCGGCTTCGCCTCGCCCCTGTGGTTCGCCTTCGGCGCGGCGGCCAGCGTCGGCGCCGCCTGGTGGTGGATGACCCGCTGGGCCAAGCCGGTGAACCTCGAAGCCATGGCCCCGGCCGCGCCGGCGCCCGCGCCCAGCCTCGCGGTCGAACCGGCTCCCGCTTCCGAGCGAGCCGACGCGCCGACGCCCGAACCCACCTCCGTCCTGGAAGCGGCCCGCTCGGCCACGGCGGCCGAGCTGGACGACCTCACCCGCCTGGTCGGCATCGGCCCCAAGCTCGCCGACGCCCTGGCGGCGCGCGGCGTAACCCGCTACGCGCAACTGGCCGCCTGGACAGCCGACGATCTGGCTGCGATCGACGCCGACTTGAGCCTCAAGGGCCGCGCCGTCCGCGACGCCTGGGTCGCCCAGGCCAAGCGCTTCGCCGCCCAGGTGAACTGAATTCCGCCTTCCTCCCCCGCGCGGCGGGGGAGGTGGCGCGGCGTTCTCTTGCGCCGTGACGGAGGGGGCGTCCGGCCGCGTCCCCCTCAACCCTCTCCCTGCGCATAGCCCAGATCCTTGTTGAGTTCGTCCAATATCGCCGTCACCGCGTCGGCGATGACCGTGCCGGGGGGGAAGATCAGGCGGGCGCCGGCCGCCTTGAGGGCCGGGAAATCGCCGGCGGGAATCACGCCGCCGACCACGATCATGATGTCGCTCCGGCCCAGCTTCTCCAGTTCGGCGCGCAGCTGCGGGATGAGGGTCAGGTGCCCGGCGGCGAGGGAGCTGGCCCCCACCACATGGACGCCCCGCTCCACCGCTTCGCGGGCCGTCTCGGCCGGGGTGGCGAAGAGGGGGCCGACATCGACCGCGAAGCCCAGGTCGGAAAAGCCGCCGGCGATCACCTTCTGGCCGCGGTCGTGGCCGTCCTGGCCCATCTTGGCGACCAGCAGGCTGGGCGCCCGCCCATCCGCCTCGGCGAAGGCGGCGACCATGGAGCGCGCGCGCGCCGCGTTGGCGGCCGGGCCGACCTCGGCGCCATAGACGCCGCTCACCACTTCGGCCCGCGCCTGGTGGCGGCCGAAGGCCCGCTCCATGGCCAGGCTCATCTCGCCCACCGTGGCGTGGGCGCGGGCCGCTTCGACGCAGAGCGCCAGCAGGTTGGCCTTGCTCCGCGCCCCTTTTTCCAAGGCGGCGAGCGCGCGGTCCACCGACTTGCCGTCACGCTCGGCCTTCAGCACACGGAGCTTTTCGATCTGGCTGGCCAGGACGGCTGAATTGTCCACCGTCAGGATGGGGACGTCATCGGCGCTGTCGCAGAGATAGCGGTTCACCCCGACCAGGATCTGGCGCCCCGAATCGATGCGGCCCTGGGTGCGCGCCGCCGCCTCCTCGATGCGCCGTTTGGGCAGGCCCCCCGCGATGGCGGTCGCCATGCCGCCCATCGCCTCCACCTCGGCGATGTGGGCCAGGGCGCGGGCGGCCAAATCATGGGTCAGACGCTCGAGATGGTAGCTTCCGCCCCAAGGGTCGATCACCTTGGTCGCGCCGCTCTCGTCGCGCAGGAAGAGCTGGGTGTTGCGGGCGATGGCGGCCGAGAAATCGGTGGGCAAGGCCAGGGCTTCGTCGAGGGAATTGGTGTGCAGGCTCTGGGTCTGGCCGGCGGTCGCGGCCATGGCCTCCAGGGTGGTGCGCGCCACGTTGTTGAACACGTCCTTGGCGGCCAGGGACCAGCCGCTGGTCTGGGTGTGGGCGCGCAGGGCGAGCGAGCGGGGGTCCTTCGGCGCGAAGTGCTCGGCCATCAGCCTGGCCCACAGCAGGCGGGCGGCGCGCTGTTTGGCCACCTCCATGAAGTAGTTCATGCCGGCGTTCCAGAAGAACGACAGGCGCGGCGCGAAGGCGTCGACCGCCAGCCCCGCCGCCACGCCGGCCCGCACATAGTCGATGCCGTCGGCCAGGGTGTAGCCCAGCTCCAGGTCCAGCGACGCCCCGGCCTCCTGCATGTGATAGCCGCTCACCGAGATCGAGTTGAACCTCGGCATTTCGGCGGCGGTGTAGGCGAAGATATCCGAGACGATCCGCATCGAAGGGCCCGGCGGATAGATGTAGGTGTTGCGGACCATGAACTCCTTGAGCACGTCGTTCTGGATGGTGCCGGCCAGGGCGCCGTGGGCCACCCCCTGTTCCTCGGCGGCGACGATGTAGAGGGCCATGACCGGCAGGACCGCGCCGTTCATGGTCATCGAGACGGTCATCTTGTCCAAGGGGATGCCGGAAAAGAGGGTGCGCATGTCGAGGATGGAATCGATCGCCACGCCGGCCATGCCTACGTCGCCCGGGACCCTGGGATGGTCCGAATCGTAGCCCCGGTGGGTGGCCAGGTCGAAGGCCACCGACAGCCCTCGCTGGCCGGCCGCCAGGTTGCGCCGGTAGAAGGCGTTGGAGTCATCGGCGGTGGAAAAGCCCGCATACTGACGGATCG
>JBPCMA010000116.1:0-6867 GCA_051002715.1 Caulobacteraceae bacterium
CGCGAGCGCGGATTTCCTTGAACTCCGGCGTCAGGCTCTCCGCGAAGCTAGCCATGTCGAACAGCGGCCGGATTTCGATCTCACTCGGTCCCGACATGGGCTTGGGGCAGCGCTTCACCCAGGCGACCGCCTCGTCCATGTCCTTGACCTCCCAGATCCAGAAACCCGCGACCAGCTCGCGGGTCTCGGCGAACGGCACGTCGATGACGGTGCGGCCGGGGTCATCGAACGCGATACGCTTGTGCCCTTCGAGGACGGCGTAAGGCCGTCGGCGGCGAGCACGACGCCGCGTTGACCAACTCTTCATTGAATCTGCCCATCGCCTCGAACGCCTCGGGCGGAGGCATAACGCCCTTTTCGCTGTTCTCGGTAGCCTTCACGAGCACCATCACGCGCATCGTCTTGTCTCCCTGTCAGTGCAGGCCCTATCGGCCTATCATCAAAGCGACGAGCGGCGTTTCTGGAAATCGACATTGTCCCGCGGATTTTTTCGACGGTTGGCGCCAGGGATGCCAACCGCCGCGCCGAGAGAGCCTAACCCCATGGGCCGGATGAAGGATTTTCCGAGATCGGCGCCGCCGCCTCGCCCCATGGCCCGGGCGTTTCGGTCGGCGCTCTGCTCGGCGCGAGTGAAACGGCGGGCGAACCGGCTGCCTCGACGATGCGCCCTCCCGCATAGTGCTGGAGCGCGGCTATGCGCTTGGCGACCGGGGGATGGGTGGCGAAGAGGCCGGAGATTCCTTCGTCGTCCTCTTCGAGGAACATGGCGCGCATCGATTGCGGCGCGTCCAGGTGAGTGTGTCCGGCGACCTTTTGCAACGCCGAGATCATGGCGTCCGGGTTCTTGGTCAGTTCCACCGAGCCGGCGTCGGCGACATACTCGCGGCGGCGCGATATGGCCATGCGGATGACGATGGCAAGGACATAGCCGATCGCGGCGACGCAAATGGCCACCAGCCAGAACACGCCCGCTCCCCTGCCCCGCCCTCGGCCGCCGCCGCTCCACCAGATCGAACGGAAGACGATCTGGCAGAGCAAGGTGATGATGCCCGCGAAGATGGAGGCGATGACCATGGTGCGAACATCGCGGTTGATGACGTGGGTCAGTTCGTGGGCGAGAACGGCTTCGAGTTCGTCGCGGTCGAGGCTCTGGAGGAGGCCGCGGGTGACCGTGACGCTGAAGCGGCCTTCGTTCACCCCGCTGGCGAAGGCGTTGAGGGCGGCCGTCTCGATAACGCGCGGCGTCGGCGTCTTCATGCCACGCGAAATGCAGAGATTTTCCAATAGGTTATAGAATTCTGGTTCATCCGCTCGCTCCACCTTCCGTGAGCCGGTGGCCAGGTCGATGATCGCCTGATTGAACACATAGGCGATGGCGAACCAGATCAAGGCGACGGCGATCGCGGCCGGCGCCGATGCGACAAGCAGGCGCCCCGCGTACAGCATGTCGCCAGCCGCCGTGCCGCTGGAGGGCAACAAATGGCCCCAGATCATGCCCAGGGTAATGACAAACACCATGCCCACGAGCAGCAATGGAAATCCGGCGAGCAACAGGCCCGAGCGGATGTTGTTGTTCCAGATGTAGGTCTGCAGACCGACCGCCCGCATGACGCGATCCCCGAGGCCTAGAACTTGACCTGGGGGGCGGCGACAGCGGCGGCGCGTTCCTCGCCCAGGTCGAAAAAGGCGCGCTGGGTGAAACCCATGGCGGCGGCGAACAGGACGGCGGGGAAACGCTGGGCCTGGGCGTTGAACTCGGCCACCGCGTTGTTGAAGAATCGGCGCGCGGCGGCGAGCTTGTTTTCGATGTCCGCCAGTTCACTCTGGAGCTGCAGGAAATTATGGTTGGCCTTGAGGTCGGGATAGGCTTCGGCGACCGCGAACAGGCGGCCCAGCGCGCCGGTCAGGGCGTTTTCCGCCGCCACCCGTCCCTCGACGCTCCCGGCCGACGCGGCGGCGGCGCGGGCGGCGGTCACCTCGTCCAAAGTCCCCCGTTCATGGGCGGCGTAGCCCTTCACCGTTTCGACCAGATTGGGCACGAGATCCTGGCGTTGCTTGAGTTGGACGTCGATGTCGGCGAAGGCGTTGTTGGCGTTCTGGCGCAGGGCGACCAAGCGATTGTAGGTTCCCACCAGCATCGCCACCAGCGCGACGACGATGACGAGAATGACGATTGGCACGATCATTTTTTAAGGTTCCCCGGCGACTTGATGTTCAGGTAGGCGCGAGGGGGCGCTTGCGCCAGACCAACCCTACCTTGGCCGAAAGCGCCGGCTGGCGGGAAAGCCCCTGGGAGCCATCCGTCCCGCCCCGGCGCGCTTGCCCAGCCAATCGCGCCACTCGGGCCACGCGTGGACGCGGCCTGCGCCGTCGGTCCAGGCCGCGCCGTCGCTCGCCAAGAAGACCGCCGCGTCGCGCAAGCCGCCTTCGCGATAGTTCTGCAGCTTCACCCCCTTGCCCCGCGCCATTCGCGGCAGTTCGGCCAAGGGAAAGATCAGAATCTTGCCGTTGTCGCCGATGATCGCCAGATGGTCGCCATCGGCGTCCGGGCAGGCGGCGGCGCCGGAGCCATCGACGGTCAGCACCTGCTTGCCCGCCTTGCGAAGGGCGATCGCCTCGTCCTCCGGCAGGATGAATCCGTAGCCGGCCTTGGAAACGAGCACGCGCCGGCGTCCGGGCGCGTGGGCGAAAAGGGCAAGGATTTCCACCCGGTCTTCGAGGTCGACCATGAGGCGCAGGGGCTCGCCGTGGCCACGCGCGGACGGCAGCTTGTCAGCGGCCAGGGTGAAGAAGCGCCCGTCGGAGGCGAACAAGAGCAGCCTGTCGGTGGTTTCGGCGGAGATCGCGAAAGCGAGCTTGTCGCCCTCCTTGAAGGCCAGGGCCGAAGCATCCTCCACCCTCCCGCGGGCGGCGCGAATCCAGCCGCGCTCGGAGAGAATCACGGTGATCGGCTCACGGGCTACGAAGGATCCCAACGCCGCTGCGGCGCCCAGAACCGGCGCTTCGGCGAAAGTCGAGCGCCGCCGACCGACCGCCGTCTCCGGACCCAGAAGCTTGCGGACGCCGCGCAGGCCGACGGCGACGAGCTTCCACTGCGCCTTGTCCGACGCCAGCAGCGCCTCGATGCCGTCGCGCTCTTCGGCCAGGGCGGCGTGTTCCCGCCGCAGCTCCATCTCTTTCAGCTTCGCCAACTGGCGCAGGCGGGTGTTGAGGATGGCGTCGGCCTGGATATCGGTCAGCTTGAAAACGTCGATCAGGCGGGCCTTGGGCTCATCCTCGAACCGGACGATGCGGATCACCTCGTCGAGATTCAAGAAGACGATCAGAAGCCCGTCCAGGACATGCAGGCGTTGTTCGATCTTCGAGAGGCGATAGCGGGCGCGGCGCGTCAGCACCTCGCGCCGGTGGTCCAGAAAGGCCCGCAGCAGCGCCTTGAGCCCCATGACCATGGGCGTGCCGCGCGCATCCAGCACGTTCATGTTGACCGGGAACCGAGTCTCCAGGTCGGACAGCCGGAACAGGCTCTCCATCAGAACGGCCGGCTCGATGTTGCGGGCGCGCGGCTCGACGACCAGGCGGATGTCCTCGGCCGATTCGTCGCGCACATCGGCCAGCAGCGGCGCCTTTTTAGATTCGATCAGGGCCGCCAGCTGTTCGACCAGGTCGGCCTTCTTTACCTGATAGGGAATTTCGCTGACGACGATCCGCCAGGTTCCGTGGCCGGCGTCCTCGCGCGTCCAGCGGGCGCGATGGCGCACCCCTCCCCGGCCGGTCTCATAAGCTTCAAGGATCGCCGCGCGGGGCTCGACGATGACTCCGCCGGTGGGGAAATCGGGGCCGGGAACAAGGGCCGCGAGGTCGGCGACACTCGCCGCCGGCCGCTCGAGAAGAAGCAGGCAGGCGTCGATCAGTTCGGCGGCGTTGTGCGGGGGAATCGAGGTGGCCATTCCGACCGCGATACCGGACGAGCCGTTGGCCAGCAGGTTGGGAAAGCCGGCCGGCAGGACGACCGGCTCCTCTTCCTCGCCATCGTAGGTTGGGCGAAAATCGACGGCGTCCTCGTCGATGCCGTCCAGAAGAAGCTGGGCGGCCGGCGTGAGCCGGCACTCCGTGTAGCGCATGGCGGCTGCGTTATCGCCGTCGATGTTGCCGAAATTGCCCTGGCCGTCGATCAGCCGATAGCGCTGGGCGAAATCCTGGGCCAGACGGACCAGGGCGTCATAGACCGCGACGTCGCCGTGCGGATGGTATTTGCCGATGACGTCGCCGACCACCCGCGCCGATTTCTTGGCCGAGGTCTCCGGGTCGAGCCGCAGCAGGCGCATGGCGTAGACCAGGCGCCGATGGACGGGTTTGAGGCCATCGCGCACGTCCGGCAAGGCGCGCTGGGTGATGGTGGAGAGGGCATAGGCGAGATAGCGCCGCGACAGCGCCTCGCCCAGCGGCTCGTCCAGAATGCGGCCGCCGTCGCCCGCCGGTGGCTGAACGTGTTCGTTCATCCCTCAGGTAGAATCCGAGTCACCCCCCATGTCCAGCCGCGCGGCCGCGCGGATAGGCGGCGCTCAGTGGAGGTGATGGGCTTCCTCCGCCTCGATCTCCGTGTCGGCGCGGCCCCACAACACGCGGGCCCACATCCGCTCGTGAACGTAGAAAAGGACGATCTTGGTCAGGGATTCAAAAGCGAAGATCGAAAACGCGATTTTCGCGCTCGACTTCATGCTCACATGAAAGAGCATCGGGACGAGAAAGCTCAAGAGGGCCGTATCCAGGCTTCCGAAGATGCGCCAGGTGATGGCTTTGGCCGCCGAGCGCGACCGCGCGGTTGGAGCGTGAACGAACATTGGGGACCCCCGTGAAAAGCCGTTGCGCCCTAATGTCATCGTGACCGGCAAAAGACCAGACACACGCCCGTGAAATATTGGAAGGCGCGGCCAGGGTCACGATCGCTCGGCGTCCGCCAGCCGATTCACCAGCCATAGCCGGGCCGGCGGCAGGGGCCGGCCGACGGGCGCGAACACGCAAGCCTCCAGAAAATGGCCGGTCAGGGCCAGGCCGGCGGCGATGTCGCCCGCAGTCAGGCGACCCTGGGCCGACAGGAGGAAGGCCGGCAGAGCGAGTAGGCGGTCCCTATAGGCCTCCCCGGCCGCCCCGCTGACCGCCCGGCCGGTGCGCGGGCTGACATAGATCAGATCGTCCTTGGCGCCGGTGACGGCGCAGCGGGTGAGATCGAGGCCGAATCCCAGATCCTGAAGCAGGCCCGCCTCGTAGCGCACGAAGACCGCGGGCCAAATATCGGAATCGGCCAGGGCGCGGGTCAGGGATTCGAAGGCCAGGAAGACGCCGGGATGAGGTTCTCGTTCGGGCAACGCGGCGGCGGCCACCGCGGCGGCGGCGGCCAGCGCGGCGAGGGCCAGAGGGTCGTCGAAGAGGCCGGAGGCCCCCTCCCCCACCGCTTCCAGGCCTGCCGAGCCGAGCTGGTCGGCAAGCCGGGCGCGATAGCGGAAAATCACCCGCGAGCCGGTCTGCAGGGCGGGCTTCATTCGCCGCGACCCGCCGCCGGCCACATGGGCGGCGTAGCGGCCGCGAGCCGCCGTCAACGCGTCGACGATCGCCCCGGTCTCGCCGTGCGAGCGAGCGGAGAGAATGAAGGCGTCGTCCTCGAATTCCATGGTTCAACCTTGGCGGCCCTCAAACATCGAAATCCAGGCCCATGTCGGCGAAGAAGCCGCGGTCCTCCGCCCAGGTCGCCTTGACCTTCACATGCAAAAACAGATGCACCGGCCGCTCGAGCAGGACGCTCAACTCTTTCCGCGAAGCCTTGCCGATCCATTTGAGGGTTTCGCCCCCCTTGCCCAGTAGGATGCCGCGCTGGCCGTCCCGCTCGACGAAAATCGTCTGTTCGATGCGCGCCGAACCGTCCCCACGTTCCTCGAAGGCAGTGGTTTCCACCGCCGCGGCATAGGGCAGTTCCTCGTGGATGCGCAGATAGACTTTTTCCCGCGTGATCTCGGCGGCGAGCAGGCGGGCCGGGATGTCGGCGCTCTGGTCGGCGGGGTAGAACCACGGCCCCTCGGGCATCCGCGCCGCCAAGCGGCGTTTGAGGTCGGCGACGCCGGCGCCGTTCCTCGCCGAAATCATGAAAACTTCCTCGTGAACGTCGGCGTCGAACAAGTCCCGCGTAAGGGCGAGCAGGCCCTCACGCGGCAAAAGATCGATCTTGTTGAGCGCCACGACCGCCTTGCGTGAAGCCGCCCGGAGGCCCTCGCCGATCGTGGCGACATCGTGGGCGGCCTTGCGATCGGCGGCGCGCCCCTTGCCGCCCATCACCGCGCTTTGCGCCTGGGCGTCGACCAGATGGACCACCGCGTCGGCCTCCCGCGCCCCGCCCCAGGCGGCCTGGACCATGGCCCGGTCCAGGCGGCGGCGGGGGGAAAAGATGCCGGGGGTGTCCACCAGCACCATCTGGCAGTCGCCCTCCAGCGCGACGCCGCGCACCGGGAAGCGGGTGGTCTGGACCTTCTGGGTGACGATCGAGACCTTCGAGCCGACCAGCCGATTGACCAGGGTCGACTTGCCGGCGTTGGGCGCTCCGATCACGGCCACGAAGCCGGCGCGGCTCACAAGGCGCCCCCCTCGCGCGCCAGCAGCTTGCGCGCCGCCGCCTTCTCCGCCACGCGCAGGGCCGGGCCGCGGGCGCTCTCGGGCGGGTATCCCTCGACCCTCACCTCCACGGTGAATACGGGCGCGTGAGCCGTGCCGGCGCGGGAAAGCGCTCTGTAGGACGGGGCGGGCAGGGCCCTGGTCATCGCCCATTCCCGCAGGGCCGTCTTTGCTTCGGCACCCCGCTCCCCGCCCACGGTGACAAGC
>JBPCMA010000117.1:0-3167 GCA_051002715.1 Caulobacteraceae bacterium
TGGCCGCCAAGGCGGGCGGCGACAAGGCCGATCCGCTTATCCGCTATGTGGTCGATGACGAGTTCGGCGGCGTGGCCCACAAGGACAAGAGCTTCGCCGACTGGGTGATGTTCTGGCGCAAGGGCCAGGCCGCCGCCGAGCCGGGCGCCGCGCCCACGCCGGGCGCCAACACGCCCGCCCCGGTGGACGCCGCCGCCGAGGCCAAGCGCATCCGCGGCCTGACCGGAGATCAGCCGGTGGTCATCGCCCGCAAGACCTCGAGCAAGGTCAAGCTCCCGGGGCTTTAGGGCTGGAAACCCCACCAGCCCAGATGGTGCTAGGCCATGCCGACGTTGAAGGTCGGCGCCACCAGGATATCGGCGCTCTTCCGGGCCTCGTGGGCGATGCTGCGCGCACAGCGAGTCGGCGCCCACAAGCCCCGTCGGCCCGTGCTGCTCGTTGGAGCCGATGGGAATGACGATGGCGGTGGAGCGGGCCAGATAGGCCTCGATCTCCGGCCAGGTGGACAGGGTGCGGCAGCATGGGCGATCTTCCTTCTCGCCGCGCCTTCTTACAACCGTTCGGCGGCTAGAGCCTGTTCCGATCGGGTGGAAACAATCCGATGGGAGAAACAGGCTCTGTCTTAAGCATTTGAGCGCTTTCTCATCGCAAAAGCAGTTCCCACTTTTGCGACAAAGCGCTCTGCGAGCCACGGCGGCGCGGGGGCGGGGGGCATTGAGAGGCGCATGTTCTATTGGATCTACGGCCTTCCGACCTGGGGATTGGGCGTCCTGCTGTCGGCGGTGTTCGTCGCCATCACCTGGGGCGGAAGCCTGCTCTTTCGCGCCTTTGTCCACCATCGGTTGCGGTCGGAGCGGCGGGCCAACGACCTCATCGGCTTCATGCTGTCCAGCTTCTCGGTCATCTACGGCGTCCTCTTAGGCCTCATCGCCATCGCCGCCTTCCAGTCCTATTCGACCACCGAGGATACCGTCAGCCACGAGGCGGCGAGCCTGGCCACCCTCTACCACATGGCCTCCAACTACCCGCCGCCGGAGCGCCAGCTGCTGCAGCGGGAACTGGCCGAATACACCCTGGTCACCATCAAGGCCGACTGGCCCATGCAGAAGGAGGGGATCGCCCCGCCGGCCGGCTCGCGGCGCATGGTCGGCCTCTACGGCGCGCTGCTTTCCTTCCAGCCGAGGGAGCCGGCGCAGGTCATCCTGCACGCGGCCATGCTGGGCGAACTCAACCATTATGTGGAGCTGCGCCGCCAGCGGCTGCAGAGCGTCGGCGCGGGCATCCCGGCGGTGCTGTGGTGGGTGGTCTTCATCGGCGCCCTGCTCAACATCATGCTGATCTGGCTGCTCGACATGGAGCGCCATGTGCACCTCATTTTGGGGGGCGTTCTTTCGTTGTTCATCGGATTGGTGATCTTTATCATCGCGGCCATGGACCATCCGTTTCGCGGCACGGTCAGCATCTCGGCCGACGCGCTGCGAAGCGTCTACGATTCGCTGATGAAACCGTGAGCCCTCCCATGCGCACCAACGGTATCAACCACCTGGCGCTCGTTTGCCGCGACATGGCCGAGACATGCCGGTTCTACACCGAGATCCTGGGCATGCCGCTGGTCAAGACCGTGGCTCTGCCGGACGGCGGCCAGCACTTCTTCTTCGATTGCGGCGGTGGCTCGCTGCTGGCCTTTTTCTGGTGGGAGAACGCGCCGCCCGCCGCGCCGGGGATCGCCTCGGTGGCCCATTTCCCGAGCCAGCCGATGAGCGCCGTCGGCTCGATGAACCATCTGGCCTTCTCCGTCGAGGAGGCGGCGCTGGAGGACTGCCTGGCCCGGCTGAAAGCGGCGGGGGCGCCGGTTACCCCGGTGGTGGTGAACCACGACGACGGCCCCCTGGGGGCCAGCCGCGAGAACCACCCCGGCGTCTTCGTCCGCTCGGTCTATTTCACCGACCCCAACGGCATCATGCTGGAATTCGCCGCCACCACCCGTCCCTTCACGCCCGACGACGTGCGCCACGCGCCGGCCGGGGCGAGCGGCTGACCATGGGCGAGGACGCGGTCTTCCCCGTTCCCGAAGCCTGGGCCGGGCGCGCCCACGTGGACGCGGCGGGCTACGAAGCGGCGCTGGCGCGGGTCGAGACCGATCCCGACGGCTTCTGGCGCGAGGTCGCGGCGCGGCTCGACTGGATGAAGCCGTTCACCGTGGTCAAGGACATCTCGTTCAACGTCGAGGACTTCCGCATCCGCTGGTTCGCCGATGGAGTCCTGAACGCCTGCGTCAACTGCCTGGACCGCCATCTGCCGGCGCGGGCCGGCGACATCGCCTTCATCTGGGAGGGCGACGACCCGGCCGAGAGCCGCAAGATCACCTACGCCGAGGCGCACGCCGATGTGTGCCGGATGGCCAATGTGCTCAAGGCGCACGGGGTGGCCAAGGGCGACCGGGTGACGATCTACATGCCGATGATTCCGCAAGCCGCCTTCGCCATGCTGGCCTGCGCCCGGATCGGGGCGGTGCATTCGGTGATCTTCGGCGGCTTTTCGCCCGACGCCATCGCCGGGCGCATCGCCGACTGCGACTCCCGTATCGTCATCACCGCCGACGAGGGCCTGAGGGGCGGGCGGAAGGTTCCGCTGAAGGCCAATGTCGACGAGGCGCTGGAATCCTGCCCGGGCGTCGATCGGGTGCTGATGATCCGCCGCACCGGCGCGGATGTCGCCATGAAACCCGGCCGCGATTTCGCCTACGAGGAAGAGGCCGCCAAGGTCTCCGCCGACTGCGCCGCCGAACCCATGGGCGCCGAGGACCCCCTCTTCATCCTCTACACCTCCGGCTCGACCGGCAAGCCCAAGGGGGTGCTGCACACCACCGGCGGCTATCTGGCCTGGGCGGCCTGGACGCACGAGCTGGTGTTCGACTATCGGCCGGGCGAGGTCTTCTGGTGCACCGCCGACGTGGGCTGGGTGACGGGGCACAGCTACATCGTCTACGGGCCGCTCGCCAACGGCGCGACCACCCTGATCTTCGAGGGGGTGCCCAACCATCCGACCGTCAGCCGGTTCTGGGAGGTGATCGACAAGCACAGGGTGGAGATCTTCTACACCGCCCCCACCGCCCTGCGCGCCCTGATGCGCGAGGGCGACGCGCCGGTGACGCGCACCTCGCGCGC
>JBPCMA010000118.1:0-7131 GCA_051002715.1 Caulobacteraceae bacterium
CGCCAGCCACGGCGGCCTGGTCTGCGCCACCCTGATCGGCCTTGGCCTTTCGGGCGCCTGCGCCGCCGCCTTCGTCGCCGCCCAGCGGCGATGCATGGGCCTGCTGGAGGCTCTGGCCCGGCGTTTCCTGCCCGGC
Source organism: Caulobacteraceae bacterium (assembly GCA_051002715.1). Classification (GTDB taxonomy): domain Bacteria; phylum Pseudomonadota; class Alphaproteobacteria; order Caulobacterales; family Caulobacteraceae; genus Acaudatibacter. The sequence continues at coordinate 137 of JBPCMA010000118.1, forward strand.
GCGGTGGCCGGAGCGGCGGCCTTGCGGCTGGCCCTGAACGCCCTCTACGCGCGGCCGGCGCGGCTGGCCCTGGCGGTGGCCATCCACCTGGCCGCGTGGGTCGCCAGCGCCGCCGGGGCGTGGATCGCCCTGCGGCTGGCCGGCGTCGATATCGGGCTGGCGCAGATCCTGGCCATCGAGGCCCTGGTCACCGCCGTGCGCAGCGCCGCCTTCGTCGCCCCCATGGGTGTGGGGGTGCAGGAAGCGGCCTACGCCCTGGTCGGGCCGATCCTCGGCCTGCCGGCCGACATGGCGCTGGCCCTCTCCCTATTGAAGCGCGCCCGCGACCTGGCCATCGGCCTGCCCGCCTTACTGATCTGGCAAGCCCTCGAGGGCCATCGCTTGGTCAAGCGACGGGGCGGCGGCGACCTGGCCTAACCTCTTCTCCCCCGTTTTAAGGGGGAGCGGAACCGGCGAAGCCGGTGGAGGCGGTGGGGCGGGGCGCTATCGTTGGCGTTAGGCCCCCATCCCCGACTTCGCCGGTACTTCCCCCGCGAGCAGGGGAAGAGAGAGCGCGTTGCTCCGGAGCGGAACCGTGCGACGGCGTCGGCGGCGCGGGTGTGACGGGGGATTCATCGATGTCCGGCATCGCCGGCGCCGGCGCGGTTTCGTCGATCGCCGGCAAGGCGGGCGACTTGTCGCCGCCGCGGACATCGTCGATCTCCCCCTGGCGATATTGCAGATAGACCGAGCGCAGGGTGGCGTAGGGGTCGGCGGCGTCGGCCAGGATCGCCTTGAGATCCTCATCCGCCCCGGCGCGGGTGTCCAGGCCGCCGACCGCCGTGCCGCCCACGCCGATCTCGGTGCGGTAGGGGTAATTGGCCCAGTGGACCGGGTCGGTCGCTATGTCGACACCGGCGCCGAAGAGGTCGCGCACGGTCGAGGGGCCGATCACCGGGACGAACAGATAGGGTCCGGGCCGCACTCCGTAGCGGCCGAGGGTGTCGCCGAAGCCATTGTCGTGGTGGTGGATGCCATCGGCCCCCACCACGTCGATCAGGCCGCCGACTCCCACGGTCGAATTGAAGGCGAAACGGCCGGCCGCCTGGGCTGCCCGGCGCGGCCGCAGCTGCAGGACATCGTTGATGAACACCAGCGGCTCGCTAAGATTGATCACCGCGTTGTGCAGCCCCTTGCCGATCGGGCCGGGGGTGAGGGCGCGGTAGAGCATGGCAGCCGGGCGGATGAGCACCTTGTCGAGGAACTGGTTGATGGCGTAGCCGCGCCGGTTCAGGCGCTCCCACGGGTCGTTGGGGGCCGCCGACGCCGAGGCGGCGCTCAGGGTCGCCGCGGCGAGGATGACGGCGAAGATCGATCGGCGCAAAGGCGACTCCTCGCCCATCCCCGCCCATGGGCCGCCCCTCCATAGGCTGGCGCCCGGCGAAGATTCAATCCAAACCGGCCCCGTCCCCCGCCATCCTTTCGAAAGATCGTCCCCTGTCCGCCCCGCCGACCCCGCCAAAAAGACGGCCCTCGCGCCTTGCCGGCTTGGTGGCGTTCTGCACCCGACAGGCGCCGCTGGTGGCGGCGATCGGCGCGGGGGTCGGCGTGGCCGCCCTGATCTACGCGGTGTCGCACTTCGCCATGACCACCGACACCGACAGGCTGATCTCCAAGGCCCTGCCCTGGCGCCAGCGAGAAACGGCGTTCAACGCCCTCTTCCAGCCCAAGGGCGACCCGATCGTGGTGGTCGTCGACGGCGCGACGCCGGAACTGGCCGAGCAGGGGGCGGCGGCGCTGGCGGCCAAACTGGCGGGCCGCGCCGACCTCTTCCACGATGTCAGCCGACCCGACGCCAGCTCCTTCTTCCAGAAGAACGGCCTGCTCTACGAATCGCTGGCCGACGTTCGCGCCGCGCTCGGCCAACTCATCGCGGCGCAACCGTTTCTGGGGCCTCTGGCCGCCGACCCTTCCCTGCGCGGCCTGATGGGGACGCTTTCGACGGCGCTGCAAGGGGTGAGCGCCGGCCAAGCGTCGCTGACCGACCTCGACCGGCCGCTCGGCGCCCTGGCGGCGGCGCTCGGCGACCTGAAGGCCGGGCGCCCCGCCACTTTCTCGTGGCGCGCCTTGATTTCCGGCAAGCCGCCGGCGCCCCGCGAGTTGCGCCACGTGGTGGTGGCGACCCCGGTGCTCGATTTCTCGAAGCTCCAGCCAGGCGAGGGCCCCAGCGAATTCATCCGCGCCGCCGCGCGCCGCCTCGGCCTGAACGCCGCGCACGGGACGCGGGTGCGCCTGACCGGAGCCGCGGTTCTGCAGGACGAGGAGTTCGCCACCCTGGCCGAGCGGGCGCCGTTGATCGCCGTCCTGGCCCTTGGGGCCATCGTCCTCATGCTGCGCCTGGCGGTGCGCTCCAAGCGGCTGATCGCGGCGATCCTGGCGACGACCCTGATCGGCCTGGTGACCGCGACGGCCCTGGGTTTGCTGATCTTTCACCGCTTCAACGTGATCTCGGTCGCCTTCATCCCGCTTTTCGTGGGCCTGGGGATCGATTTCGGCATCCAGTTCACCGTCCGGTTCCACGCTGAACAGATGGCGGGCAGGCCAATCCGGGAGGCCCTGGCGGCGTCGGGCGAGGGCATGGGACGCTCCCTCGCCCTGGCGGCGACGGCGATCGCCGCCGGCTTCCTCGCCTTCGCGCCGACCGCCTATGTGGGCGTCTCGCAATTGGGGGTGATCGCCGGGCTCGGCATGTTCGTCGCCCTGGCCCTCAACCTGACCGTCCTGCCCGCCTTTATCGCCCTCCTGCGCCCAGCCGTCGGACCCGAGCGCGTCGACGGCGAACGCCTGGCGCGCCTGGACGGGTTCATCCTCGGCCACCGCCGCGCCGTGATCGCGACCGGGATCGGCGCGGCCCTCATCTGCGCCGCCCTGCTCCCCTGGCTGCGCTTCGACTTCAATCCTCTGCACCTGAAGAACGCCCGGACCGAATCGGTCGCCACCCTGCTCGACCTGATGAAAGACCCCGAGCAGTCGCCCAACACCCTGGAGATCGTCGCACCTTCGCTCGCCGCCGCCGACGCCCTGGCCGGGCGCATCGCGCGCCTGCCCCAGGTGGACGAGACGCGCACCCTGTCGAGCTTGGTCCCGGCCGATCAGGGCGCCAAGCTGGCCGCCATAGGCGACGCCGCCAACCTGCTCGACCTGACCCTCGATCCCCTTGTCGTCGCCCCCCCACCCACCGACGCCGAAACGGTGGCGGCGCTGAAAGAGACGGCGGCCGATCTTCGCGCGGCGGCGGGGCCATCGTCCGCGGCCGCTGCTCGAAACGCGACACGGCTCGCCGGCCTGCTGGATTGGCTGGCCGCCGCGCCGACGACGACGCGCGCCCGCGCCGCCCAGGTGCTGATGCCCGGCCTGACCGTCGTCCTCGCCCAGGCCCGCGCCGCCCTCCAGGCCGCCCCGGTCACCCTGCAATCCCTGCCGCCCGAGCTCGAGCGCGACTGGCTGGCGCCGGACGGGCGGGCGCGGGTGTCGGTGATTCCAAAGGGCGATTCCAACGACAACGTCGTCCTCACCCGCTTCATCGACGCGGTGAGAAGGATCGCACCGGACGCCACCGGGGCGCCGATCGACACCCTGGAGGGAGGGCGGACGGTGGCCGGGGCATTCGCCGAGGCGGGCCTGCTCTCCTTCATCGCCATCACCTTGTTGCTCTTCGCCGTGCTGCGGCGGGCGCGCGACGTGGCCATCACCATGGCCCCGATCGTGCTCACCGGCCTTCTGACCCTGGGCAGCTGCGTTCTCATCGGCCAGTCGCTGAACTTCGCCAACATCATCGCCCTGCCGCTCCTCTTCGGCATCGGGGTGGCCTTCCACATCTATTTCGTCATGGCCTGGCGGTCCGGCGGCGGGCATCTGCTACAATCGAGCCTGACGCGGGCGATCTTCTTCAGCGCCCTGGCCACGGCCACCGGTTTCGGCAGCCTGTGGGCCTCCAGCCATCCGGGGACGGCCAGCATGGGCAAGGTGCTGATGATCTCCCTGGTCTGGACCCTGGTCTCCGCCTTGCTCTTCCAGCCCGCCCTGATGGGCCCGCCACCGGCGGATCGAGCCGCGCCATGACGATTCACAAGGGCGCGAGCCTCACCACCGCATAGATCAGGGCGGCGCCCGCCAACGTGGCCACGGTGGTCCAGGCGCGGGGATGGCGATGGTGGCTGTCGGGGAGCAATTCGCTGGCCCCGATGTAGAGAAAGAATCCGGCGAAGGCGGCGACGATCAGGGCCAGCCAGCTTTGCGGCACGGTGATCAGGCGGCTGGCGGCGATGCCGACCATCGGCGCGGCGGCGTCGGCGATCAGCCAGCGGCGGGCGAGCGCCGGCCGGCCCGAACCGGCGAGGCTGAGGTTGACGGTGTTGATCCCGTCGGAAAAGTCGTGGGCGAGCACGGCGATGGCCAGCACCGCGCCGACCGCCATGGAGACCTGGAACCCCAGGCCGATGGCCACGCCGTCGAGCAGGCTATGGACGGTCAAGCTGCCGGCCCCCAGGTGGCCGCGATGGCCGGCGCGGTCGGTGGTAGCGATCAGGAGCGCCCGGTCGACGACCAGATAGCTTAGAAAACCGGCGGCTGCGACGGCGGTCGTGGTGGCGACCCCATGGACGCCCTGGCCCAGCGTCAGGGCCTCGGGAAGGAGGTCGAACAGCGCCACCCCGATCACCGCCCCGGCGCTGAAACCCAGGACCAGATGAATCCTGGCCGCGAAGCGAAGGGCGAGCCAGCCGCCGGCCAGGGTCGCGGCCCCGGTGGCCACGCCCAAGGCGACCAGCAGCAGATCCAGCCGGTGCGGGGCGAGGCCTTCGAAGATCATCGTCGAACTCCCGACCGGGCGCCGCGCGAACGCGCCCTATTGTGAGCCGTATGGTCCGCCGCTACAAAATCCCACCGTTTTTTGGGGAGCTGACTTTCATGAACTATTCACGCCCTTCGCGCGCCGCGCGGCGCATGCTTGCCGCCAAGACCCTCGTGGCGTCGATGGCGCTCGGCGTGCTCGGCATGGGCGCCGGCGTGGCCGGGCTCGCCCACGCCGACGAGGGCATGTGGACCTACGACAACTTTCCCAGCGCGGCGGTGAAGGCGAAATACGGGGTCGACATCGACCAGGAGTGGCTCGCCAAGGTGCGGGGCGGCACGGCGCGGCTCTCGGTCGGCTGTTCGTCATCGATCGTCTCGGGCCAGGGGCTGGTGCTGACCAACCACCACTGCGTCTCCGACTGCGCCCAGGATCTGTCGACCCCGGAACGCGATTACATCAAGCTTGGCTATTCGGTCGCCAGCCGGCGCGAGGAGCGCCAATGCCCGGGCATGCAGGCCGATGTCCTGATGGCAATCGCCGATGTCACGCCGACGGTGGGGGCGGCCACCGCCGGCAAGGCCGGCCAGGACTTCGTCAAGGCCCGCGACGGGGCGATCGCCGGCATCGAGCAGGCGGGCTGCGCCGGCAAGGAGGCGACGCAGACCTGCGAGGTGGTGACCCTCTATCAGGGCGGACAGTATAAGCTCTACACCTATCGCAAATACACCGACGTGCGACTGGTTTTCGCTCCGGAGCTGGCGACCGCCTTCTTCGGCGGCGACCCCGACAATTTCAACTTCCCGCGCTACGATCTCGATGTCTCCTTCTTGCGCCTCTACGAGAACGGCGCGCCGGCGGCGACGCCGGGCCATCTGCGCTGGAACCCAGCCCCGCCGGTCGCCGGCCAGCCGGTGTTCGTGGCCGGCAATCCGGGCAGTACCAGCCGCCTGCTCACCGTCGATCAACTCAATTCCCTGCGCGACTTCGTTATTCCCGAGGGGCTGCTTCAACTCTCGGAGTTCCGCGGCCGGCTGATCGAGTTCGGCAAACAGGGGCCCGAACAGGCGCGCATCGCCGACCGCGAACTGTTCGGGGTCGAGAACAGCTTCAAGGCCTTTCACGGCGAATTCCAAGCCCTGTCCGAACCGGGCTTTCTGGCGGCCAAGGCCAGGTCCGACGCGGCCTTGCGCGCCAAGGTGGCCGCCGATCCGGCCCTCGCCGCCAAGACCGGCGACGCCTGGGGCGAGATCGCCCACGCCCAGATCGAGCGCGCCGCCCTCAACGCGCCCTACGGCCTGCTGGAGCGGCGCCCCGGCTCCGGCTCACAACTCTTCGCCTACGCCCGCGACCTGGTGCGGGCGGCGCGGGAGCGGGCCAAGCCCAACGCCGAGCGGCTGCCCGACTACACCGACTCGCGCCTGCCCCGCCTTGAAAAGGAGGTGCTGGACGAAAAGCCGATCTATCCCAGCCTCGAGCGGCTGGAGCTGGAGTTCTGGCTGACCAAACTCAGGGAAGCTCTCACCGCCGACGCGCCGGAAACCAAGGTCTACCTGGGTGCCGATTCGCCCGAGGACCTGGCCGCCCGCCTGTCCGCCTCGACCCTCGGCGACGCCAAGGTTCGCAAGGCGCTGTGGGACGGAGGGCTGGCCGCCATCCAGGCCTCGCGCGATCCGATGATCGTCTATGTCCTGGCCACCGATCCCACCGCGCGGGCGGTGCGCAAGGCCTATGAGGAAAAGGTCAGCGGCCCTAGCGACCGGGCGGCCGAACGCATCGCGGCGGCCCGTTTCGCGGTCTATGGGACGAGCGTCTACCCCGACGCCACCTTCACCCCCCGTGTGTCCTACGGCCAGGTCGAGGGATGGACCTATCGCGGCCGGACCGTTCCGCCCTTCACTCGCTTCGCCGGCCTGTGGGTGCGGGCCACTGGCAAGCCGCCGTTCGAACTCGCCCCCAAATGGCTGGCGGCGCGCGGCAAGCTGAACGACGCCACCATCTTCGACTTCGTCAGCGACAACGACATCGTCGGCGGCAACTCCGGCTCGCCGATCATCAACGCCAAGGCGGAGGTCATGGGCGCGGTGTTCGACGGCAACATCCTCTCCCTGGGCGGCGCCTTCGCCTTCGACGACGCGGTCAATCGCGCCGTCTCGGTCTCCAC
>JBPCMA010000119.1:0-2779 GCA_051002715.1 Caulobacteraceae bacterium
AACTGGGCGAAATGGCCGCCGTGGGTTCGGCCCTGGCGGTGATCGAGGTCGAGGCAGAGGGGGAGGCCGATCAAACGCCGGCGCACGCCCCAGAGCCCCCTCCACCGCTTCGCGGTCCCCCTCCCCCCAAGGGGGAGGAGAGCAACGCGCCTTCTCTTCCCCCTCGGGGGGAAATACGGCCCCCCGGGTCCGGCCAAGGGCCGGCCCGAGGACAGGCTCCGGCCGGGATGGGGGCTTTCCCCGCCGCAACGCACCCCGCGCCCATCGCCCGCGTCGCGGGCGCCACGCCCCTGGCCTCTCCGGCCGTCCGCCGCCGCGCCCACGAGGCGGGCGTCGCCCTGCAGTTCGTTCCCGGGACCGGGCCGGCCGGCCGGATCGGACACGACGACCTGGAAGCCTTCATCGCTTCGGGCGCGCCATCCACCGCGTCGCCAGGCCGCCCGTCCCCGGCCCGCCGCGAGGGCGTCGAGGCGATCAAGGTGATCGGCCTGCGCCGCAAGATCGCCGAGAAGATGCAGGACGCCAAGCGCCGCATCCCCCACTTCGCCTATGTCGAGGAGGTCGACGCCACCGAGCTGGAGAGCCTGCGCGTCCATCTGAACGCCACCAAGCGCGCCGACCAGCCCAAGCTCACCGTCCTGCCCTTCATCGTCCTGGCCTTGGTCCGCGCCCTGCCGCGCTTTCCCCAGATCAACGCCCGCTTCGACGACGAGGCCGGGGTGGTGCATCGCCACGCGGCGGTCCACGCCGGCATCGCCACCCAGACGCCCGGCGGCCTGATCGTGCCGGTGGTCCGCCACGCCGAGGCGCGCGATGTGTGGGATCTGGCCGCCGAGATCGCCCGCCTGGCCGCCGCCACCCGCGACGGCAAGGCCGGCGCCGACGAACTCAAGGGCTCGACCATCACCGTCACCAGCCTGGGCCCTCTCGGCGGAGTCGTCACCACGCCGGTGATCAACCATCCGGAGGTGGCCATCGTCGGCCCCAACAAGATCATCGAGCGGCCGGTGGTGATCGGCGGCCAGATCGTCATCCGCAAGATGATGAACCTGTCGTCCTCCTTCGATCATAGGGTGGTGGACGGCTATGACGCCGCCGCCTTCATCCAGGTTGTCAAGGGTTTGCTGGAGCACCCCGCCACCCTGTTCATGGACGCCGAATGACCGAGACCATCGCCACCAAGGTTCTCGTCGTCGGCGGCGGGCCGGGCGGCTATGTGGCGGCCATCCGCGCCGGCCAGCTTGGCCTCGACACCGTGCTGGTCGAAGCCGACCGGCTGGGCGGGACATGCCTCATCCGCGGCTGCATCCCCTCCAAGGCCCTGATTCACGCGGCGGGGGAATACGAGGCCATGGCGGCCACTGGCGCGGCCAAGGGCGCGGCGCGCCTGGGGATCGCGATCGGCGGGCCGCCGACGCTCGATCTGGCGCGGACCGTCGCCTGGAAGGACGGCATCGTCGACAAGCTGAACGGCGGGGTAGCCGGGCTTCTCAAGCGCGCCAAGGTCAAGACCATCGCCGGCTGGGCGACCTTCACCGACGCCAAGACCTGCCAGGTCGAGACCGCCAGCGGGCCGCTCGCCATCACCGCCGAGCATGTCATTCTGGCCACCGGCTCCCTCGCGGTGGAACTGCCCTTCCTTCCCTTTGGCGGCCCGATCATATCTTCCACCGAAGCGCTGGCCTTGGACCGCCTGCCCAAGAAACTGGTGGTGGTTGGCGCGGGCTACATCGGCTTGGAGCTGGGCTCGGCCTTCCGAAAGCTCGGCTCGGAGGTCACCGTGGTCGAGGCGCTGGATCGCATCCTGCCGGGGTTCGACGCCGAACTGGCCGCCCCCGTCGCCCGCTGGCTGGGCGAGGCGGGGATCGCCGTCCATCTGGGGGCCAAGGCCAAGGGCCTCGAGACGGCCGGCAAGGATCACGTCTTGGTCGTCGAGGGCAAGGACGGCCGGAACCTGAAACTGCCGGCCGACAATGTCCTGGTCACGGTCGGCCGCAAGCCCAACACCGCCGGCTGGGGGCTGGAGACCATGGCCGTCGACATGGCCGGCCCCTTCGTCAAGGTGGACGACCGCTGCGCGACCTCGATGAAGAATGTCTGGGCGATCGGCGACCTCACCGGCGAGCCCATGCTCGAACACAAGGCGGCCGCGCAGGGCGAGATGGCGGCCGAGATCATCGCCGGCGCCCGCCGCCGCTTCGACCCCGTGGCCATCGCCGCGGTGTGCTTCACCCACCCCGAGATCGTCGTCGCGGGCCTGTCGCCCGCCGAGGCCAGGGCGAGCGGCGCCGACATTCTCACCGGCGCCTTTCCCTACGCCGCCAACGGCCGCGCCCGCTCCATGGAGGCGGCCGACGACGGCGGCTTCGTGCGGGTGGTGGCGCGCGCCGACGACCATCGCCTGCTGGGCGTCCAGGCGGTCGGCGCCCACGTCTCCGAGCTTTCCGGCGAATTCGCCCTGGCCCTGGAAATGGGCGCCCGCCTCGAAGACATCGCCGGCACCATCCACGTCCATCCGACCCTCAGCGAAGCCTTCCATGAGGCGGCGCTGAAGGCGTTGGGGCATGCGATCCATATCTAGCCCGGCTCGCTGGTCGGCGCGCCCGCGATTAACCGCTTGAATTGCGAGCCCTGGCGGGGCACACGGGCGGCGCTTGTCCCATCGGCCGCGCAGGCTTTTGAGGGCTGTAGCGAAACGCCTTTTGCCGCCCTTCAAAGAGCCTTGAATGTTTTCGTCCCTGTTCGGCGTCATCTCCAACGACATCGCCATCGACCTGGG
>JBPCMA010000120.1:0-22389 GCA_051002715.1 Caulobacteraceae bacterium
ATCCAGGAACGTTCCCCCGCTCTTGGAGAAGCCGGTTATGGTCCCGCCGTAGCTTTGCGACTTGGCCAGCTCCAGGGTCCCGGCGGTTCCGATGAAGGTGACGTGCTGGTTGAAGGCCCCGGTGAAATCGAGCAGGCCGCCGCCGATGACCGCCCCGCCCGCGCCAGTGACCTTGCCGTCCGCCGTCACCGTCCCGCCGACCGTTTCGATGGTCCCCGCGTTGGCGATCTTCTTGGCCCCCAGGGTCAGGGCGCCCGCGACGATCACACTCTGGCCGGCGCCGATCGACACCTTGCCGGAAGTCGAGAAACTCGCCGCCGCGCCGATCTCCACCGTGTTGAAATCCTGGAACGCCGTGGCCGCCATGCTGCCCGACACGGTGACCGTCCCGCCGGCCAGATCGCCGGTCAGCGTTCCCGCCCCGGTGTCCAGATCGAGCGTCCCGCCGCCGCCCATCACCTGGCCGGTGAAGGCGCAACCGGCCTCGACGATCAGGGTGTCGCTGGCGTCGCCGAACTGCACCGCCGCGACGTTTCCCTCAATCGTCCCGAAGTTGGTGACCGAGCTATTGGGGCCGGTGCTTATCTGCACGCCGTAGCCGCCGCCCTGGATCAGGGCGGTCTTGTCCGCGGCCGAGCCGTTGGTCACCACTCCGCCGCGCATCTGCGCGCCGCCCTCGATCGTGCCGAAATTGCTGACCGCGCCGGCGATCAGGAAAAGGCCGCCCGAACCGCCCTCGATTGTTGCGACGGTGTCGGCGGCGGCGCCGTTGACCACGGTGACGTCGCCCCGCCCATAGACCGCGACGTCGTTGGCGAAGATCGTCCCGAAATTGGTCACCACTCCGGCATTGGTGAAATAGACGCCGTTAAACGACCCCCGGATCAGCGCTTTTGTGTCGCCCGCCGAGCCGTTGGCGATCGTCCCCCCGCTCAACAGAGAGACCCCTGAATTGGACGCCCCGCCGGCGCCCTTGATCGTGCCGAAATTGCTCACCGTCGCGTCGCCGGCGGCGGTGACGCCGGTGGTGCGCCCATAGATATAGGCGGCGGTGTCGCGGCCGCTGCCGTTGGTGATGACGCCGCCGGCGTCCAGGGCGACCCCGCCGCCCTCGCCCCCCACGATGGTTCCGTAGTTGACGATGATGGCCGCCCCGCCGGCGACGTTCACCCCGACGGTTCTAGCGATGATTTGCGCCGTGGCGTTGTGGACGGCCCCATTCGTCACGGTCCCGCCCGCCGTCAGACTAATCCCGTCGGCATAGTGGCCGATGATGCGGCCGAGATTGGTGATGTCGGCCGCGCCTCCGGCGTCGATGCCGGTGTTGTTGCCGTAGATCTCTCCCATTTCCGAACTGTAGGCGTGATTGGTGATCGTGCCGCCAGCGCTCAGGAAGACACCGTCCCCGTATTCTCCGGCGCCCAAGATGAAGCCGTAATTGTTGATCGTGGTGGCCGCGTCGGTGGCGAAAACACCGCTGTAGGCGCCGATGATCTCGCCGAAACTGCCGCTCGAGCCGTTGGTGAGCGTCACGCCGGCGTCCGCCTGGACGCCGTTGCTGGTGGACGCCCGAATGGAGCCGAGGTTGTTCACCGCGGCGAGATGTTGAAGAAACAGCCCGTAGCCGCCGATCGTCCCCGTGCTCGTGATGTCCAGGGTGTCGAACCGCCGCGCCAGAGTGTAGCCCGCCGCGATGTAGGTCGAAATGGTCTTCGTGTTCATATCGACTGTCCTTGCATGAGGGGCTCAGGCGATCGTCGCCCTGGGCCGCGAAAGGACGCTAACCTCCGCCCGCCAAGTTTCAGCGGGCGCGTCGAGGCGCCCGATCCCGCCCGCCCCCAACCCCGCCATCGCGGCGATGATCGGGTGCGGCGAGGGGGTGACGGCCGCCTTGGCCGGGTCGTGGACGATCGTCCCGCCATGGCCGTCGGAGGCGGCGACGAAGGTGGAGGAGAGATAATTGCCCTTCAGGTTGATGGTGGCCGTGTGGGTTCCATCGGTGACGGTGAGCACCCCCGCCTTGGACGTGCCGGCGTAGGTCGCCTTGGTCGAGCCGCCAAAAGCAATATCGGCCAGATCCAGCGAGGTTCCGCCGCTCTTGGAAAAGCCGGTGATGGTTCCGGCGTAGCCTTGCGACTGAGCCAGTTCGAGGGTCCCGGTCGTCCCGCCGAAGGTCACATTCTGGGTGAAGCTGGCGGTCAGGTCGAGCAGCCCGCCATCGACCGCGGCGACCCCCTTGCCGGTCACCGCGCCCTTCACCGTCATCGTCCCGCCCAGCGTCTCGATCGTCCCGGCGTTGGCGACGCCGGCCTTGGCCCCGCCCAGGGTGAGAGCGCCGGCGGCGATCAGCGTCTGGCCCGAGGCGACAGTCACCGCCCCGCTGTCGGCGAACGTCGCCCCCACCGCGACCTCGATGGTGTCGAAGGCGGTGAAGGTCGTGGCCGCCATGCTGCCCGAGACGGTCACGTCTCCGCCGGCTAGGCCGCTGAGCGTTCCCGTCCCCGAGGCCAGGTCCAGCGTCCCGCCGCCCCCCAGCACCGCCCCGTCGAACTCGCAGCCGGCTTCGACCGCCAGAACGTCGGTGGCCGACGAGAATTTCACCGCTGTCCCTCCCGCCCCCGAAATGGTGGCGAAGTTGGTGAGGGTGTTGGCCGTTCCCATGACGTAGACGCCGCCATAGCCCTCGACCGTGGCTTTGAGCTGGCGGCCGGCGGCGTTGACCAAGCTCTCCGAACCCCCCAGCACCACCCCCCAGCCGCCATGATCCCCCACGCCGGAAATCGTGCCGAAGTTGGTGGAGGCGGCCGATCCGTCGAGCACCGCGCCGGTATAGCCCTCGATCAGGGCGGCGCCGTTGTTCAGCGAGCCGTTGGAGAGGGCGCCCTGGCTCATCGCAACGCCGACGCCCGTCGCCCCGGTGGCCAGAATGGTTCCGAAATTGTTCACCGTAGCGGCCGTCCCCGCCGTGGCCACGCCGCTCGCCCCCTCGATGAGGGCCGAGCGGTTGGCCCCGCCGCCGTTGGTGACGCTTCCGCCGGCCAACAGGCGCGCGCCATATTGCCCGCTCGCCAGCCCCTGGCCCTGAATGGTCCCAAAGTTGGTCACCGTCCCGGCCGCCGCGCTGACCTGGACGCCGGTGTAGCCTTCGATGAGCGCGCTCTTATCGAGGCCGCCGCCGTTGGTCACCGTCCCCGACCCCATCGCCACGCCATAGCCGCCATGCGCCGCGCCCGCCCCGTCGATCACGCCGAAATTGTTCACCGGCCCGCTCGCCAGAATGACCCCGGTGAAGCCTTCGATACGCGCGGCGGTGTCGCTGACCGCGCCGTTGGTCACCCGCCCGCCGGACCCCAGGTTGACTCCGTTCGAGAGCCCATAGGTGAAGATGGTCCCGAAATTGCTCACCGTGCCGGCCGCGCCGGCGATATAGATGCCGCCGCCGCCGTCGATCAGGGCCGTTGAGTCCTCCACCCCGCCATTGGTCACCACACCCCCGTGGTTCATGTAGACAAAGGCGGTGACGGTTCCGAAGTTGGCCACCGTGCCGGGCGTTCCCAGGAGCCGGATATCCGGGCCGGCGATGGTCGCGCCGGGATTGGCGTAATTGCCGTTGGTCACCGAACCGCCGGCGTTGGCTTCGACGACGGCGCTCGTGACGCTTTGGATCGTCCCATAGTTTTGGAGCTTGAGCGTGCTGTCGCTGAACACCCCATCGTCGCGGCCGTAGATCGAGCCGGTCGGCCGGTTGATCACCACACCGCCGGCGCTCGGGCCGAACAGGACGCCGACCGCCACGCCGATGGTGGTGGTCGAGTTGATGGTCCCGGCGTTGGAGAGGGTGGCGTCGTGGCCCGAATAGACGTCCCCGCCGAACCCGCCGGTCTTGGTGATGTCCAGTTCGCTATAGCTGGGCGAGAGGCTGTAGCCGGACGCGGAATAGGTGGTGACGGTCTTGGTGGTCATTGGCGCTCTCCCTCGCCGCGCGGCCGGCGCGGCCCGCCCCGATCATGCCGCCGTCCGGCCCCGCCGGGAAGTTGCAGCGACGGGCGCGAAGGGGCACGAAAAGGCGCCGGGCGGCGTCGCAATCCCGCCCCCCCTCCACCGCCCGGTGGTCCCATTTCATGGGGGAGGATTCAAGAAAACCAAGCCCAACTCTCTCCTTGCCCGTTTATGCTACGGCGTTCACAGATCTCGAATCCGTTCGGTCGCTTTCCTCCCTCGCGAAGCCGGGGGGGAGGGGAACCCCGAAGGGGTGGAGGGGGCGGGCGGGCCGGCCACGGGCGTTGCCGTTCCGCCCCCCGATGGCGCGAGGCGCAAGCCCCGCCTGCTCGTCCCGCCATGAGCCGGCGCGGCCATTGCGCGAAATGGCCCATGTGACATCAAATCCTCACCCGGCCGATTCCTGGCGCCGACCGGGTAACTCATGCTAGACCCGCCTACTAAAGGCCATGAGTCTCCTCCAAAGCCGTCGCCAACGGAGCGCGCATGGCAAGTCGGATCGCATCGACCATGGTTTCACCCACCCCCCTGCTGGACACCGTCGCCGAGCCCGCCGACACGCGCGAGCTTTCCGGGGCGCAGCTGCGCCAGCTCGCCGACGAACTGCGCGCCGAGACCATTAACGCGGTCTCGGTCACTGGCGGCCACCTGGGGGCGGGGCTGGGCGTGGTCGAGCTCACCGTCGCCCTGCATCATGTGTTCGAGACGCCGCGCGACGTCCTTATCTGGGACGTCGGCCACCAGGCCTATCCGCACAAGATCCTGACCGGCCGGCGCGGGCGCATCCGCACCCTGCGCCAGGGACAGGGCCTCTCCGGCTTCACCAAGCGGGCCGAGAGTCCCTACGATCCGTTCGGGGCCGCCCACGCCGCCACCTCGATTTCCGCCGCCCTGGGCTTCGCCGTGGCACGCGACCGGCGCGGCGAGGACAACGCGGTGATCGCGGTGATCGGCGACGGCTCGATGAGCGCCGGCATGGCCTATGAGGCGATGAACAACGCCGCCGACACCACCAAGCGGCTGATCGTCATCCTCAACGACAACGACATGTCCATCGCCCCGCCGGTGGGCGGGATGAGCGCCTATCTGGCGGGCCTGGTCAGCGGCGGCGCCTATCAGAAAGTTCGCAAGTTCGGCAAGGAGGTGGTCAGCCACCTGCCGCGCCCCCTGAAGGACATGGCCCGCAAGGCCGAGGAATACGCCCGCGGCATGGCCACCGGCGGCACCTTCTTCGAGGAGCTGGGCTTCTACTATGTCGGCCCCATCGACGGCCACAACCTCGACCACCTCGTGCCGGTTCTGAAGAACGTCAAGCACATCGACGACAAGCCGGTGCTGGTCCATGTGGTCACCCAGAAGGGCAAGGGCTACGCCCCCGCCGAAAGCGCCGCCGACAAGCACCACGCGGTGGCCAAGTTCGACGTCATCACCGGCCAGCAGGCCAAGCCGGCCGCCTCCAACGCGCCGACCTACACCAAGGTGTTCGCCAGTGAGCTGATCAAGCGGGCCGAGCGCGACCCGGCCATCGTCGCCATCACCGCCGCCATGCCCTCGGGCACGGGCCTCGATATCTTCGCCAAGCGTTTTCCCGACCGCTGCTTCGATGTCGGCATCGCCGAGCAGCACGCGGTGACCTTCGCCGCCGGCCTGGCCGCCGACGGCATGAAGCCCTTCGCGGCCATCTATTCCACCTTCCTGCAGCGCGGCTACGATCAGGTGGTCCACGACGTGGCCATCCAGCGCCTGCCGGTGCGCTTCGCCATGGACCGCGCCGGCTTGGTGGGGGCCGACGGGCCGACCCACGCCGGCAGTTTCGACATCGGCTACCTGGGCCAGCTGCCCGGCTTCATCCTCATGGGCGCGGCCGACGAGGCGGAGCTGGCCCACATGATCGCCACCGCCGCGGCCATCGACGACCGGCCGAGCGCCTTCCGTTTCCCCCGCGGCGACGGGGTTGGGGTGGCCATCCCCGACCTCGCCGAGCCGCTGGAGATCGGCCGCGGCCGGATCGTGCGCGAGGGGACGGCGGTGGCCATCCTCTCCTTCGGCACACGCTTGGCCGATTGCCTGAAAGCCGCCGACATGCTGGCGGCGCGCGGCCTTTCGGCCACCGTCGCCGACGCCCGTTTCGCCAAGCCCCTCGATGTCGACCTGATCCTGCGCCTGGCCCGCGAGCACGAGGCTCTGATCACGGTGGAGGAGGGGGCGGCCGGCGGTTTCGGCGCCTTCGTGCTGCACGCCCTGGCCACCCACGGCGCCCTCGATCGGGGCCTCAAGATCCGCGCCCTCACCCTGCCCGATCTCTTCCAGGATCAGGACAAGCCCGAAACCATGTACGCCGCCGCCGGCCTCGACGCCGAGGGCATCGTGCGCGGCGCCCTGGACGCCCTGGGGGCCGAGGCGGTGGCCAAGGGGCGGCGGGCCTAGGGGCGATTGATCGAGCTACGGGACGTCTCCAAGACCTACGGCGGGCGGCGCGTCGTCGGGCCGCTGTCGCTGAGCGTCGGCAAGGGCGAGTTCGTCGCGCTGCTGGGCGGCTCGGGGTGCGGCAAGACCACCACCCTGAAGATGGTCAACGGCCTGGTGATCCCCGACGCCGGCGCGGTGCGGATCGAGGGGGCTGCGGCGGGCGGCGAGCCGCCGTGGCGCCTGCGCCGGAGAATCGGTTACGTTTTCCAGGAGATCGGCCTTTTTCCTCACATGAGCGTGGCCGAGAATATCGCGGTGGGGCCGCGCTTGGCGGGCTGGGACAAGGCTCGCGCCGCCGCCCGCGTCGCCGAACTTCTCGATCTCATCGCCCTGCCGGCCGAGATCGCCCATCGCCTGCCGGCGGCTCTGTCGGGCGGTCAGCGCCAGCGGGTGGGCGTGGCCCGCGCCCTGGCCGCCGGCCCGGCCCTCATGCTGATGGACGAGCCGTTCGGGGCTCTCGACCCCATCACCCGCGACGGCCTCGGCGGCGACTACCGGGCCCTCCACGATCGCCTGGGGCTCACCACCGTCATGGTCACCCACGATGTCATGGAGGCCCTGCTGCTCGCCGACCGTATCGTGGTCCTGGACGCCGGCCGCATCCTGGCCGACGGGTCGCCCGCCGCCCTGCTGGCCGAGCATCCGGACCCCGCCGTGCGGGCGCTGATGGAGACCCCCCGCCGGCAGGCGCGCCGGGTCGAGGCCCTGGCGGCCAAAGAGGGCGCCGCCGCCCATGGATGACCGCCTCGCCGCCGCCTGGCGCCTGCTCCCCGGCTATCTTTCTCAGCATGTTCTGCTTAGTCTCTGCGCTCTCGTCCTGGGTTTCGCCATCAGCCTGCCCCTGGCGGTGGCGGCCAGCCGCAGCGCCGCCGTCCGCTGGCCGAGCCTGTTCGCCGCCAGCCTGATCCAGACCATTCCCAGCCTCGCCCTGCTGGCTCTTTTCTATCCCCTGCTCCTGGCCGTCTCGGCGGCGAGCCTGGCGTGGCTGGGGCACGGTTTCCCGGCCCTGGGATTCCTGCCCTCGTTGTTGGCGCTCACCCTCTATTCCATGCTGCCGATCCTGCGGAACGGCGTCGCCGGCATCCTGGGCGTCGATCCGGCGGCCGTTGAGGCGGCGCGCGGCATGGGGATGACGAGCTTCCAGCGCCTCACGCGGGTCGAACTGCCGCTCGCCGCCCCGGTGATCATGGCCGGGGCGCGCACCGCGGCGGTGTGGACCATCGGCGCGGCGACCCTCTCCACGCCGGTCGGCCAGACCTCGCTCGGCAACTACATCTTCTCCGGCCTGCAGACCGAGAACTGGGTTTTTGTGCTGTTCGGCTGCGCCGCCTCGGCGGTGCTGGCGCTCGCCGCCGACCAGCTTCTGGGCCTGATCGAATCGGGCTTGGCCCGGCGGTCTCGCTGGCGGGTATGGGCCGGCGCCTTGGGACTCGTCGTCGGCGCCGCCGCCGCCCTCTCGCCGCTAATCGCCGCCCCCGCCGGGGCGAGCTATGTGGTCGGAGCCAAGAATTTCTCCGAGCAATACATTCTGGCCGAACTGATGGCCGGGCGGATCGAGGCGGCGGGGGGACGGGTGACCCGCAAGGAGGACCTGGGTTCGGCCACCGCCTACCGCGCCCTGGCCGCCGGCGAGGTGGACGCCTATGTCGACTATTCCGGCACGCTGTGGACCAATGTGTTGAAAAAAAGCGGCAATCCCGGCCGCCGGGCCGTACTCGATGGGCTGACGAAGGGCCTGATGGCCCGCGACGGGGTGGTGATTCTGGGGCCGCTCGGCTTCGAGAACGCCTACGCCCTGGCCATGCGCGCGGGCCGCGCCAAGGCGCTTGGGATCGCCAGCATCGCCGACCTCGCGGCACAGGCCGGAACTCTGCGCCTGGGCTCGGACCTGGAGTTCCTGTCGCGCCCCGAATGGGCCGCCCTGCGCGGCGCCTATGGCCTCGCCTTCCGTAAGGAGACCGCCTATCAGCCGACCTTCATGTATCGCGCCCTGGAGGGCGGCGAAGTGGACGTCATCTCGGCTTTTTCCAGCGACGGGCGGATCGCGGCCGACCATCTGACCATTTTGGCCGATCCCCGCCACGCCCTGCCGCCCTATGACGCGGTGATCCTGATTTCGCCCCGCCGCGCCCACGACCGCCTGCTACGGGCCGCCCTCGCCCCGCTGATCGGGAGCATCACCGTCGAGGCCATGCGGGCGGCAAATTTCAGCGTCGACCGCGATCGGAACAAGCTTACCCCGGCCCAGGCGGCGAGGGCTCTTTTGCCGCCGACGCCGCTGCCGGTGCGGCGCCGAAACGCTTGAAAATCATGAATTTCCTCGCGCCCCGCAGCGATTTCGGCCGCCGGTCCCAGGCGCTGATCGACGCCTTGCCCGAGGCCGCCGCCCTTGTCGCCGCCGACGGCGCCATTCTCGCCGCCAACGGCGCCTGGCGGGCCAGCCTGGGCGCCGGCCGGCGGCTGCCCAAACCCGCCGGCGCCCTGTTCGCCGCCTTCGCCCAGGCGCGGCGTGAGGGTTGGGGCGAAGGGCTCCTTCGTCACGGCGACGCCGAGCGTCCGGCCAGCGTGGCCGCCGTCGGCGCCGACCGGTTTCTGGTCCGCCTAACCCCACCGCCTGCGCCGCCGTCGCCCCACATGATCGAGCCGCCGCCCGCCGGGTCGGTCGCCGGCCTGGACCCGTTCGTGGCCGCCTCGCCGTTCGGGGCGGCGCTGATCGACGGGGCCGACCCCCTCGCCGGACCCATCGTCGAGGCTAACACGGCGCTGGCGGCGATCGGCGGCCAGGCGGTGGCGGCCGGCGCCACCCTGGCCGATCTCATCACCCCCGCCTCGCGCGCCGAGGCGGCGGCGAGCCACGCCGCCGGTCGCCCCGGCCCCTTCGAGGTCAGACTGAGCACGGCGGCGGGAAAGACGGCGCATCTTTACCTGGTCCGGGCGGGGAGCCGCTGGGCCGCCTATCTGCTTGACATCACCGAGCAGAAGGCGATGCAGCTTCAACTGGCCCAGCGCACCAAGATGGAGGCGATCGGCCAGCTCGCCGGCGGCGTGGCCCATGACTTCAACAATCTGCTGACCGCCATCCGCCTTCGCGTCGACGAGCTTCTCCTGCGTCACCCGCTGGGCGATCCGTCCTACGAAGGCCTGGCCGAGATTCGCGAGACGGAGGTGCGCGCCGCCGATCTGGTCCGCCAGCTTCTGGCCTTTTCGCGCAAGGCGACGATCCAGCGCGAAAGCCTCGATCTGGGCGCGATGCTGAGCAATTTCGACGTGCTGCTGCGCCGCCTTTTGCGCGAGGATGTCCGCCTGGAAACCCTGTGCGGGCCGAACCTGCCGCTGGTCCGGGTCGACAAGGCCCAGCTCGAGAACGCGGTGATGAACCTGGTGGTCAACGCCCGCGACGCGCTCGCCCAGGCGGGCGGCGGCATGGTGCGGGTGCGCGCCGCGCGGGTCGGCCACGCCGAGGCCCTGGGTCTCGGCTACGCCGGCCCGCCTATGGACGAGATGGCCCTGATCGAGGTGGCCGACGACGGGCCGGGCATCGCCCCGGAGTCGATCGGCCATGTGTTCGAACCCTTCTTCACCACCAAGGCGCAGGGAGAGGGAACGGGCCTGGGCCTGGCCACGGTGTACGGGATCGTCAAGCAGTCCGACGGCTGGATCGGCGTCACCTCCCAGCCGGGCCGGGGGGCGGCCTTCCGCATCTTCCTGCCGGTTCACACCCCGCCCCTGGCCGTCGAGCCGGCCCCCGGCCCGGCCGCCATCCGCGCTCCGGCGCGCGATTTGTCGGGAGTGGGGCGTATCCTGCTGGTGGAGGACGAGCGCCTGGTGCGCGGCGTCGCCGCCCGCCTGCTGCGCGCCCGCGGCTACGAGGTGATCGAGGCGGCCGACGGCGAGGCGGCTTTGGCCCTTGCCGAGGAACACGCCGGGGCCATCGACCTGATGATCTCGGACGTCATCATGCCGGGCATGGACGGGCCGAGCCTGATGAGGGCCGCCCGCCCCTTTCTGGGCGCGGCGCCGGTGATGTTCATCTCGGGCTATGCCGAGGCGGAATTTTCCGACCTCCTGGAGGGCGAACCCGGTGTCTCCTTCCTCGCCAAGCCGCTCGACATCATGAGCCTGGCCGAACGCGTGAAGGCGGCGCTACACCCCTGATCCGAGCATGAGCTTGCCGGCGCCCGCGCCCAGGGCTACGCCGGGCGCCAATCGTCTCGCCAAGGAGTTCCGCCGTGTTCGATAGACGCCGCTTCCTGCTGGCCACCGCCGCCGGCGCCGCCCTGGCCCCCTATGCGCCGGCCTGGGCCATCGACACCGCCGCCTCACCTCAGGCGGCGCGCTTGAACGGCCTGCTCGACGCTTTCGTCCAGGACGATCTTCGCCGCTCGCCCCAGGAGGCCACGTCGCTGGGTCTCGACACCGGCCCCCTGGCCGCCCAGCGCGGGCGCCTGCGCGATGTCTCCCTGGAGGCAATAGCCCGCGACAAGGCCGAGATCGCTGATCGCCTGACCCGCCTGGCCACCGTCGAGCGCGGCAAGCTTTCCGGCATGGCGGCGGTCAACTACGACACCGTGGACTATATCTACGCCGTCGAGGACGAGGCCAACCGGCGCTTCGACTACGGAACCGGCCCGGGGCGGCCCTATGTCCTCTCCCAGCTCACCGGCGCCTATCAGGGCGTGCCCGATTTCCTCGACAACCAGCACCCCATCAACGACAAGGCCGACGCCGAGGCCTATCTCGACCGCCTGGACGCCTTCGCCAGGGTCATGGATCAGGAGGTCGAGGTCGCCCGCCACGACGCGGCGCTGGGGACCATTCCCCCCGCTTTCATCCTCGACCGCGCCCTGGGCCAGATGGCCCAGTTCCGCGCCACCCCGGCCGACAAATCCACGCTGGTGAATTCCGTGGCCCGCCGGGCCAAGGCCAAGGGTATCGAGGGCGACTACGCCGGGCGCGCCACCGCGATTCTCGAGAAGAAGATACATCCCGCTCTCGATGGTCAGATCGCCCTGCTCACCGATTGGCGGCGCGGCGCGACCGCCGACGCCGGCGTCTGGCGTCTGAAGGACGGCGAGGCCTACTACGCCAACGCCCTGAAATCCGGCACCACCACGGCCCTCACCCCCGAGGAAGTCCACCAGGTCGGCCTCGATCAGGTGGGCTCGCTGAGCGGCCGCATCGACGCCATCCTCAAAGGCCAGGGAATGACCAAGGGGACGGTGGGCGAGCGCCTCCACGCCCTATATCAGGACGCCCGCTACCGCTATCCAAACACCGACGCGGGCAAGGTCCAGCTCATCGCCGACCTGAACACCCAGGTCCGCGACATGCAGGGGCGCTTGCCGAAATATTTCGCGACCCTGCCCAAGGCCACGGTGGAGATCAAGCGGGTGCCCAAGGTCATCGAGGCGGGGGCGCCGGGCGGCTACTACAACCAAGCCAGCCTCGACGGCTCGCGGCCGGGCATCTACTGGATCAACCTGCGCGACACCGCCGAGGTTCCGCGCTGGACGCTGCCGACCCTCACCTATCACGAAAGCATTCCGGGCCATCACCTGCAGCTTTCCCTGCAGCAGGAGGCCGACCTGCCGCTGATCCGCAAGGCGACCTTCCTGTCTGCCTACGGGGAAGGCTGGGCTCTCTACGCCGAGCAATTGGCCGACGAGATGGGGGTCTATGACAACAACCCCCTGGGCAAGGTGGGCTATCTGCAGTCGGCCCTCTTCCGCGCCTGTCGCCTGGTGGTCGACACCGGCCTGCACGCCAAACGCTGGCCACGCGACAAGGCCATTGCCTGGATGGCGGATCGGGACGGCGATCAGGTGAGCGCGGTCACCACCGAGGTGGAGCGCTATTGCGTCTGGCCGGGCCAGGCGTGCAGCTACAAGATCGGCGTCAATACCTGGAACCGCCTGCGCGACAAGGCCCGCGTCGCCCTCGGGCCGAAATTCGACATCCGCCGGTTCCACGACGCCGGCCTGCTGGCCGGAGCCATGCCGCTGACGGTGCTCGAAGGGGTGATCGACGGCTGGATCAGGACCGAGCAGGCGTAGAGGCCGCGAGGACCCAGTGTGCGCGAGCGCGTCACGGCGAGGGTGCTGCTGCTCGACCCGCGAGACCGCATCCTTCTCATGAAGGGCCGCCTGCCCGGCGATCCCGCGGCGCGCGGCGGCTGGTTCACGGTGGGCGGCGGCGTGGAACCGGGCGAGAGCCTCGAAGAGGCCGCCGCGCGCGAAGTGGTCGAGGAGACCGGTTTCCAGGGCGTCGAAATCGGCGGGGCGGCGTGGCGGGGCGAACAGATTCTCCACGATCGCAAAGGCCGACCGGTCCTCTTCAAGGAAACCTATTTCGTCGCCCGCTGCGCCGGTGGAGAGGCCTCCCGCGCCGGCTGGCAGGCAATGGAACGCGAATTCATCGACGACATGCGCTGGTGGACCCTGGAGGAACTGGCCGCCTGCGCCGAGCCGGTGTTCCCGGAGGGCTTGGCGCGACGGCTCGCCGGCCTACTGGACGGCGACCCACCTTTTTGATGGGTCGCCCAAGGCGAAGGGACAGTCGCGCGGTTGGTCAAATGAGGCGATTGTCGCTAAACGGGTGGCGGACCCGCCGCGCGCGCTGATTTGGATGTCGGAATGCAAAAAGAGGCGCGCGCCATGGGGGACGATAGGCGGATCGCGGGCGACGCGT
This sequence comes from Caulobacteraceae bacterium, assembly GCA_051002715.1. GTDB lineage: Bacteria > Pseudomonadota > Alphaproteobacteria > Caulobacterales > Caulobacteraceae > Acaudatibacter. The sequence continues at coordinate 13,156 of JBPCMA010000120.1, forward strand.
CGGTTGAATCGGCCGGTCGAAAACGCATCTCCTGCGTCGTCTGCGCCTACAATGAGGAAGACCGCATCCGCAATATTCTCGACGCGGTGGACGGCCACCCGGCGCTAGCCGAAGTCATCGTGGTCAATGACGGGTCCACTGACAGGACCGAGGCGTTGCTGCGCACCTACTCGGACGTCCGGGTGATCTCCTACGCGCCCAATCGCGGCAAGACCTATGCCTTGAGCCGGGGCATCGCCGCCGCCAAGGGCGACTGGCTGATGCTGCTCGACGCGGATCTCGCCGGCGTCACCGCCGCCGACATCGACGCCTTGGCCGACCCGGTGGTGAGCGGCCAAGCCGAGGTCGCCATCAGCCTGCGCCAGAACAGCCTGGGCATCTACCGCCGCATGGGCCTCGATTTCGTCTCCGGCGAACGGGTGATCCCCACCGCCCTGCTGCGCGGAGTCATCGGCGAAATGCAGGCCCTGCCGCGCTGGGGCGGCGAGGCGTTCATGAACGAGCGGATCATCGCGGCTGGCCACGGTGTCGCGGTGGTCAAATGGCCGGCGGTCGTCAACGTGCGCAAATACCGCAAGCTCGGCCGCTGGCGCGGCTTCCTGTCCGAGCTCGCCATGATTCGCGACGCCCTCGGCGTGATCTCACCCTGGGGCGTGGTGCGCCAGAACTTCGGCCTGCTGCGGCTCATCAAGACCCACCCGGCCCGTATCGCCGCCCGCCGCCCTCACAGCGATGTCTCCTTCGACATCTCGTTCGTGAAGTATTTCCTGATCCGGTAGTAGGCGTAGATGAGCGCCGCCGAAATACCGAACAGCACGAAGGAAAACCAGTCGATGAGCTTCATCGAGTGGGCCACCCCGAAACCCAGGAAATAGCCGATGCCCTCGAAGAGCAGCACCTTGGGCGCGGTCGCCGCCAGATTGAACAGCAGGTAGCGCATGACCGGCATCTTGGTCGCGCCGGCGAAATAGAGGATGAGCGAGCCGAACGGCTGGGTCTTGCCAATCAGCAGGAACTTCCAGTCGTGTCGGCGGAATCCCTCCTCTAACGGCTTGAACCGTTCCTGGGTGAGGGCCAGGCGCTTCTCCAGCCGTTCGAGAAAGGGCGTGTGGCCCCAGCGCCCGAGCGAATAGTAGAGCGCGTCGCCGACCAGATCCGCCGCGATCAGCATGGCGAAGACCAGCAGGCCGTCGAACTGGCCCGACGCCACCAGCGCCCCGGCCACGATGGTCACCGCCGGCCCCTCCACCACCGCGATGGGAAACAGCACCGCGTAGCCGTATTGCGAGACCAGGGGCGCGAGTTGCGAGAGGAGGTCGTGGTGCATGTCCGCTCTCCTTAGCGCAAAGTCGGAGCGCGTGAACCCCTTGGAGGATGGCAGGGCCGCCCAGACGATCGGCGGTAGGGTATTGGCAAATCGCAATATTTTTTGTCAAAAGGACATATTGCCAACCCGGAACAAACAGGGTACGCCTGCTTCGTCGCGCGGGCTTTTGTCGCAAATCCTCCGGAAGGGGCGCTCGGGCTCGCGGAATCATGGGATAGGATGGCGGGAGACGGCAATGAGCAACATGGCGGCGCTGAGGTTGGTGGGAAAAGACGAAGGCGACAAGCAGCGGGCTCTCGAGGCGGCGCTGACCCAGATCGACCGGGCCTTTGGCAAGGGTTCGGTGATGAAGCTGGGCGACAAGGGCAAGGTGGTGGAGATCGAATCGATCAACACCGGATCACTGGGCCTCGACATCGCGCTCGGCATCGGCGGCCTGCCCAAGGGGCGGGTGGTGGAGATCTATGGGCCCGAGAGTTCGGGCAAGACCACCTTGGCGCTGCATGTGGTGGCCGAGGCCCAGAAGGCCGGTGGCACCGCCGCCTTCGTCGACGCCGAGCACGCCCTCGATCCCTCCTACGCCCACAAACTGGGGGTGGATCTGGACGAGCTGCTGGTCTCCCAGCCCGACACCGGCGAGCAAGCCCTGGAGATCACCGACACCCTGGTCCGTTCCGGCGCGGTGGACGTGATCGTCATCGATTCGGTGGCGGCCCTAACGCCCCGCGCCGAGATCGAGGGCGAGATGGGAGACAGCCTGCCCGGCCTTCAGGCGCGGCTGATGAGCCAGGCCCTGCGCAAGCTCACCGCCTCGATCTCCAAGACCCAAACCCTGGTCATCTTCATCAATCAGATCCGCCACAAGATCGGCATCTCCTACGGCAGCCCGGAGGTGACCACCGGCGGCAACGCCTTGAAGTTCTACGCCTCGGTGCGCCTGGACATCCGCCGCATCGGCTCGGTCAAGCTGCGCGACGAGATCGTCGGCAACAACACCCGGGTCAAGGTGGTCAAGAACAAGGTCGCCCCGCCGTTTCGCGAGGTCGAATTCGACATCATGTACGGCGAGGGGATTTCCAAGATCGGCGAGATCATCGATCTGGGGGTCAAGGCCGGGGTGATCGAGAAGTCCGGGTCGTGGTATAGCTGGAACAGCCAGCGGATCGGCCAGGGGCGCGACAACACCCGCGAATTCCTTAAGGCCAATCCGGATGTTGCCGACCAGGTCGAACAACAGGTGCGCGGCAATTCCACCAAGATCGTCGACGCCCTTCTGCTGGGGGCGGCCGAACCGATCGGAGACTAAGGCGTCACCGAAGCCGGCGCCTGTTGGGGCGCGCCTTGCTCCCGTTCGCCGGCGGGCGGGTGCGCGCATTGCGATCGGTCTCCGGCCTTGCAGGCCGCCACGCGCCTTTGCCAGTCGGCCATGTCGGCGGCTGTCTTGCGCGCCATTTCGTCGACCTCGGCTTGGTGAGCCGCCAGGGCGGCGGCATAGGCCGCGTCGTTGGCCTTCGCCTGTTCGGCGATGGCCGCCTTCTTGGCTTCGTAGTCCGCCATCTGGGCCTGATAGGCCTGGAACGCGGCGCGGTTGCGCGCCGCCACGGCGTCGAGCCGCGCCCTGATCTTGGCGTTGAGAACGTCGGAAGCATCCTTGCCGGCGGGCCGGGCGGCGGCGAGCGGCCGAGCCTTGTCGCGCACCGCCACGGCCTCGGCATCGCGCGGATTGAGGGCGAGGGCGCGGTTGGCGTCGGCCGCCGCGTCGCCATAGCGTCCCTCGGCGAGAAAGGCCTCGGCCCGTTTCGCATAGGCGAACTCCCGATCCGGGCGCGCCGCGCTCCCGTAGAGCAGGGCCTGGGTGAACAGGCGGACGGCCTCGGCGTTGTCGCCCCGGTTCAGAGCCTCCAGCCCGCCCTTCGCCCCGGCCGGCGGGTCGGCCAGGACAGGGCCGCCCGTCAGCACTACCACCGCCGCGAGCGTCAACGCCGCCCGCCGGTTTCGGCCACGGCCGCCCACCCGTGAAAAAGCCCATGTGCGCATTGCGCTCACCCTCCGCCGCCTCGGCGCGAAATGCTAAACCCGTTTCGAGGCTCGTTCGTCAAGCGGCGTAAATGCACTCCGCGGCCGGCCATGGGTTTGTGGCGCCCGGGCCGGATGCTAGAGGGCGTTCATGCCGACCCTTAATGAAATCCGCCGCCAGTTCCTGGACTATTTCGCCGCCGCCGACCACGCGGTGATCGCTTCGGCGCCCCTGGTCCCCAGGGATGATCCCACCCTGCTCTTCGTCAACGCCGGCATGGTGCCGTTCAAGAACTATTTCACCGGCGCGCAGGCGCCCCCGGCGCCGCGCGCCGCCTCCTCGCAGAAGTGCGTGCGCGCCGGCGGCAAACACAACGACCTGGATAATGTCGGCTACACCGCCCGCCACCTGACCTTCTTCGAAATGCTGGGGAACTTCTCCTTCGGCGATTATTTCAAGGAGCGGGCCATCGAACTGGCCTGGGGCCTGGTGACGCGCGGCTTCGAGATCGACCCCGCGCGCCTCCTGGTCACCGTTCACGCCTCCGACGAGGAGGCCGCCGTTCTCTGGCGCAAGATCGCCGGCCTGCCGGACGGGCGGATCATCCGCATCGATTCGGCCGACAACTTCTGGTCGATGGGCGACACTGGCCCGTGCGGCCCGTGCACGGAAATCTTCTATGACCACGGCGAGCATGTCGCCGGCGGCCCGCCCGGCTCCCCCGGGGAAGATGGCGACCGGTTCACCGAGATCTGGAACCTGGTCTTCATGCAGTACGACCAGGGGGAGGACGGCGCGCGACGTGACCTGCCTCGTCCCTCCATCGACACCGGCATGGGCCTCGAGCGCCTCGCCGCCGTGCTGCAGGGCGTGCATGACATCTACGAGACCGACCTCTTCCGCGCCCTGATCGCGGCCAGCGAAGCGGCCACGGGAATCGAGGCGCAAGGCAAGGCGGCGGCGTCGCACCGGGTGATCGCCGACCACCTTCGCTCGACCTCGTTTCTGCTCGCCGACGGGATCAGCCCCTCCAACGAGGGGCGGGGCTATGTGCTGCGGCGGATCATGCGCCGGGCCATGCGCCACGCCTATCTCTTGGGGGCGCAAGAACCTCTGATGCACCGGCTGGTCCCGATCCTGGTGGCCGAGATGGGCGGGGCCTATCCCGAACTCGTCCGCGCCCAGCCGATGATCGCCGAGACCCTGCACCAGGAAGAGGAGCGCTTCCATCGCACCCTCGGCCGCGGCATGACCCTGCTCGACGAGGCGACGGCATCCCTGCGTGACGGCGATGTGCTGCCCGGCGACGTCGCCTTTCGGCTCTACGACACCTATGGCTTTCCGCCCGATCTCACAGAGGACGCGGTTCGGACGCGGGGAATCAAGGTGGATATGGCGGGCTTCGACGCGGCCATGGATCGGCAGAAGGCTGTGGCGCGCGAAAGCTGGTCGGGGTCGGGCCAGCAGGCCCAAGGGGCGGTCTGGCTCGCCCTGCGCGGACGACTGGGGCCGACCCGGTTCCTGGGCTATGACCAGACCGAGGCAGCCGGCGAAACCCTCGCCCTGGTCCGGGACGGCCAGGAGATCGCCGCCGCCGAGCCCGGCGAGACGGTTCTCGCCCTCTTCGACGCCACGCCCTTCTACGCCGAGAGCGGCGGCCAGGCGGGCGACCGAGGCCGCGTCGCGTGGCCGGGCGGCGCGGCGGAGGTTGTCGATGTCCGCAAGGAGGCGGGCGACCTCCACGCCCATGTCCTGCGAATAACCGAGGGCCATCTGGAGGCGAAGGTCGCGGTCCATCTGGCGGTGGATGACGAGGGCCGCGCTCGCACCCGGCTCAACCACTCCGCCGCCCATCTGGCCCACGCCGCGCTGCGCCATGTGCTGGGCGGTCACGTCGCCCAGAAGGGCCAGATGGTGGACGCCGAGCGCATGCGCTTCGATTTCAGCCACGGCGCGCCGCTCACCGCGGCCGAAATCGACGCCATCGAGGCCGAGATCAGCGCGGTGATCCGCCAGAACCTGCCGGCCGAGACTCGCGAAATGACCCCCCAGGCGGCCATCGAGGCCGGCGCCATGGCCCTGTTCGGCGAGAAATACGGCGACACGGTACGCGTCCTCACGCTCGGGCGGGCGCTGGACGGGGAGGGGGGTCGGTACTCGGTTGAGTTGTGCGGCGGCACCCACGTGGCGCGCACTGGCGACATCGCCCTTTTCAAGATCGTGTCCGAGCAGGGCATCGCGGCGGGGGTTCGGCGGATCGAGGCGTTGACCGGCGAGCCGGCGCGCCGCTGGCTGCTGGACCGGGCGGCGGTCGCCGCGGACTTGGCCGAGAGATTCAAGGCGCCGGTCGCCGAAGTGGCGGCGCGCGTGGAGGCTCTGGAGGCTCAGCGGCGCAAGCTGGAGCGCGATTTGGCGGGCGCGCGCAAGCAGATCGCCCTGGGCGGGAACGCCGCGACATCCAGCATTGAGGACATCGGCGGCGTGAAATTCGACGGGCGGCTGATCGAGGGTGTTTCGGCCAAGGAGCTGCGCCCGCTGGTGGACGAGGCGCGCAAACGCCTGGGCCAGGGCGGCGTCGTCGCCTATGCGGCGGTGAACGATGGCAAGGCGTCGATCGCCGTCGCTCTCACCCCCGACCTGGTCGGCCGCCTCGACGCCGCTGCGCTCGCCCGCGCGGCGGTGGCCGCCATGGGTGGTCAGGGCGCCGGCGGCAAACCCGACTTCGCTCAAGGCGGCGCGCCGGATGGGGGCAGGGCGGGCGACGGCGTGGCGGCGGTGCGGGCGGCGCTGGCCGGGTAGCGTCCTTCTCCCCTTGCGGGAGAAGGTGGCCCGAAGGGCCGGTTGAGGGGTCGCCCCCACCTCGGTGTGGGCGCCTTCAAAACACCGATAGATCGTGGAAAACCCTTCATCCGTCGGCCTCGCCGACACCTTCTCCCGCAGGGGGAGAAGGGACTCTCACCCCGCCAGCGCCCGCCCCAGATTCTCCGCCACCTTGTCCAAGAAGCCCTCGGTGGTGAGCCAGCCCTGATAGTCGCCGACCAGTAGGGCCAGATCCTTGGTCATGAAGCCGGCTTCCACCGTATCGACGCACACCTTTTCCAGGGTGGCGGCGAAGCGGTCCAGTTCGGCGTTTTCGTCGAGCTTGGCGCGGTGCTTGAGGCCGCGCGTCCAGGCGAAGATCGAGGCGATGGAGTTGGTCGAGGTGCTCTCGCCGCGCTGATGCTGGCGAAAGTGGCGGGTGACGGTGCCGTGGGCCGCTTCGGCCTCCACCGTCCGCCCATCGGGACTCATCAGCACCGAGGTCATCAGGCCCAGCGAGCCGAAGCCCTGGGCCACCTGATCGGACTGCACGTCGCCGTCGTAGTTCTTGCACGCCCACACGAAGCCGCCGGTCCATTTGAGCGCCGAGGCCACCATGTCGTCGATCAGGCGATGCTCGTAGGTGATGGACGCCGCCTTGTAGCGATCCGCGAATTCCTCCTCGTAGATGCGCTGGAAGATGTCCTTGAAGCGACCGTCGTAGGCCTTGAGGATGGTGTTCTTGGTGGAAAGATAGACCGGATAATTGCGCGCCAAGCCATAGGTCAGGCTGGCGCGGGCGAACTCCTCGATCGAGGCGTCGAGGTTGTACATGGCCAGGGCCACGCCGCCGCCCGGATAGTCGAACACCTCGTGCTCGATGACCTCGCCATCCTCGCCTTCGAAGCGGATGGTCAGCCTGCCCTTGCCCGGAACCACGAAGTCGGTGGCCTTGTACTGGTCGGCGAAGGCGTGTCGGCCGATGATGATCGGCTGGGTCCAGGTAGGGATGAGGCGCGGCACGTTCTTGCACAGGATGGGTTCGCGGAAGACCACACCGCCCAGGATGTTGCGGATGGTGCCGTTGGGCGATTTCCACATCTTCTTTAAGTGGAATTCCTTCACCCGCGCCTCGTCGGGGGTGATGGTGGCGCATTTGACCCCCACCCCGTGGCGCTTGATCGCCTCGGCCGCCTCCACGGTCACCCTGTCGTCGGTGGCGTCGCGGTTCTCGATTCCCAGGTCGTAATAGTCGATCTCGATATCCAGGAAGGGCAGGATCAGCTTGTCCTTGATCATCCGCCAGATGATGCGGGTCATCTCGTCGCCGTCGAGATCGACGATCGGATGGGCGACCTTGATCTTGGTCATGGCTGTTCAGGAGGCTCTTTGGCTGTTGGCGCGCCGGCTTGGGCTCGGCCGCGCCGATCTTGCCGTGGCGGGGCTATAGAGGCTTCCAGGCCTGATCGCAAAGCGCCGAGAGGCGCGCCGTGGGCCGGTTCAGCCGATCGCCTTGGCGGCCAGGCGCGCTGCGTCGGCGAACAGGGCGTCGCGCTGCGCCTCGGTGGCGGTCGAGCCGGACAGGAAGCCGGCGATGGCGAACCGCCGGCCATCGGCCAGCGTGACCAGGCCGATGTCGTTGGTGGCGGGGGTGAAACCCAGGTCGGTGCGCGCCGTGCCGGTCTTGTGGGCGAGGGTCGCGCCGGGCGGCAGGCCGGCGGCCAGCCGGTGGGCGCCGGCGCCGGTGGTGGCCATCAGCCGCAGCAGCAGGCGCGTCGAGGCCGGCGATATCAGGTCCCCCAGGCTCAGCCGATAGAGGAAACTCAAGGCGGCTGGCACGGTCGTGGTGTCGCGCGGGTCGGCCAGATAGGCGTCCATGGCGCTTTGGCGGGTCGCGGCCGGAACCGCGTCGCGGGCGGCGGTCCACGCCGCTTCGTCCTTCCAGGCGGGGCGAAAGGAGTCCATGCCGGCGATCTCCTGCTGCAACTCGCGCTCGTAACGGTCGATGCGCATGTCGACGATATCCTTGGAGCGAAGCCAGGCGGTGACCGCGCCCGGGCCGCCGATCCGCTTCATGAGGACGTCGGCGGCGGTGTTGTCGCTTTCCTGGACGGCCAAGGCGATGAGATCGACCGCCGGCAGGCTCATGACCTCGGGGCGCGGCGGGGCCGGCCAGGCGCGGTTGATGGCGCTGGGCGGCGGCGACAGGTCCAGCGGGCCGATGGCGATGCGCTCGGAGAGCTTCAGGCGCCCGGCGTCCGCCTCGGCCAGGGCGGCGGCGGCCAGGGGGGCCTTGAAGATGCTCTGCATGGGCATGCGCGCCGGCGCGTTCCAGCACCAGAGCTGCTCGCCGCGCGCCTCCAGAACGCCGAGGTTGAAATCGCCAGGGCGGGCGCGGGCGGCCAGGGCGGGAAATTCGCGGTCGAGCCGGCCGGTGTCGAGGGCCCCGGGCTTGGGCGACGTGGAGGCGTTCCGCCCGCAACTCGCCAGGCCGGCGCCAAGAGCGGTGAGGAACAGGCGGCGGGCCATGGCCATCGGCGGTACGCGAATCTCCTTATATGAGGCGGACGCAAAGAGCATATCCGGGCCGGGCGCGAAATCGGCTATGCCACGCCCCATGAACGCCGCCGCGCCCTGCGTGATCCTCAGCGAGCCCCAGCTGGCCCAGAACATCGGCGCCGCGGCGCGGGTGATGGCTAATTTCGGCCTCGAGGATCTGCGGCTGGTCCGCCCTCGCGACGGCTGGCCGCAGAAGCGGGCCTGGGCCGCCGCCTCGGGGGCCCATTGGCCGCTGGACGGGGCGCGGGTGTTTGCGCGCCTGGAAGAAGCCGTCGCCGATCTGCGCCTGGTGCTGGCCACCACCGCGCGACCGCGCGGGGCGGCCCTGCCGGTCCTCACCCCAACTCAGGGCGCGGCGCGTCTCGCCGCCGCGGCCGGCGAGGGCCTTGCCGCCGGCCTGCTGTTCGGCGGCGAACGCGCGGGGCTGGGGCGCAACGACCTCGCCCTTTGCCAGGCCATCGTCACCGTGTCGGTCGATGTACGCTCCAGCTCGCCTAACATTGCACAGGAGGTGGCCGTCGACGCCTATAAG
>JBPCMA010000121.1:0-21326 GCA_051002715.1 Caulobacteraceae bacterium
GACGCCATCCCTCTCGACCCCGTCGCCCTGACGCGGGCGCTGATCCGCCGCCCCTCGGTGACGCCGGCGGACGAGGGGGCGATGGATGTGATCCAGGGCGCGCTGGAGGGCCTGGGCTTCGCCTGCCGGCGGATGGCCTCCGGCGGGATCGAGAACCTCTACGCGCGACGGGGAATGGCGCGGCCGAACCTCTGCTTCGCCGGGCACACCGACGTGGTGCCGCCGGGCGAGGTAGGCGCCTGGACCCACCCGCCGTTCGCCGCGGCGGTGGAGGAAGGGGTGCTCTACGGGCGCGGCGCCGTGGACATGAAGAGCGCCATCGCCGCCTTCGTCGCCGCCGTGGCGGGGGTCGTCTGCGAAGGCGAACCGAGCGGCTCGATCTCCCTGCTGATCGCCGGCGACGAGGATGGCTTGGCCGAGCACGGGACCAAGGCGGTGGTGGCCGCCCTGGCGGCGGAGGGCGAGGCGATCGATCATTGCATCGTCGGCGAGCCGACCTCGGGATCGGTCCTCGGCGACACGATCAAGATCGGCCGGCGCGGCAGCCTCGGGGCGGAGATCACGATCGAGGGGACGCAGGGCCATGTCGCCTATCCACATCGGGCGGCCAACCCCGTGTCGGTGCTGATCGCTCTGTTGGCCAAAGTCCAGGCGCGGGTTTTGGACGAGGGCCATGAGGCCTTTCAGCCGTCCAACCTCGAGATCACCACCGTCGACGTGGGCAATCCGGCCGGCAACGTGATCCCGGCCAGGGCGACGGCGCGGCTGAACATCCGCTTCAACCCCGCCCACACCGGAGAGGGTCTGGCGGCGTGGCTCGAGGCGGAGGCGCGGGCCGCGGGCGAGGGGTTTTCCGGCCAGGTGACGCTCATCCCCCGGATCGGCGGCGAGCCCTTCCTCACCGCGCCAAGTCCGTTCACCGCCTTGGTTGCCGGCGCGGTAAAGGCGGTGACGGGGGTCGAACCGGCGCTTTCCACCACCGGCGGCACCTCGGACGCCCGCTTCATCCGCGCCTTGTGCCCGGTGGCGGAGTTCGGCCTGGTCGGGGCGACCATACACGCGGTGGACGAGCGGGCGCCGGTGACGCAGATCAGGACGCTGGCGGCGATCTACGCGCGGCTGATCGAGGACTATTTCACCACCTTTTCTTCGTAATCCACCGCCGTCAGGCAGAGCCCCGCCGCCGGCGCCACCGGGCCACAGCGGGTGCGGTCACGCGCCGCCAGCGCCGCCGCCAGATCGTCCGCCGACCACCGCCCCTGTCCCACCCAGACCAGGGAGCCAACCATGGAGCGGACCTGGCGATGCAGGAAGGAGCGAGCGGCGAAGGCCAGGCGAACCTCGTCGCCCTCGCGCCAGGCCTCCGCCTTGTCGAGGGTCTTGACCGGCGAGGCGGACTGGCAGGCGGCGTCGCGGAAGGTGGTGAAGTCGTGATGACCGACCAGAACCTGGGTGGCTTCATTCATCGCCCGCTCGTCGAGCAGCTTTTTGACGTGCCACACCCGTCCCCGATCGAGGGCGGGAGGGGCGGCGCGGTTGAGGATGCGGTAGAGATAGCGCCGTCCCTTGGCGGAGAAGCGGGCGTGGAAATCGTTTGGCGCAAAATCGGCCCGGATGACGGCGATCGGCTCAGCGGCGAGGTGGGCGTTGAGGGCGTTCCTCACCACCTCGGCCGGCCAGGCCTTTTCCAGGTCGAAGTGGATCACCTGGGCGGCGGCGTGGACGCCGGTGTCCGTCCGCCCGGCCCCGTGCAGCCGCGCGGCCTCGCCGCTGAACGCGGCGATCGCCCGTTCGATGGAGGCCTGAACCGTCGGCGGATCGCCCTGGGCCTGGAAACCCCGATCGGGGCCGCCGTCGTATTCGACCGTCAGCCGATAGCGCGGCATCAGGCCAGCCGCGATCCGCAGTCAAGCGGAAAGCCGCGCAGAAACGCCGCCGCCTCCTGGGGCGCGCGCCCTTCCCGCTGAGCGCCCAGGATGCGGACCGCGCCGGTTCCGCAGGCGACCAGCAGATCGTCGTCCAGAATCTCGCCCGGCGCGCCGCCCGCGTCCTCGCACCGCGACAGCAGGGCCTTCACCCGCAGCGGCCCGCGTGGCGTGGAGGCCACGAACCAGGCGCCGGGAAAGGGGGAGAATCCCCGGATCTGGCGGTCGATCTCATCGGCGGGCCGGTCCCAGCGGATGCGCGCCTCGGCGGGTTTCAGCTTCTTCGCATACGTCGCCCCCTCGGCCGGCTGCGGCGTCTCCCGCGCCTCGCCGCGTTCCACCCGCGCCAGGGTCTCGACCATCAGCGTCGCCCCGGCGCCGGCCAGACGGTCGTGCAGGGTTCCGGCGGTGTCGAGGGCGCCGATCGGCGTCCTCGCCTCGCCCAGCACCGGCCCTTCGTCGAGGCCCTCGGCCATGCGCATCACCTGGACACCGGTGACGGCGTCGCCAGCCATGATCGCCCGCTGGATCGGGGCCGCGCCGCGCCAGCGGGGCAACAGGGAGGCGTGGAGGTTGAAGGCGCCCAGGCGCGGCGCGCCCAGAACCTCGATCGGCAGGATCTGGCCAAAGGCCACGACCACCGCCGCGTCGAGGGCCAAGGCCGCGAACGCCGCCACCGCTTCGGGCGCGCGCATCGAGACGGGCGTGCGCACCGCCAGCCCGCGCGCCTCGGCGAAAGCGTGAACCGGCGAAGGGCGTGGCGCCTGGCCGCGCCCGCGTGGGGCCGGAGGCGGGCTGTAGACGGCGGCGATCTCATGGCCCGCGCCGATCAGGGCGGCGAGGGCGGGGACGGCGAAATCCGGGGTTCCGAAAAAGGCGAGGCGCAAGGCCCTCAGGCGTCCACGCGGGCCGCCTTGCGGACCTTGCTGACCGCGCGCTCCCGTTTCAGCCGTGACAGGTGGTCGATGAAGAGGACGCCTTCCAGATGGTCGATCTCGTGCTGGATGCAGACGGCGTAGAGGCCCTCGGCGTCTTCCTCCACCGCCTCGCCGTGATAGTTCAGGTAGCGGAGCCGCACCCGCGCCGGGCGCTCCACCTCGTCATAGACGTCCGGCACCGAGAGGCAGCCCTCTTCGTAAGGCGCCGTCTCGTCCGAGGCCCACAGGATTTCCGGATTGACGAAATGACGCGGGGCCGGCGGATCCTCGCCCTTGGCCAAGTCCATGACGATGACCCGTTTGGGCACGCCCACCTGGATGGCCGCGAGCCCGACGCCTGGCGCGGCGTACATGGTCTCCAGCATGTCGTCCATCAGGGCGCGCAGAGCGTCATCCACCGCCGGCACGGGCGCGGATTTCCGCTTGAGGGCGGCGAGATCGCCATCGACGGTCAGAATGCGGCGCGGACTCATGGCGCGGACGTAGGCGCCGCCTCCGCCAGCGTCAAGGCCGGCGCATCCGGGGCGCCGGCGGGCGAGAGCTTGGCCAGCGGGCGCACCACCGTCTCCACCGGGGCCAGTTCGCCCAGGGTCCTGCCTTCGTGATCGGCCTGCAAGTCCTCGAACCGCCGCGCCTGAGTCAGCACCTGGGTCTCCAGGGCGCCGACGAGCTGGTTGTAGCGGCCGGCGGCGGTCTCCAGCGCCTTGCCCACCGCCTGAACGTGACCGCCCATCGCAGAGAGGCGCTTGTAGAGTTCGCGGCCCAGGGTGGCGATGTGGGCGGCGTTGAGCCCCTGCTTCTCGATCCGCCAGCCATAGGCCACCGCCTTGCACAGGGCGAAGAGGGTGGTCGGGGTGACCAGGATCACCTTGCGCTCCATGCCGTCGGTCATCAGGGCCGGCAGGCTCTCCAGGGCCATGGCCAGGAACCCGTCGCCGGGCACGAACATGGCCACGAAGTCGGGCGAGAGTTCCAGCTTGTCCCAATAGGCGCGGGCGGCGAGGCCCTGGACATGGGCGCGCAGGCTCTGGGCGTGACGGGCGAAGGCGGCCGCCCGCGCCGTCTCGTCGGCCGCGTCCTGGGCCTCGAGGAAGGCGGTCAGCGAGCATTTGGCGTCGATCACGAAGAGGCCGCCGCCCGGCAGGCGGACGATCACGTCCGGCCGGTGCGCCGCGCCCTCGGCGTCCAGGTGGACCTGCTCCTCGAAGTCGATCCCCGCCTGCAGCCCGGCCATCTCCAGAACATTGCGCAGCATCTGCTCACCCCAGCGGCCCTGGACGCCGGCCCCCCGGCGCAGGGCGGCCGACAGTTTGCGGGCCTCGTCCTGGGTGGCGACCGACGCGACCATCAGTTGTTCGATCTGCGCCTTGAGGCCGCCCGCCTGCTCGGCCCGCGCCTTCTCCGCCGCCGTGACCTGAGCCTCGAACTTGGCCAGGGTGTCGGCCACCGGCTTCAACCGCGCCTCCAGCTTGGCCTGGGCGAGGGCATCCTGGGCCTTGAACGTCTCTTCCGCCCGCTTGACCAGACCCTCGGCCACCGCGTTGGCCACGATCGCCGCCTGACCCTCGAGAAGGTCGGCGCCGGCCGCCGCCTGGCCCTCCATCAGGTTGGCCCGCAGCTCCGCCCGCCCGGCCCGCGCCTTTTCGGCGACGGCCCAGAACGCCATGGCGATGGCGGCGGCGGCGGCGAGAAGCACGGCGATGAGAAGGATGGTCACGAGATTCATGGTCCGTTCCCTTAGCCGGAGTCGCACCGGTTCGGCCAGAGGCCGTGTTTTGCTTTCGGCCGGACGCGGTTATGTTGTCCGCTTCGTGGGGCGAGGGGGCGGTCACGGACATCACCTGCGTCATTCCGGCGTTCGAGAACCTCGACCTGCTGGCGCGCTGCCTGACTTCGGTGGCCGCGCAGCGGGACGTGGATCTGGAGATCGTCGTCACCGACGATTCGAAATCCGGCCTGGCGCGGGATTTCGCGGCGAGTCTGGCGACGGCCTTCGCCAATATCCGCTATCTGGAAGGTCCCCGATCCGGAAACCCGGTCGATAACTGGAACCACGGCTTAGCCGCCGCGCGCGGCCGTTATTGCGCCCTGGTCCATCACGATGAGTTCCTGATCGACCCTCGCTATCTGCGCCGCGCCGTCGATCGGCTGGACGAGACCAGGGCGATCGCCGCGATCGGGCCCGCCGCCGTCACGGGCGTAGCTCGGGCCTCGCGGTTTCGCTTGGCCGGCGCCGTGGCGCGGGCGTTGGGGCGGCCGGTCTGGACGCTGCCCATCCTCAACTGGATCGGTCCGACCGCCGCCTTCGTCTTTCGCCGCGGGCCCCGGTTCGACCCGGACCTGGTTCAACTGGCCGATGTCGAGTTCTATCGGCGGGTGCTGAAAGGCGTCCGGCCCGAAATCCTCGCCGGCGTGTGCGTGGGATCGCTGGGCCATCACGGCGCCCAGATCACCGCGACCATCGACCCTCCCGCCCTGGCGCGCCGCGAACTGGCCATCCTGGCCGCGAGATCGCCGCCGGCGGTTGGGCCATTTGAGCGGGCGATCTTCACCTCCTGGTTGGGTCTGCGTTCATGGCTGGGCTGAACACGGGCGCGTGGGCGTTCACCTGCCTCCTACCCGTCCACGCCGGCGACGACGCCGATCATTTCCTGGCCGCCATCGAAAGCGTCGTGGGCAACACCCTGGCCCCGGCGGAAATCCTGATCTGCCGGGACGGCCCCCTACCCGAGCCGCTGGAGCGCGCGGTCGAGCGCAACCTGGGACCGGGTGTGCGATTGGCGCCCAACCCTGGACCACGCGGCCTGCACCACAATCTCAACCATGCCATGAGCGAGGTTCGCACCCCCTGGGTGTGCCGGGCCGACGCCGACGACGTGAACCTGCCGAACCGCTTTGCGGCGCAGATGGCGTTCCTCGCCCGTCATCCGGGCGTGGCGGCCCTCGGGACCGGCATCGTCGAGTTCGGGCCGGACGGCCGGACGCGACGAAAGCCCATGCCCCCGACCCACGAGGCGATCGTGCGCTGGGCGAGATATCGCAATCCCATCAACCACATGACGGCCTTCTTTCGCACCGACGCCTTCTTCGCCTGCGGCGGCTACCCGGCCATTCCTTTGAAGGAGGATTATGGGCTGTGGCTGACGATGATCGCGCGCGGCTACCGCCTGGCGAATCTTGAACAGGCGCTGGTCCGCGCCCGTCTAGGCGGGGATTTCCATGAGCGGCGGTCAGGGCCGCATAACCTCATGTCCGAATATGCGCTGTTTCAGCTCAAGCGAAAAACGCCGGAGATCGGCGGCGCGCGGGCGGCCGCGTCGTCGATCGCCCGCGCCGGCATCCTCGGTTTCGCCACTCCGAGCCGTTGGGCCTACGGGGGGTTTCTGCGCCGGTGAAGACGGTCAAGATTCAGGGCGGCCTGGGCAATCAACTGTTCGGCCTCGCCTTCGCCCATTCGATCGCCACCCTCACGGCGGAGCGCGTCCGCTTGGACATCGGCGGCTTCGGCCGCGACCGCTACGGTCACCGGTTCATGCTGGGGGATCTGACGGCGCGCCTCGGTCTCGATATCACCCGTCATCCCCTCCTGAGCAGCCGGCTGGTCGGGACGGCGATGGGCGCCTTGCCGTCTGGCCTTTGGACCCGCGAGCGCCCCGGCCCCGATACGCCCGAGGCGCTGGAGGCGCTCGCCCGCCGTGGCGCCTATTTCGACGGCTATTGGCAAAGCGAGGCCTACATCGCCCGGCCCGAGGCGATTCGGGCAGTCGTCCGCCAATTTCTCGAGGCGCGGACGGGACCGCCTGCCCGCCACAGCCTCGTCATTCACTGCCGCACCTACGCGGACGAGGTAAGGTCCGATCGGCGAGGGGCGCCGGGCGCAGACTATTTCCGGCGAGCCGTCGGGGCGGTCGAGGCGGCGGCCGCCGCGATCCACGATATCGCCCTGGTTTCGGACCGTCCGAGCATAGCCATGGAGAGGCTGGGCGCCCTGGCCAGCCGCGTGACGCCGATCGGCGGCGCCGACGCCTTCGGCGACATTGCCTTAATGCTTGCGGGGGACTCGCTGATCCTCGGCAACTCATCCTTTTCCTGGTGGGGAGGATTCTGCGGTGATGCGAACATGGTCATCTACCCCCGGCGCGGTGACTTTCATCACTATCCGGCGCCGGCGAGCCGGTTCACCGTCATCTAAGGCGGGTCAGCGGGCGGCCGGCAGGTCCCTCCAGCAGGGCGTGTCGGTTCCGGGCCACGGCGTCGCCTCATAGACACCGCGCCCCACCGACCTGGCCAGGCAATCGGCCGCCAGAGCCCCCAGGCGCGCCAGGGTGAAATCGACGGGCGCCACCAAGGGCCGCCGCCCGGTCGAAAGGACAAACACCGCGTCGCCGTCGAAGGGGGTGTAGAGGGGCCGGACGGCGCGGGCGAGGCCGGCCTGGGCCATGACCGCCACCCGCTTCGCCTGGCCGGGGGTGAGGATCGCATCGACGGCGACGCAGGCCAGGGTGGTGTTGGCGCGAAGCTCGGCGGCGGCGTGGGCCAAGCCCCACTCGTCCGGGTCGGCCCGCGCGTCGCCCAGCGGCAAGCCGCCGAATTCCCCGGCGATTTCGAACGGCGCCGACCAGAACGCCCGTCCTCCCGGCACGACGACCGAGCCCAGGCAGTTCACCGCCGCCAGGGCGCCCACGATGTAGCCGTCGACGGCGACCACCGATGCCGAGCCCAAGCCCCCTTTGAGGGCGCCGGCCATGGCGCCGACGCCCGCCCCCGCCGTGCCCAAAGCGAATCCGCGGCTCGCGCCCTCGGCGGCGGCGATACCCAGGGCGCGGTAGGGCGGGGCCAGCCCCCACGCCTTGTCGCCGCCGTTGCCCAGATCGTAGAGGACCGCCGCCGGCACGATCGGCGACTTGGGCACGCCCGGCCGCTCGATCAGGCCAAAGCCGCGCCCCCGCGCCCCCAGCCACGCCGCCACCCCGTCGGCGGCGGCCAAGCCGTAGGAGGAGCCGCCGGAAAAGACCACCGCGTCCACCGCCTCGACCAGGGTGTCCGCCGCCAGGACATCGGTTTCCCGCGTCCCCGGGCCGCCGCCGCGCACATCCGCGGCGCACACCGCCGGCGCGTCGGCGAGAATGACCGTGACCCCGGTTCGCGCCGCCGCGTCCATGGCCTGGCCGACGGTCAGCCCCGGCACATCGGTGATCAGGTTCAGCGGTCCGGGGCCGGCGGCGTCCATGCCGCGAGGTCGCACGAGGGGCGGCGCTTGTCCATGCGGGGCCGCGAGACGGTTCCGGCGCGCCGCAAACCTCGTTAAGGACTGGCGCGCCAACATTTTCTTCCGAGGTTTTGCATGCGGCTCCCCATCGCCCTCGCCCTGGGCCTCTTCGCCGCTGCGGCACCGGCCGCGCCCAAGGGCGGCGCTCCCCGCGGCGAAACGCGCCCGCCCGCCATGATCGCCGCCGCCAATCCCGCCGCCGTCGCGGCGGGCCTGACGGTGCTGCGCGCCGGGGGCTCGGCGGTGGACGCGGCGGTGGCCGTGCAGGCCGCCCTGGGCCTGGTCGAGCCGCAGAGCTCCGGCCTCGGCGGCGGCGCCTTCATGGTCTATTACGACGCGGCGACGCGGCGGATCACCGCCTACGACGGCCGCGAGGTCGCGCCGGCCGGGGCCGCGCCGGAGATGTTCCGCCGCCCCGACGGCAGCACGATGAGCAAGGGCGAGGCGATGCTCACCGGCCGCTCGGCCGGCGTGCCGGGCGCCATCGCCATGCTCGCCCTGGCTCACAAGGACCACGGCAAGAAGCCCTGGGCGTCACTGTTCGGCGGCGTCGAGGCTCTGGCGACCGAGGGTTTCACGGTCGGCCCGCGCCTAGCCGACGATATCGCGGGCCACGAGCCCCAGGCCAAGGCCCCCGACGTGATCGCCTATTTCACCCGGCTGGACGGGACGCGGGTCAAGGCCGGCGATATGCTGCGCAATCCCGCCTACGCCGCCACCCTGCGCCGCCTCGCCGCGCAAGGCCCCGCCGCCCTGCTCGCCGGGCCGATCGCCGCCGACATCGTGCGCCGCCTCGGCGAAGGCCCGACGCCGGGAACCATGACGCTGGCGGACCTCGCCGCCTATCGCCCCCATGAAGGCCCGGCGCTGTGCCGGCCCTATCGCGCCTGGCGGGTGTGCGCGCCGGGTCCGCCGTCGGGCGGCCCGGCCACCCTCGAGGGCCTGGGCCTGCTGGCCCGCACCGACATCGCCTCGCGCGGGCCGGCCGATCCCAAGGGATGGTTCGACTTGGCCCAGGCCGAGCGGCTGATGTACGCCGACGACGAGCGCTACATGGGCGACCCGGAGTTCGTGACCGTGCCCCTGGCCGGCCTGCTCGACCCCGCCTACCTCGATGCGCGCGCCAAGCTGATCGGCGATCGCGCCGGCCCCGCGCCGGCCCCCGGGCATCCGGCCGGCGCGCCCGCTGTGGGCGTGGACGCCACCCACGAGCCCGGCGGCACCTCCGCGTTCGTGGTGGTGGACCGGTGGGGCAATGTGGTCTCCATCACCACCACGGTGGAAAGCATCTTCGGGGACGGGCGGATGGTCGACGGCTTCTTTCTGAACAACCAGCTCACCGACTTTTCCTTCGCCCCCCGCGACGAAACCGGCGCGCCGGCGGCCAACGCGGTGGGGCCAGGCAAACGCCCCCGTTCGTCCATGTCGCCCACTGTCATCCTCGATCGCCAGGGGAGGTTCGTGGCCGCCGTGGGCTCGCCCGGCGGCCTCGCCATCCCCTCCTTCGTGCTGAAGGCGATCGTCGGCGTGCTCGACTGGAACCTTTCCATGCAACAGGCGGTGGCTCTGCCCAATCTAATCGCCATCGGCGATTTCTACGTCTCCGAGCCGACGAAGTTCGCGCCCGGCGTCGTCGAGGGTCTGGCGGCGCGCGGGGTGGCGGTGCGGGGCGGCTTCGGCGGCGAGGGATCGGGCCTGCACGGGGTGATGGTTCATGGCGGCGCCCTCGAAGGCGGCGCCGATCCGCGCCGCGAAGGTGTCGCCCGAGGGTGCTGCTAGGGCAGCGCCCCCCGGGGCAGGCCGAGGTCGAACACCGTCCCGGCCGGGCCGGTCTCCACCAGGGCGAGATCGCCGCCGTGGCCCTGGGCCAGTTCGCGGGCGATGGCCAAGCCCAGGCCCGCGCCGCCGCGGCGGGTCGAGCCGGCGAAGGGCTGGAAGAGGTTGGACCGGGCGCGCTCGGGCAGGCCCGGCCCGTCGTCGGTCAGACGCAGGACGCCCATGTCCCCGTCGTGGCGGAGACTGGCCGATATCCGGCCCGCGCGGCCCCGACCCTCGGCGTCGATGGCCTCGCGGGCGTTGCGCAGCAGATTGACCAGAATTCGGTGAAGCTGGTCGGGGTCGGCGTCCACCGAAGCGTCCGGCGCGATGTCGGTTTCCAGCGCCACTCCGGAGGCGGTCAGGCCGGCGTCCTCGGCCGCCGCCTCAAGGGCCGAGCGCAGGAGGGTGGGCCGTTTGTCCGGAGCCGGCTCGGCGCTGTTGCCGAAGGTGAGGACGTTGGAGGCCAGGGCGATGGCGCGGCCCAGGGCGCGCTCCAGGCGGGGCAGGGCCTGGGCGACCTTGGGGTCGCCGGACTGAGCCATGCGCTCGGAGGCGACCTGGGCGCTGGTCAGCATGTTGCGAAGGTCGTGGTTGATCTTGGCCACCGCCTCGCCCAGCGCCGCCAGGCGGGCGCGCGAGCTCAGGGCGGCGCGCAGATCGCCCTGCATGCGCTCCAGTTCCCGCTCGGCCCGCCCGATCTCGTCGCGGCGGCCGGACGGCGGGATGCCGGCGCCCGGATCGGCCGGATCGGCGCGGAACCGCTCCATGGACCTCGTGATGCGCTGCATCGGGCGCACCAGGAAGAGGTTGAGGGAGAAATAGACCACCGCCCCGGCCATGATCGAGGTGAAGGCGGCGATGCCGAGCAGGCGGCCGAGCTGAGCCAGCAGGTCCTTTTTCAGAGGCGCGTCGGGCGCGACGATCTCCACGAACTCGCCCGAGCGGAAGCGGGGCTTGGCCATCACCCGCACCATGCGGTCGCCACCGCCGGCCAGGGTCTCGAACGGCAGCAGCCAAGGCATGGGGCTTTCGCGCCGCAAATCAACCAGATAGGGGTTGCGCTTCAATCGCGGGGCGGCCAGCAGCAGGCGCCGCTCGTTGCCGACCTGCAGGGCGACCGACACCACCCCGGCGCTGGCCAGGAGCTTGTCGGACACGCGCTGGGTGACCACCCCGCCGGGCGCCGTCTCCTCCACCAGCGAGGCCAGTTCGGCGGCGCGCAGGCGGTCGAGCAGCCAGCGCTCCTCGAACGCCGCCAGATTGGTCGGCAAAATCAAAAGGTTGGCCACCACCACGATGGCCACGGTGAGCAGCAGCAGCCGCGCCGACAGGCCGCCCGGCCACCAGAAGCGGCGCTCGCCGGGAGGAGGAGGGTCGGGGGGCGCGGCGTCCGCCATGGCCGCTTCGTTACTTGACCGGGCCGCCTGGAGCAATGAATCCGGCCCTCCGCCGCTCAGCCGACGCTCAGCCGGCGCGCGCGATAAAGGCGCCAGGCGAGCGGCGCGGCCGAGAGAACCGCCAGGGCCGCCAGGGGGACGAGGATGCGCGGACTTTCGAGGATCGAGGCTTCGATCCTGACGCCCCGGTCGAAGGCGCGCCCTAGCCCCGCTCCCAGACCGGCCAGAATGAAGCTCACCGGCGCGCTGCCGACCGCCGTGGCGGCGACAAGGTCGCGGGACCGCACGCGCGACAACCCCGCCGCCAGGGTGGCCACGAAATAGGGAAAGAAGGGAAGGAGGCGCAGACTGAGCAGGGAGAGGAAGGGATGTCTGGACAAGGCCGCCTCCAGGCGCGCGATGCGCTTGCCGGCCCGCCTGGCCAGCCAGTCGCCGAACGCCAGCCGGCAGGCCAGGAAGACCAGGACCGATCCCGCCGTGCAGGCGCCAAGCGCCGCCGCTCCGCCGGCCAGGGTCCCAAACAGAAAGCCCCCGGCCACGCTGAGCACCCCCGGTCCCGGCAGGCAGGCGGTGACCACCGCGGTGAAAAGGGCGAGGTAGAGGGCCACGCTGAGGGCCGGATGGCTCGCCACATAGGCGGCGAGGGCCACATGATGGGCCTGAAGCTCGCCGGGGGTCAGATGGCGCCACGCCCCGGAGGCGACGGCGGCCAGGGCGAGACAGGCGATGAGGGCGATGGGCGCGAAACGCCGCGCCGCCTGGCCGGCGGTCAGCGCGCCCCCACCGCCTCGGCCACGCCGGCAAAACCGTCGGCCCGCAGCCGCGCCGCCAGGTCCCGGCCGATCCGCGCGACGAGGCCGGGCCCGTGGAAGACAAGCGCGGTGTAGAGCTGCACGGCGCTCGCCCCGGCCCGGATCTTGGCGTAGGCGTCCGCCCCGCTGGCGACCCCGCCCGTCCCGATCAGGATGAGGCGCCCGCCGCCCGCCTCGTGAAAGGTGCGCAGCAGGCGGGTGGAGGGCGCCATCAGCGGCGCGCCCGAGAGGCCGCCGGCCTCGCCGCGATGGGCGCCGCGCAGCCCCGCCGGCCGTTCCGCCGTGGTGTTGCCGACGATCAGGCCGTCCAGCCCAAACCGCCGCGCCGCCTGGGCGATGGCGATCACTTCGCCATCCTTGAGATCGGGCGCCACCTTGAGAAAGATCGGCTTATCGCCGCCCGCCGCCAGCGCCTGTCGCGCCGCCAGGACGGCGTCCAACAACTCGATGAGGGCGGCGCCGGCCTGCAGATCGCGCAGCCCGGGCGTATTGGGCGAGGAGACGTTGAGGGTGAAATAGTCGGCGAGGCCCCACAGGCGGGTAAGGCCCGCGACATAGTCGGCGACGCGGTCGGCGGAGTCTCGGTTCGCCCCAACATTGGCCCCGACGATCCCGGCGCGAGGACGCGCCGCGAGGTTGGCGGCGAAGGCCTCCAGGCCGGCGTTGTTGAAGCCGAGGCGATTGATCACCGCCCGGTCCTGCGTCAGGCGAAACAGGCGCGGCCGGGGATTGCCCGCCTGGGGCCGGGGCGTCACCGTACCGCATTCCACGAAGCCGAAGCCGGCGGCCAGCATGGGGCCGGCCACCTCGGCGTTCTTGTCGAAGCCGGCGGCAAGGCCGATGGGATTGGCCAGCGCTAGCCCGGCCAGCGTCGTCGCCAGGATAGGGTCGGCCGGCCCCCGCCTCCCCGGCCCCAGGCCGGCCTTGAGGGCGGTGATGGTCACCCGGTGGGCCGCTTCTGGATCGAGCAACCGCAGCGCGCCGGCGGCGAGGTCGTGAGGGAGGCTCATGGGATCAGTTCGCCCAGAACGGGGACCCCGTCAGGCCCCAGCGGCGGGGGCCGCGCCTCGGCCACCCATTGGCGGCGTCGGCTAGGAGGCAGCGGGCGAAGCCATTGGACCCTGTTCCACCATTCTTCGGTCTCGCCCATTTTGGCGCGCGGCGAACGATTGTCATGCCTGTGGATTCGGTGGAAGGACGAGCGTCTCAAGACGGGAAGTGTCGATGGCGGACAATAGAGCCGATCCGTCTTCTTTGTAAATCTCAAGCTCGACTGGCTTTCCGTTCATTACGTGTAGCAATACATGGATGGCAACACCATCTAGGTCTGAAACTTCGGCCTCCACCGGAACCCGTTTGGCCGTATCGGCGGATAAGTCAACTATAGATTGAATTTTCAAGCTACCCATTTCATCAATATTCGAGACAATAGCGTCATATAGCAACCTTCGGAGTTTGTCTCTACCTGGGAACGACGCCTTCAGAAGCGCATCCATGATGCCGCGTTCCGCTTCCGTGAGTTCCCTCATGCCTTCAGGATTAAGCATGGGCCGCCCGTGTGTCGGTTGAGCGGACCTACGCAAGGAGGTCGCCTGGATTTAGCTCGCCTAGCTCGGCAATCCTCGCGGCGCAATCAGCGTTGACGACCGGGTTTTCCTCCATCGCCCGCCCATACCAAAATTTCGCCGCCCATTTGTCGCCGAGCGCCGCGTGGCATTCGCCCAGACGCTTGCCGAGATAACCTCCATCCAGGGATGGGTCGCCGTCGCTCATGAACAAGTAGATATCGACCGCCTTCGCGTAGGCTCCTTCCGCCACGAGTCTACATGCCGCGATTTCAAATGTATTCAGATCCAATCGCTCGATCACAATTACCTCCGTTAAGCGCGCCGCCGCCCCCAACGCCTACCCGCCTTCGCCGCCGTGGTCGCGGACGTGGAGGAGGGCTTCGACCGAGGCTTCGCCGGCGGGGCCGATCCGCAGGACGGCGGCGGTGGCGGTGGCGAAGTCGGCCGACAGCCGTTCGATGTCGCGAGCCGGGGCGTCGGCGGCTTCCAGAAGCGCGACGGCCAGTTCCTGCAAGCTGGGGTTGTGGCCGACCACCATGACCGTGACGACCCGCTCCGCGGCGCCGTCCAGTTCGGCGGCGACCTGCTCGGCGGTGGCGTTGTAGAGGCCATTCCGCAGCTCAACGGCGGTATCGGGCCACGCGCCGCGCGCGCAACGCCATGTTTCCTCGGCGCGGGCGGCGGGGGAGACCAGGGCCAGGTCGGGGGCGAGGCCGGCCTTGGCCAGGGCCGCGCCCATCCGCGCCGCGTCGTTCCGCCCGCCCGGCGAGAGCGGGCGGTCGATATCGCGGCCGCCGGCGGCGCGCGGCCGCGCCTGGGCGTGGCGGAACAGAATCAGTCGGCGCATGAGCGAAGCGGCCCTCCCCGCCCCTTCTTAGCGTCTCGCCGCCGTCGCCGGAACCGTGGGGACAAGGCGGCCGATTGACGCCCGCTTTCCGCCCGCCGAATCGGGAAGGGCCAATCCGCCACGCCGGCGGCCGGCCCCGCCCCCTCCACCTGCTTCGCGATCCTCCTCCCGGTGAAACGGCTACGAGATTAACACATCTTGCCGCTACCCGACGCCCCTCCGTCACGGCGCTCCAAGAAGCGCCGCGCCACCTCCCCCGCTTCGCGAGGGAGGAGAGAAGGAAAGTTGACTCTCGCTCACTCCTCCCCCGCGCCTCTTCGCGGGGGAGGTGGCGCGCGGCGCCCGCTCGCGTCGCGTGACGGAGGGGGCGTCCGGCCGCGTCCCCCATCTTGGAAATGTGTGCATCCCCCGGCCGCGAACGGGGGAAGAGAGGGTTTTCGCTTCGTCACCGCGGCGCGGTTGACAGCCCGCGGGTTTGGCGATCCTACCCGCGCCATGCCGCCAAGCGATCCAGAGCCGACCGGGGCGCCGGCCGAGGCAGGCCAGGTCTTCTCCAGCGACCGGCCGCTGCGCCTCGACTGCGGCTCGACGATCGAGGGCCTTCAGATCGCCTACCGGACCTATGGCGTTCTCAATGCGGAGCGGTCCAACGCCATCCTCATCTGTCACGCCCTGACCGGCGACCAGCACGTGGCCGGCACCCACCCGGCGAGCGGCAAGAGCGGCTGGTGGTCGAGCTTGGTCGGCCCCGGCCTGCCGATGGATCCGGAGCGCCACTTCATCGTCTGCTCCAACGTGGTCGGCGGCTGCATGGGGAGCAGCGGGCCGTCCTCGATCGGGCCGGGCGGGGCGCCGTGGGGCCTCGCCTTCCCGATGATCACCATCGCCGACATGGTCCGCGCCCAGGCGATGCTGGTGGACGCCCTGGGGATCGAGCGGCTGTTCGCGGTGATCGGCGGCTCCATGGGCGCCATGCAGGCGCTGCAATGGGCGGCGGACTACCCCGAGCGCCTGTTCGCGGCGGTCGCCATCGCCGGGGCGGCGCGCCACTCGGCCCAGAACATCGCCTTGCACGAGGTGGGCCGCCAGGCGGTCATGGCCGACCTGGACTGGCGGGGCGGCGACTACGCGGCGCACGGGGCGCGGCCGGAAAAGGGCCTGGCCGTCGCCCGCATGGGCGCCCACATCACCTATCTTTCGGAAGGCGCCCTGCAGCGCAAGTTCGGCCGCGACCTGCGGCGCGACGGCCTCTCCTGGGGCTTCGACGCCGACTTCCAGGTGGAAAGCTACCTGCGCCACCAGGGGGCGAGCTTCGTGGGCCGCTTCGACGCCAATTCCTATCTCTACATCACGCGGGCCATGGACTATTTCGACCTGGCGGCGGCGCACGGCGGGGTGCTCGCCGAGGCCTTCCGCGCCGCCCGCGACGTGCGCTTCTGCGTCTTTTCTTTCACCTCCGACTGGCTCTATCCGACCGCCGAGAGCCGGGCCGTGGTGCGCGCCTTGAACGCGGCGGGGGCGCGGGTGAGTTTCCTGGAGATCGCCACCGACAAGGGCCACGACGCCTTTCTGCTCGACGAGCCGGTGCTGCGCGACGCCCTGGGCGGCTTTCTGGACTCCGCGGCGCGGGCGCGGGGCTCTAGGTGACCGGCCCCGCCGCGCGGGAGGATCTGCGGGCCATCGCCGGGATGGTGCGCCCCGGCGCGCGGGTGCTCGACGTGGGCTGCGGCGAGGGGGCGCTGCTGGAACTCCTGGCCAGGGAGAAGGGGGTGGACGGGCGGGGGATCGAGATCAGCCCGGAGGGGGTGTCGGCCTGCCTGGCGCGGGGCCTGTCGGTGGTCCAGGGCGACGCCGACCGCGACCTCGCCGACTACGCCACCGGCGCCTTCGACTACGCCATCCTCTCCCAGACCCTGCAGGCGGTGCTCCGCCCGCGCCATGTGCTGGGCGAGCTGTTGCGCATCGCCGGAGCGGCCATCGTCTCTCTGCCCAATTTCGGCCACTGGCGGGCGCGGCTGGACCTGCTGATCGGCGGCCGGATGCCGGTGACCCGCGCCCTGCCGGAGCCGTGGTGGGCGAGCCCCAACCTCCACCCGTGCACCCTCGCCGATTTCACCGCCCTGTGCGAAGAGATGGGCCTTTCCATCGACGCCCGCGCCGCCCTCACCGCCGGCAAGCCGGCCCGCCCGGCGGCCCCGCCCGCCGCCCTCGAAAACTGGCGGGCCGAGGCGGCGGTGTTCCTGCTCAGCCGGCGGGGCGAGGGGTGAAGGGGCGGCGAGGGATACCCCGTCAATCGGGCGCGCGGAGCGATCCCGCCCCGATCGGGACCGGCGAAAAGGCCGGGCGGGCCGGGGTTTTGGCGCGCAAGCCCTCGGCGCGGACGGCGAAGGTCTGCTTGACCGCCTCCATCAGGATCACCCCGGCGAAGGGCGGCCACAGGCGCGCCCCGGCCCGCTCCACGGCCGGCGCCCAGCGCCACGCCCAGGCGATGGGCGGCGCGTGGAGGGCGCCGGTCCAGGCCATCGGCTCGAGGCCGGCCTCGCGGGCCAGGGCCTCCAGCTGGCGGCGGCTGAACGGGCGGCCGTGGCCGAACGGGGTGTGTTCGGCGCGGGCCCAGAAGCCCCGGCGGGCGGTGACCGCCACGATCAGCCGGCCCGAAGGGGCCAGCACCCGCCACGCTTCGCGCAGGAGGGCCAGGGGGCTGTCGCTCTCTTCCAGGGCGTGGATGGCGAGGACGCGGTCGAAGAGGGCGTTGGGAAGCGGCAGGGCCGCCTCCTCGGCCAGGCAGGCCCGGTTCGCCGCGCCGGGCGGCCAGGCCTCCACCCCCTGGGCGGCCGGCATGACGGCCACGATCCGCCGGGCCTCGCCGCGCAAAGTGGCCGCGAAAGGGGTCGCGTAGCCCAGGGCCAGGACATCCAGTCCGCCGACGCTCCCCCACGCGGCGCGCACCCGGCGCGAGATGATTTGCCGCGTGACCCGCCCCAGGGGGGAGGCGTAAAAGGCGCGAAGATCGAGGACGCCTTGGCGCATGAACCGCTCCGCGTGGACCGTCCTTTCCATATAGGGCCGGCCCCGCCGCCCGTCCCGCCGCCGGAGGTCCGATGCCCCTCGCCATTCGCCAGTTCCCCTGCCTTTCGGACAACTACGGCTTTTTGATCCGCGACGAGGCGAGCGGCTCGGCGGCCTCGATCGACACGCCCGACGCGGCGGCCATCCTCGCCGAGTTGAAGGCGGCCGGCTGGCGGCTCGACTTCATCTTCAACACCCACTGGCATCCCGACCACGCCGGGGGCAATCAGGCGGTCAAGGCCGCCACCGGGGCGCTCGTTGTGGGGCCGGCCGAGGTCGCTCGCATCGCCCCCCTCGACCGCATCGTGGCCGGCGGCGATCAAGTGGATCTGGGCGAGACGCGGTTCGCGGTGATCGAATCGGGCGGCCACACCCTAGGCCACATCGCTTATTTCGACGCCGCCGACCGGGTGGCCTTCGTCGGCGACACCCTCTTCGCGCTCGGCTGCGGGCGCCTCTTCGAGGGGACGCCGGCCCAGATGTGGGCGAGTCTTCGGCGCCTGGCCGCCCTGCCGGCCGATACGAAGGTCTATTGCGCCCACGAATACACCGCCGCCAACGCCCGCTTCGCCCTCACCGTGGACGACGACCCAGCCCTTCGGGCCAGGGCGGCGGTGATCTTCGCGGCCCGCGAGCGCGGCGAAGCCACCGTGCCGACCACCATCGCCCTCGAAATGGCCACCAACCCCTTCCTGCGCGCCGCCGACGCCGAGGCCTTCGGCGCCCTGCGGGCGGCCAAGGATGCGTTCAGGGGGTGATCACTTCCCGCCCAGGGCGCGCAAGATGCGCTCCGAAGATGGGCGGCCGGCCAAGCCCAGGGGAGGGACCACGACGATGGTCATCACCCCGGCGCGCAGCTTGACGGCGGGGGCGGGGCCGGGGGTCAGGGCGACCTTGCCGATATGGGCCAGGCGGGCCCTGCCGCCCGGCCGGGCGGCGAGGGCGACCATGGCGTCGACGGCAAGGGCGGCGGCGTCGGCGATCAGGCCGTCGGAGCCGGCGTCGGCGTCGGGGGCGTCGAAGCCGACCAGATGCTGGGCGGCGCGGGTGGCGTGCACGCTGGCCTGATAGAGGCGCTGATAGAGGGCGACCGGTCCCAGGGGGGCGAGGCGCAGAGGGCCGGTCGCCCCCACCAGGGCCACCGCCGATCCTTCCGGCCGGCGGGCGGTGAACACCGTCATGCCGCTCAGCTTGGTGGCGCGCAGGAACGGCTCGCCCAGGTCGTTGAAATAGATGATGTCGCCGCGCGGCCCGCGGGCGGCCGAGAGGGCCCACACCTCGGGGCTGTCGTCGAACTTAAGCAGGGGCTGGCGGCCGCTGCGGTCGAGGACGAACTGGCCGCCCTCGTCGCTCAGGTAGCGGGCGGTGGTCGGCGCGGCGATCTGGCGGTCGCCCGAGCGGCCGAGGGCGAGGGCCTTCTGGACCCAGGCCGGCGCGGCCCCCGCGCCCCCGGCGAATCCGCCGAGGGCCGCCGCCGCGACCAGCGCCGCGGCGATGGCCCTCCGCCCGCCAAAGGCCCTGTGCGCCGACACCATCGGCCAAGCCATGCGGCCCGATCACGGCGGTTTTTGGACGGGCGGCCCGGCGCGCCCTAGCCGCTGATGTATTGCCCGCCGTTGACGCTCAAGGTGGCGCCGGTGATGAAGCCGGCGTCCTCGCCGGCCAGAAAGGCGACGCAGCGGGCGATCTCGTCGGCCATCCCTAAGCGCCCCACCGGAATGCCGGCGATGATCTGGTCGAGGACGTTCTTGGGCACCGCCATCACCATCTCGGTGTCGATGTAGCCGGGCGCGATGGTGTTGACCGTGATCCCCTTCTTGGCGTTCTCCTGGGCCAGGGCCTTGGAAAAGCCGATCATGCCGGCCTTGGCGGCGGAATAGTTGGTCTGGCCCATCTGGCCCTTCTGACCGTTGACCGAGCTGATGTTGATGACGCGCCCCCAGCCGCGCTCGCGCATCCCCTCGATGACGTTGCGGGTCATGTTGAAGATGGAGGCGAGGTTGACGCGGATCACCTCGCCCCACTGCTCCTCGCTCATCTTGTGGAGCATGGCGTCGCGGGTGATGCCGGCGTTGTTGACCAGCACCCCGATGGGGCCGAACGCGCCTTCCACGCTTTTCACCGCCGCCGCGCAGTCGGCGAAGACCGAGACGTTGCCCTTGACCACCATGACGCCCAGCTCGTCGGCGCAGGCCTGCGCGGCCACCTCGTTGCCGGCGTAGCCGGCCGCCACCTTGTAGCCGGCCGCCTTCAGCCGGGCGCTGATCGCCCGCCCGATGCCGCGGGTTCCCCCGGTCACGAACGCCACCCTGCTCATGCCTCATCTCCCTGATATTTCGACGGCGGCATTGGAAGTCCGCAGATGGAGCGCAAGATAGCAGCACGCGCGGAGAAAACCGAGAGTCCGACCATCAAACGGCAGCGGACCCTGCCGCCAAGCGCGCTGTCGGTTTTGGCTCAGTCGCACGCGAACGGATTTTCAGCCGGCGGGCCATGTGATCTTAAAAGCGATAGTGCGTTGATATCGGTAATATGGCACAAGTTTGAGAGCAGCCACAGCCAGGCCTTTATTTGCGGGAGTCTCTTGAGCCACCGCGCAAGAGTTCAGCGCCATCGCCGCGCCGACTTGACAGTTCAGCTCGACGCCACCCGCACCATCCAGGCCAGCCGGACGCACGGCTTCGACTTGTGCGAGCGTCGCGACCGAGCGCCAATGAAAGTCTCGCGCCAACGACTTTGCCTTAAGCAGGGCAATGGGGATGCCTGTCTGAGCCGAGCGAGGATCCGCTATCTTGGCGTCCCAGCCGATTGACAGCAAGACGCGTTCAGTAAGCGGCGCTCGATAGAGCGGCCACAGCTTCGCAGGAGCTTCGATAAGAAGGTGATCGATTGGCCACGCTAGAGTGAGCTGACAATCTTTCAAGGAAAGATTGTCAGCTACCAGGCAGGCTGACCATGCGAACCCTTGCTTCCCCTCGGGAGAAGCATAGGCGGCGGTGACCTGTTGCGAGGAAGGCTGGGCCGACCACGACGGCGGGGGCGCGCGATCCCCTCCAGGCAGCCCAAAATGGGTGAATATCAACACGTATTCACCGTATACGGGTTTCCCACTGCGTGACACTGGTCCCACTTTGCGCAGGGGCATAGTCTTCAATGCCGCGGCGCCAAAGCCGAAGAACGAAGGACCGTCGCCCTGGCCCTCGCAACTTCCTAAGGAACCATCGGCGCCGACCTTGCAAATGGTCAAAGCGTCCCCCTCGACGCCCATCCGTTGAGCTCGTTCAGGATAGTATCGTGACACATCCGGAGTTGGCCCAATTATAACCGGGTCGGTGATAGCGTAGGGTTGCGGCGCGGCCGGTTGCGTCGTTCGGCACAACGCAACAATCGGAACCACAACGGCTGCCGTCGCAGCCAGCCAGCAGATCAAGTTCATGGTCACCCCCCAGGCACGCCCCGCGGCGGTCAGCAGTTCACCTTCGTGATCCCGAATTTGTTCTTCACACCGCCTCGACACACATGGCCACGCCCATGCCGCCGCCGACGCACAGGGTGGCGAGGCCCTTCTGGGCTCCCGAGCGCTTCATCTCGTGGACGAGGGTGGTGAGGATGCGCGCCCCCGAGGCGCCGATGGGATGGCCGATGGCGATCGCCCCGCCGTTGACGTTGACCTTGGCCGGATC
>JBPCMA010000122.1:0-7298 GCA_051002715.1 Caulobacteraceae bacterium
GCGCTGGTCGTTCCGACCCCGCCCGGCCCCGCCGGCTGGCCGCCCGCCGCCGAGACCCCTCCCGCCGCCGCCGCGCCGCCCGCCGCCTGGCCGTTGCTGACGTAGACATCCTTGAGCGCGGTGGGATCCTGGGCGAATCTGGGGTCCACCTCCATGATCACGTGATACTGGTTTTCGTCCTTGTAGATGGTCGAAACCTGGCGTTGGCCGAAAGCGTCGTAGAGGACGTTGTCCACCGCCCGGTTGGTCAGCCCCAGCCGCGCCGCCTTGTCGTGGTCGATGGTGATGAAGCTCTCCAGCCCGTGGTCCTCCTGGTCGGAGTTGACATCGACCAGTTCGCGCTGGCCCTTCATGGCCTCGGAAAGTCGTCCGGCCCACAGGCGCAAATCCTTCAGATGGTCGGCCTTGAGGGTGTACTGATAGGTCGCGTTGCTCATCCGGCCGCCGACGCGCACGTCCTGCACCGGGTTGAGGAACAGGTTGGCCCCGGTGACCCGGGCGAGCTTGGGCCGCAGGCGGGCGATAACCGTCTGGGCGCCGCCCTTTCGCTGGCTCTTGGCTTTCAGGGAGGTAACCAGGAAACCGCCGGCGGAGCGACCGCCGGCGAAGGCGACCACCGTCTCCACCGCCGGGTCGCGATGGATGATGTTCACGAACCGGCGCAGCCGCCGCTGGCTGATCTGGAAGGAGCTCGACTGGTCCGACTGCAGGCCGCCGACCATCTGGCCGGTGTCCTGCTGGGGGAAGAAGCCCTTGGGGACGACGGTGAACAGAAAGGCGCTGAGCGCGATGGTGGCGACGAGCACCACCAGCATCAGCGACCCGGCCCCCAGAACCCAGTCGAGCGCTTTTTCGTAAGTCCGGGCCATGGCCGTGAAGGCCCCTTCCGACAGTCGGGCGAGGCGCCCTCGGCGCGCCGCCGGCCGAGGCGGGTCGACCAGGAAGGCGCACATCATCGGGGTGGTGGTGAGCGAAACCGCCAGCGAGACCAGGATCGCCGCCGACAGGGTGATGGCGAACTCGCGGAACAGTCGCCCGACGATGCCGCCCATCAGCAGGATGGGGATGAATACCGCCACCAGGGAGACGCTGATGGAAAAGACGGTGAAGCCGACCTCCTTGGCGCCCAGCAGCGCCGCCTCGAGGCGGCCCATGCCGGCCTCCACATGGCGGGTGACATTTTCCAGCACCACGATGGCGTCGTCGACCACGAAGCCGGTCGCTACGGCGAGGGCCATCAGGGAAAGGTTGTCCAGGGAAAAGCCGAGCAAAAACATCACCGCGACGGCGCCCAGGAGCGAGACGGCCACCGCGACGCTGGGGATCAGGACGGCGCGGCCGTTATGCAGGAAAAAGGCGACAACCCCGATGACCAGCAGCACCGCGATCAGCACGGTGTGCTCCACGTCGGCGAGGGAGGCGCGGATGGTGATGGTGCGGTCGATGGCCACCTGCATGTCGATGTCGGCCGGCAGGGCCGCCTTGAGGGCCGGGATGAGGGCCTTCACCCGATCGACGGTGCCGATGATGTTGGCCCCGGGCTGGCGGCTGACCACCACCACGATGGCCGGCTTGCCGTTGACCAGGCCCAGGTTGTGGACGTCCTCGACCCCGTCGACCACCTGGGCGATGTCGCGCAGGCGCACCGTCGCGCCGCCCCGCGCGGCGATCACCAGGGGGGCGTAGTCGGCCGCCGTGGTCCCCGAATCGTTGGTGTAGATCTGGAAGCGCAGCTTGCCGTCCTCCACCACCCCCTTGGGGCGGTTGGCGTTGGCCGAGGCCAGGGCGGCGCGCACATCCTCCAGGCCGATGCCGTACTTGGCCAGGGCCAGGGGGTTGAGTTCCACCCGCACCGCCGGCAGCGAGGCGCCGCCGATGTTGACGTCGCCGACGCCCTTGACCTGCAAAAGCTGCTGCTGGATCACGGTGGCCGCCACGTCGTAGATCTGGCCGGGGGTGCGGGTCGCCGAGGTCAGGGCCAGGATGACGATCGGCGCGTCGGCCGGGTTCTGCTTGCGATAGGTGGGATTGGTCCTAAGGGTCACCGGCAGGTCGACCCTGGCCGCGTTGATCGCCGCCTGCACGTCGCGCGCCGCCCCGTCGATATTGCGGTTCAGGCCGAACTGCAGGGTGATGTTGGTCTGGCCCACCCGGCTGCTCGAGGTCATTTCGCTCACGTCGGCGATGATCCCCAGGTGTTTTTCCAGCGGCGTGGCGACGCTGGTCGCCATGGTCTGCGGGCTAGCCCCCGGCAGGGCCGCCCGCACGGAAATGGTTGGGAAATCGACCTGCGGCAGGGGCGAGACCGGCAGGCGGAAAAAAGCCGCGCCGCCGGCCAGGGCGATGCCGGCGGTGAGCAGCACCGTGGCGATCGGCCGGCGGATGAAAAGCGCCGAGAAACTCACGGCCGCGCCGGCCCCGGATCGGGAGCGGCCTCGGAGAGGCCCGGGTCGGACTCACCTTTTCGCAGATTGCCGCGGCGGCCCAGGCGGCGGGCCAGGCGATCGAACTGGAGGTAGATTACCGGGGTGGTGAAGAGAGTCAGGGCCTGGCTGACGATCAGGCCGCCGACGATGCTGACCCCTAAGGGATGGCGCAGCTCCGAGCCCACTCCCCAGCCGAGCATCAGGGGCAGGGCCGCGAAGAGGGCGGCCAAGGTGGTCATGACGATCGGCCTAAAGCGCAGCAGAGCGGCCTGGTGGATGGCCTCGCGGGGGCTCTTGCCCTCCACCCGCTCGGCGTCGAGGGCGAAGTCGATCATCATGATGGCGTTCTTCTTGACGATGCCGATCAGGAGCACGATGCCGATGATGCCGATCACCCCCAGATCCTGGCCGGCGATGATCAGGGCCAGCAGCGCCCCCGCCCCGGCCGAGGGGAGGGTGGAGAGGATGGTGATTGGGTGGATATAGCTTTCGTAGAGGACGCCCAGGACGATGTAGACGGTGACGATAGCCGCCAGGATCAGCCACAGCTCATTGCCCAGGGAGGACTGGAAGGCGTCCGCCGCCCCCAGGAAGGTGGTGGTGATCGAGGCCGGTACGCCGATGGCCTTTTCCGCCGCCCTGATCGAGGAAACCGCCGCCCCAAGGGAGACGCCCGGCGCGGTGTCGAAGGCGATGTTGGCGGCCGGGAATTGGCCCACGTGATTGACCCGCAGCGGCGAGGCGCGCTGTTCGATCCTGGCCAGGGCCGAAAGCGGCGTGGACGCGCCGCCAGCGGTGGGCACATAGAGGCTCTGCAGGCCGGCTGGCGTCTCCAGCAGTTTCGGGTCGGCCTGGAGGATCACCCGTTGCTGGCTGGACTGGGTGAAGATGGTTGAAATGATCCGCTGGCCGAAGGCGGAATAGAGAGTGTCGTCCACCGTGGCCGCCGTGACGCCCAGCCGCGCGGCGGTATCGCGATCGATGTTCACGAAGGCCGAGAGGCCCTGGTTCTGCACATCGGAGGCGACGTTGCGCAACTTGCGCTCGCCGGAGAGCCGCTCCACCAGCTTGGCCGTCCAGGCCCCCACCGTCGCGGTGTCCGAGCCCTGCAGGGCGAACTGGTATTGGGTGGCGCCGGCGGAGGCGTCGATGGTCAGATCCTGCACCGGCTGGAGGTAGAGGGTGACCCCGGGGGTGTCGCGGGCCAGGGCCCGCAGGCGGTCCAGGGTGGCCGCCAGTGGCCCGCTCCGATGGCCGAACGGCGCGAGGTTGATCAGCAGGCGACCGCTGTTCAAGGTGGTGTTGGTCCCGTCCACCCCGATGAAGCCGGTGAGGCTCTCCACGTCTGGATCCTTCAACAGGCGCGCCGCCAGGTCCCGCTGGAGGTTGGCCATGGCGTCGTAGGAGACCGACTGGCCGGCCTCGACCACGCCCTGCACCACGCCGGTGTCCTGGGTGGGAAAGAGGCCCTTGGGGATGGCGATATAGAGAAGGACGGTGACCGCCAGGGTCGCCGCCGCGACGATCAGGGTGGCCACCTGGCGATCCAGCACCCAGACAAGGGCGCGGTCGTAGCGGGCAATGACATCGTCGACGACCGCCTTGGCGCGGCGGCCGAAACCGCTCTCCTCCACTTCGCCGCCCTGGCGCAGCCAGCGCGCCGACAGGGTGGGGACGAGGGTCAGGGACACCACCGCCGAGATCACGATGGTGACGGCCAGGGTGATGGCGAACTGGCGAAACAGCCGCCCGACCACGTCGCCCATGAAGAGCAGCGGGATGAGGACGGCGATCAGCGAAACCGTGAGCGAGATGATGGTGAAGCCGATCTGCTCGGCCCCCTTCAAGGCGGCCGCCATGGGCGCCTCGCCCGCCTCGATGTAGCGGGAAATGTTCTCGATCATGACGATGGCGTCATCGACCACGAAGCCGGTGGCGACGGTCAGCGCCATCAAGGTGAGATTGTTGAGGGAGAAATGCAGCAGGTACATCACCCCGAAGGTCCCCACCAGGGAGAGCGGCACGGCCACCGAGGCGATGAAGGTGGCCGGCAGGCTGCGCAGGAAGAGGAAGATGACTCCCACCACCAGGGCGACGCTGAGGGCCAGTTCGAACTCCACGTCATGGACCGAGGCGCGGATGCCGGTGGTGCGGTCGGTGA
This sequence comes from Caulobacteraceae bacterium, assembly GCA_051002715.1. GTDB lineage: Bacteria > Pseudomonadota > Alphaproteobacteria > Caulobacterales > Caulobacteraceae > Acaudatibacter. The sequence continues at coordinate 4,588 of JBPCMA010000122.1, forward strand.
CCACCGTCACGTTCACCGAGGCCGGCAGGCCGGCGGTCAGGGCGGGGAGGGCTTTCTTGATCTGGTCCACCGTGGCGATGACATTGGCCCCTGGCTGGCGCTGGACGTTGAGTAGGATGCCCGGCGTGGTGTCATAGAGGGCGCCAAGGCGTGAGTTTTCGGCCCCCTCCACCACGCTCGCCACGTCGCCCAGGCGCACCGGGGCGCCGCTGCGATAGGCGATGATCTGCGCCGCGTAGTCGGCCGGGGTGAGGAGCTGGTCGTTGGCGTCGATGGAATAGGCGCGGGTGGGGCCGTCGAACGTCCCCTTGGCCCCATTGGCGTTGGCCGCCCCGATGGCGGTGGTCAGGTTGGCCAGGGTCAGGCCATAGGAGGCGAGCTGGCGGGTATTGGCCAGGATACGCACCGCCGGTCGCTGGCCGCCGCTGATCGACACCAGGCCGACGCCGGCGAGCTGGGAAATCTTCTGGGCCAGCTGCTGGTCGGCCAAGCCCTCGACATCGGTCAGGGGAAGGGACTTGGAGGTCAAGGCCAGGGTGAGGACCGGGGCGTCGGCCGGGTTGACTTTGGCGTAGATCGGCGGAGCGGGAAGATCGCTCGGCAGCAGGCTGCCCGCCGCGTTGATCGCCGCCTGCACCTCCTGCTCGGCGACGTCCAGGCCAAGATCGAGGTTGAACTGCAAGGTGATCACCGACGAGCCGCCTGAACTCACCGAAGACATGCGACTCAATTCGGACATCTGGCCGAACTGCACTTCCAGCGGCGCGGTGACGGTGGTCGCCATCACCTCGGGGCTGGCGCCGGGAAAGAAGGTCTGGACCTGGATCGTTGGGTAATCCACCTCCGGCAGGGCCGACAGGGAGAGGAACCGGAAGGCCACGACGCCGGCCAGCAGGATCGCCGCCATGAGCAGCGAGGTGGCCACCGGCCGCCTGATGAAGGAGCGGGAGGGGTTCATCGCGTCGGCCGGACGCCCCCTCCCGCCGGAGGCTCACCGGCCCCCTCCACCGCTTCGCGGTCCCCCTCCCCCGTAAACGGGGGAGGGGAAGGGTGGGCGTGGATTTCTTCTTTCCTCCCCCATGCAATGGGGGAGTGGGCCCGGCGAAGCCGGCGGAGGGGGCGTCTGGCCGCGTTCAAAACCGAGCCTACCCTCATCCCCCGGCCGGCCCGCCATGATGGCGGCGATGGCCGCCGGCCCCGCCGCCACCCTGCCGCTGCCCGGGCAGAGTCACCTTGGCCCCCTCGCGCAGGCGGTCGCCGCCCTCGGTGATGACCGTCTGGCCGGCTTGCAGGCCCGAGGCGATCGACACGGTTTCGGCCGTTCCGGGCCCCACCGTCACCGGCGTGGCCTTCACCGTCTTGTCGGCCTGGAGAACCCAGACGAAATCGCCAGCCGGGCCATGCCGGGTGGCCGTGGTCGGCACGATCACCTGGTTTCGCAGCGTGTCGACCAGCATGGTGACGTTGACGAACTGATTGGGAAACAGGGCGCCGGCGGGGTTGGCGAAGCGCGCCTTGGCCTTCACCGTGCCGGTGGTGATGTCGATGGTGTTGTCCAAGGTGGCCAGGGCGCCCCGCGCCAGAACGCTGCCGCCGGCGCGATCCAGGGCGGTGACCGGCAGGCCGCCGCCGGCCGCCCCGGTGTTGCGCCGCACCGCCGGAATATCCTCCTCGGGCAGGGAAAAGATCACCGCGATGGGGTCGATCTCAGTCACCACCGCGATCGGCGTGGACGCGTTGGCGGTGATCTGATTGCCCGGATCGATCTGGCGCAGCCCCACCCGGCCGGCGACCGGCGCGGTGATGTGGGTGAACGACAGGTTGAGCTGGGCGCTGGCCACCGCCGCGTGATCGGCGCTTACCGTCGCCTCGTCCTGCTTGACCAGGGCCGCCTGGGTGTCCACCTGTTGGCCGGCGATGGAATCCTGGGCGCGCAGGGTGCGGAAGCGGGTCAGGTCGAGCCTGGCGTCGGCCAGAAGGGCCTGGTCACGCAGCAGTTGACCCTGGGCCTGCTGCACGGCGACCTGGAAGGGGCGCGGATCTATCTGGGCCAGGAGCTGGCCCTTGCGCACCAGTTGGCCCTCGCGAAAATTGACGCTCAGCAACATGCCGGAGACCCGCGCGTTGACGTTGACGGTGGCCAGGGGCGTCACCGTGCCGAGCGCGCTCACCTGGATCGGAACCGCGCCGGTCACCGACTTGGCGGTTCCCACCGTGATCGGCGGCCGGCCGCCGGGGCCGCCGCCGCCGCGTCCGCCGCCCCCCCGTCCCGCCCCGCTCCGGGCGCAATGGGAAAGGATCAGCGCCAGGGCCACGGCCGCCACGATCACCACCGCCGCGCCGATGACCGCGCGCCGGTTCGAGCGACCCTTGGCCGGCGGTCGATTGGCGCGGGGCGCCGGCGTCGTCTCGCTCATTCCAGCTCCGGACTTTGCTTGCAAAAAGCGCGGCGTCGCTCCCCGCCTCAAGTGACTATAACGCGCCGGTCCTTCAACTCCGCCGCCATTGTCACCGCCCAGTCGCCGCCGTCAAAGGCCGCCGGCGAACGGCTGGCCCCAACGCGCCCAATTTCCGCTAGGGTGGGACAAGATGGAACGACGGGGCGTCATCCTGGCCGGCGGAACCGGCGCGCGGCTTTATCCGCTCACCGCGGGGCTGAGCAAGCAGCTCATGCCGGTGTTCGACAAGCCGATGATCTACTATCCCCTGTC
>JBPCMA010000123.1:0-12673 GCA_051002715.1 Caulobacteraceae bacterium
TGCATGTTCTTCGGCAGATTGAACTTGGGACGCGTCGCGCGCGCCTCTCTTTGGGTGGGGCGGGTTCCCTTCCGCCGGGCGCCGTGCGGGCCGCCATCGAGGCGATGACCGCTCTGCTGGCCGGCGAGCCGCGCGACCTTTCCCCCATCGTTCTCGATCTCACCGGCGTGGCGCAATTCGACCGGCGCGTCCATGCCGTCGCCCGCGCCATTCCACCAGGCGAGACGGCCACCTACGGCGAAATCGCCGCGCGCCTGGGCGAACCGGGCGCGGCGCGCGAGGTAGGGCGGGCGCTGGGCGCCAATCCCTTTCCCATCGTCGTTCCCTGCCACCGGGTCCTGGCGGCGGGCGGCAAGGCCGGCGGCTTCTCCGCCCCCGGCGGGGTGGCGACCAAGGCCAGGATGCTCTCCATCGAACGCGCCCGCACCAGTCCCGCCCCCCTGCTGTTCGACAGTCTGCCGATCAGCGTGAAGGGTGGGGAAACGAAACTAGGGACAAATCCTCTCCCCCGTGAAACGGGGGAAGGGGGACCGCCCCGGGTCCGGCCAAAAGCCAGCCCGAGGACAGGCTACGCGGTGGAGGGGCGGGGCGGGACGCTATCGTGGGCGTCAAGCCCCCATCCCTTAGCTTCGCCGGGACTTCCCCCGCAAGCGGGGGAAGAGAGTTAGCGCTTGATCGCGGCGCCGACCTTGTCCTGCGCCTTGCCGACTTTGTTCTGGACCGTCCCGGCCGCCTTTTCGGCCGCGCCCCTGGCTTCCATGCCGCGGTCGCCGACAGCCTTGCCGGCCGCTTGCTTGACGGCGCCGCCGGCCTTCTTGGCCGCGCCCTTGATCCTGTTCTCGCTCATCGTCTGCCTCGCTGGGGTTGTGAGTTCGAGTAAGACAACGAGCCGGCGGCCTCGCGGGTTCCGCTTTACATGGACCCTCTCCTCCCCCGCTTCGCGGGAGAGGAGAAGAAATTCTCTTCCCTCATTCATGGGGGAAGTCTGGCCCCCCGAGTCCGGCCAAGGGCCGGCCCGAGGACAGGCTCCGGCCGGGATGGGGGCTTGACGCCAACGGTCGCGCGCGGGTGTCGCCATCGCCTCGCCGCCGGGCTATAGGGCGGCGCCGGAATAGCGGAGAAGCGGGCGTGGCGGACGGTGACATTCGGCTGTGGGTGCGGCGGTATCTGGCCGGCGTGCTGGGCCTGCCCGAACCGGCCATCGAGCTGGACCGCACCCTGGAGGCCTATGGGCTCGATTCCATCGAGGCGGTGCTGATGGCCGGCGCCCTGGAGGATGAGCTCGGCTTCGAGGTCGACCCCGCCGCCTTCCTGCAATTTCCCACCATCGAGGCCATGGTCGCGGCGCTGGAAAGCGGCGAGGGCCAGCGGCTGCTAACCGAATACGCCGCCCCGTGACCGCCCGCGCCGCCCTCGCTCCCGATCCCCTCGCCGACTTGACGCCGGAGACCCTCAACGAGACCTACGCCCGCCTGCGCGAGACGGCGCCGGTCCATTGGAGCCGCGCCTTCGGGGCCTGGGTGCTGACCCGGCACGCCGACGGAATGGCGGTGCTGGCCGATTCGACCTTCCTCGCCGACGACCCGGTCGCGCGGTTCGACCGGCTGGAGCAGCGCGGCGGTCCCGCCTCGCCAAACTTGCGGACCGTTCTGTCGAACGTCGCCTTCTTCACCAACCCGCCGCTGCACACCCAGTTGCGCAAATTCATGTTCCGCCTCTTTCAGGGGATGGACGTCAAGGTGATGCGGCCCGCCCTGGAGCAACAAGTGCGGGCTTTTCTGCGGGCCGCCAAACGGGACGGAGGGTTCGAACTGGCCGCCGGCTATGGCAACGATCTGGCCCTGTTCGCCATCCGCACCCTGCTGGGCCTGCCATCGGAAGGCGCCGCCGGCCTGGCCGCCACCGCCCGCGAGGTGGCCTGGATCTTCGATCTGACGCCCAGGTCGATGCGCGAATTCCGACGGGCGGAGGTTCATGCCGGCGAGCTTCTCGACTATTTCGAGCCGCGCATCGCCGCCAGCCGCGCGGGGTCCGACGAGGGCCGCTTCTCGCAACTGGTCGGGCGCAGCGATAGCGAACTGGAATTGTCCGACCGGGAACTCGCCGGCCTGCTGACCTTCATCTTCAGCGGCGGCCTGGAGACCACGGCCATGGGCATCGCCGCCTCGGCCTTGATGCTGCTCGAACACGACGACCTGCGCGCGCGCCTGATCGCCGAGCCGGACAGGATTCCCGGCGCGGCGCGGGAGTTCCTGCGCCTGGCCACCCCGTTCCAGTATGTCGCCCGCATCGCCTCGCGCGAGGCCGAGATCGGTGGCCGGGCGATCGCCGCCGGCGAGCGGGTCAATGTCATCCTGGGCGCCGCCAACCGCGATCCCGCCGCCTTCCCCGACCCCGACGCCATCGACCTCGACCGGCGGGGGCCCGACTCGCTGGTTTTCGGCCACGGCGCCTATCGCTGCCTGGGCGCCGGCCTGGCCCAGATGGAAACGGAGGTGGCCATCGCCGCCGTTCTGGCCAACCCCGATCTGCGCCTTGCCCCTGGCTCGGTGGCCTGGGAAAAGCAGATGCGGGTGCCGGCCATGACCCGCGCCTGGGCCGAGTTCGCCTGAGGGGCCGGGGGCGCGGATGAGCGGCCCGCCGCTGATCGTCGTCCATCAGATGGCCAAGGTCGGTTCCCTGGCCTGGGTCGAGGCGGCGCGGTCGGCGGCGGGGCGCGGCGGCTCCGAGCCGCTGCACGCCCACTATCTGACGGAGACCAACCTCGCCGCCTTCGAGGCCATCCTCGCCGCCAAAGGCGCGGCCAACACCATCCTCCATCCCCTGGTCGCCCGGCTGATCCCGCGCAACGGGCGAAAGGCGGCGGGCGAGATCGCGGCGGCGCGGGCGCGCGGCCAGCCGGTCAAGGTGATCACCGGCATGCGCGATCCCGTCGCCCGCTCGCTCTCGGTGGCGGGTTTCCTGGCCGATTTCTGCGGCCGGGCCGGCGGGGCCTTGAGCGCGCGCGACGGGGCGGACGCGGCGGCGGTCGTCGCCTTCGTGGGCGATCTGTGGGAGGCTGTGCTGGCCGACGCGGAACCGGCCGGCAGTTTCGAGCGGCTGGCCTGGCGGATGGTCGGCGCCTACCGAACGTGGTTCGACGAGGAGCTGGCGGCGGTGTTCGGCCTCGACCTCCTCGCCGCCCGCTTGCCGCCCGGCGCCCCTTGGCCGGCGGGCGGGGGGGCGCGGCGGCTGAGCGCGGCGGGCGTCGAGTTGCTGGCCTATCGCGCCGAGGACATGGGGGACGGCGCGCCGGGGCGGCCCGCTCTGCTGGCGGCGGGGGCGGCCTTCCTGGAGACGCCGGGCGTCGCCCTGCCGGCCCTCAACACCGCGGCGACCCGCCGTTCCTGGCCTCTCTACGCCGAGACCCGCGCCCGCTTTCGCCTGCCCGCCGCCCAGTTGGCCGCCATCTACGCCGCCCCCGCCGTCCGCGCCTTCTACGCCCCCGAAGAAATCGCCGGCTTCAAGGCGCGGTGGTCCGCCTAGTTGGTGTTGGCGGCGGCGTTGGCGGCCGCGTCGGCCTTGCGGCCGGCCTTGGCGGCGGCCGCCTTGGTGTTGTCGGCGGCGGTGTCGACCGCCGTGTCGGCGTTGGCGGCGGCGTTCTGGGTGGCCGCGCCGGCGTCGTTGACGGTGGTGGCGGCGGCGGCGGCGGCCTGATCGGCCGCGGCATTGGCGCTGTCGCCGGCCGCGGCGGCTTCATTGCTGGCGGTTTTCGAGCAGGCGGCCAGAGCTAGGCCGGCGGCGACGGCGACGATGAGAATGGGCGGGCGCATGGGAAACTCCGTTGATGGCCCGCCAATCTTCATCAATCGGCGGCCGATGTCCAACTGGTATTGGCGCTAGGGGGGAGGAGGAGGCGGTGTGGAGGAGGGTTTCCGGCGGTTCGGGATAGGCGCCGCCCTTCCCCACCTACCGTCATCGCCGGGCGCTTGTCCCGGCGACCCATTCACACCAGTCTCTTCGAACGGCGCGCCGCCCCTTCATCGCCGTCCATATGTTGACCAACCGCCGCCACGGCACGCTCTACCCCGGCGTCACCGCCAACCTGCCGGCGCGGATCGATCAGCACCGTTCCGGAGCAATTCCAGGTTTCGTTCAGACCTACAAACTCCACCGGCTGGTCTGGTTCGAGCAGCACGAATCCATCGTCACGGCGATCCGCCGCGAGAAATCCCTGAAGAAATATAAGCGCGAGTGGAAGATCAATCTCATCGAGCGGGACAATTCGGATTGGGCGGATCTATTCGCGCGGGGCTCATGTGATCGAGCGGAGGGCATGGGCGGCCGGGACAAGAGCCCGGCCATGACGGTAGTTTCGGGTGGATCCGGCGAACATCGGGCGGCGGTCGCGCCTCACCCTAAAATCTCGAACTTCACCCCCTGGGCCAGCGGCAGGGTGACGCCGTAGTTCACCGTGTTGGTGGCGCGACGCATGTAGGCCCGCCAGCTATCGGAGCCGGATTCTCGGCCGCCGCCGGTTTCCTTCTCGCCGCCGAAGGCGCCGCCGATCTCGGCGCCGGAGGGGCCGATGTTGACGTTGGCGATGCCGCAGTCGGAGCCGACGGCGGAAACGAACCGCTCGGCCTCGCGCATGTTGGTGGTGAAGATCGACGAGGAGAGGCCCTGGGCCACATCGTTGTTGAGGGCGATGGCTTCGTCGAAATCGCGGTAGCGCATGACGTAGAGGATGGGGGCGAAGGTCTCGCGGCGGACCACTTCGCTCTGGGCGGCCATCTCGACCAGGGCGGGACGGGCGTAGAACCCCTCCCCGGCCACGTCGGCGCGTTCGCCGCCGGTGACCGCGCCGCCCTGGGCGCGCGCGTCGGCGAGCGCTCGCTCCATGCCCTCGAACGCCGCCCGATCGATCAGTGGGCCGACGAGTTTGTCCGTATGCCGAGGATCGCCGACGCTCACGCTGGCGTAGGCGCCCTTCAGCCGCGCGACGAACCCGTCATAAATGCCTTCGTGGACGAAGAGGCGGCGCAGGGTGGTGCAGCGCTGGCCGGCCGTCCCCATGGCGGCGAAGGCCACGCCGCGCAGGGTGAGGTCGAGGTCGGCGCTGGGGGCGACGATGGCGGCGTTGTTGCCGCCGAGCTCCAGCAGCGCCCGGGCGAAGCGGGCCGCCACCACCGGACCCACGGCGCGGCCCATGGCGGTCGAGCCGGTGGCCGAGACCAGGGCGACCTTGGGCGCGGCTACCAGGGACTCGCCGACCGCGCGGTCGCCAATGAGAACGGTGGAAAGAGGCTTCGGCGCGTCGCCGAACCTTGCCGCCGCCCGCTCGTAGAGGGCCTGGACGGCCAAGGCGGTGAGCGGCGTCTTCTCCGATGGTTTCCACACCACGGCGTCGCCGCAGACCAGCGCCAGGGCGGCGTTCCAGCACCACACGGCGACGGGGAAGTTGAAGGCGCTGATCACGCCGACGACGCCCAGCGGGTGCCAGGTCTCCATCATCCGATGATCGGCCCGTTCGGTGGCGATGGTCAGGCCGAAGATCTGCCGCGAAACGCCGACCGCATAGTCGCAGATGTCGATCATCTCCTGCACCTCGCCCAGGCCCTCGGAGATCGTCTTGCCGGCCTCGATCGTCACCAGCAGGCCCAGATCGTCCTTGGCGGCGCGCAGTTCCTCGCCGAGCAGGCGGACCAGCTCGCCCCGCCGCGGTGCGGGAACCTTGCGCCAGGCGAGGAAGGCCTCATGCGCGGCGTCGATGGCGCCCCGCGCTTCGTCAGCCGTGCAATCGTGGACATTGGCGATGGTCTCGCCGGTGATCGGCGAGGTCACCGCCCGCCCGCCGCCCCGGCAGGCGCTCTCCGGCACGCCGAGGCGCTTCAAGAGCGCCGAGGCTTCCCCGGCGATCGGAGTGGCGAAGGGGGCGTTCACGCGATGGCCGCCAGCTTGGGGCGGGCCGGCTCGTGCGCGGCCGGCGCCGTCTCGGCCCCGGCGTAGGCGGCGCCAAAGCGGTTGGCGAGGAATTCGGCGAGGCCGATCTCCTCCTGGCGCACGAAGCCGCGCGCCGGCAGACGCCCGGCCGCCAGCATGTCGAGCACCGCGCAGATGGCCGAGGCGGTGGTGATCTGGATGCCGCTGACCGTCGCTCCGCCCATGTCGCGGGCGTAGATCTTGTTGGCGTAGGTCTCCTGCGTCAGGCGCCCGTCTTTCAGACCCGACACGGTGACGAAGACGATGACCACGTCCTGCATCGTCGCCGGCACCGCCTTTTCCAGGATGTCCTTGAGCACCTCGCGCCGGTCGCGCAGGCGCAGGTCGTTGAGCAGCAGCTTCATGATCGCCGCGTGGCCGGGATAGCGGATGGTGCGGTAGTTGAGGTTGCGCACCTTGCCCGCCAGGGTCTCGGCCAGGGCGCCCAGGCCGCCGGAGGTGTTGAACGCCTCGTAGGCCACCCCGTCGAGGGCGAAGGCCTCGCATTCCTCCAGGGCGCGGGTCACGCGCGGCTGGCCCTCGACGATGGCCTCGCACGGCTCGCAGTATTCGTTGATCACCCCGTCGGTGGACCAGGTGAGATTGTAGCCAAGCGCGTTGGACGGGTAGCGCGGCAGGGCGCCGACGCGCAGGCGCACGTCGTGCAACTCGTCGAAATGGCGGGCGAGATCGGCCGCCACGATGGAGATGAAGCCGGGGGCGAGGCCGCACTGGGGAATGAAGGCGGTCTTGGCGCCCTTGGCCAGGGCCTTCACCTTGGCGGTCGAGGCGACGTCCTCGGTGAGGTCCAGATAGTGGGCCCCGGCCGCCTTGGCCGCCTGCGCCACCTGGTAGGTCAGGTGAAAGGGGGCGGCGGAGAGGACGGCGAACCCGCCGGTCAGCAGGTCGGTGAGGGCGGCGGCGTCGGCGACATCCAGCACGGTCGTCTCGACCCGCGGGTGGGCGGCCATGTCGGCGAGCTGGCCGGCCGAGCGGTCGGCGACGACCACCCGATAGTCGCCGCTTTCGCTCAAGAGGTGGGCGATGGTCGAGCCGATATGGCCCGCGCCGATAACGACGACGTCCTTCATGTGTGTTCTCCCTGGAATGGCCTCAAGGCGAAGATGGCCCGCCGGCGCGTCGATTCATATTGCCAGACCGACGAAACGCCGATCCAATCGCGGCGGATCGCCGAGGGAACCTTGCACATGGACGAACTCGACCGCCGCCTGCTCGCCGCCCTGCGCGACGACGCCCGCGCCCCCGTGGCTAGGCTGGCGCGCACTCTTGGCCTGTCGCGCACCACCGTGCAGAGCCGGCTGGAGCGGTTGGAGCGCGGCGGGGCCATCGCCGGCTACACCGTGCGCCTCTCGCCGGCCCACGAGGGCGGCCACATCCACGCCTATGTGATGATGACCGTCACCCCCAAGGCCGCCCCGGCCGTGGTCGGCGCCATCCGCCGCCTTTCCGCCGTGCGCCGCCTGCAGTCGGTGAGCGGCCCCTTCGACCTCATCGCCGAGGTCGTCACCCCCTCGGCCGCCGAAATGGACGCCCTGATCGATGCGCTCGGCGCCCTGGACGGGGTGGAGCGGACGACCAGCTCCGTGGTCCTGTCGACCAAGGTGGAGCGGTGAGGGGCTATGAGCGCCTTCCTCCCTCCTCATCATGGGATTTCGGTGACAGTGTACTTAACTCGGGTACGCCAGACGAAGCAGCCGAAGGCGTTGGTGAGTTAAGTACACTGTCACCGAAATCCGCGTCCAAAGTTCGAGTTGCGAAACCACCCGATCGCGGGCAGACTTGAACCTCGGCGACAACGGGGAAGATCGCGGAGGGGTCTCATGCGCGCACTCATCGCGGCGGCCTGGGCGGGCGGCGCTCTGGCGGCGGCCGGCCACGGCTGGACTCTCAGCCCGCCGGCGAGCGGGCCGGCGGTCGACGCGCCGGCGCTGGCGAGCGGCGACGACTGGGTCTACAAGGACACCACGGAGCGGGGGACGAACTGGGCTGAAAAGACGATGCAACTCGACCTGGAGCGGGTGAACCCCGACAGCCTCCTGGTTTCGACCCGGGAATCCGGATCGACCCTTCCTCCGAAAGAGTCGCTTTCCGGCCGCGACTGGAGCCGCTTTCGCAGCGTCAACGGGGTGGAGACGGTGGTCAACCGACCGCTGGAATTCCCCCTGACGCCGGGAAAACATTGGGATGTCGATTACACCGAACTCAATCCGAACGCGGGCCACAAGAGCGAGCATTTCCACACCGACTACCTTGTCACCGGCTGGGAAGATGTGGACACGCCGGCGGGCAGGTTCAGGGCCTTGAAGATCGAGGGCGACGGGAGGTGGAGCGCCATCCTCGCTCCCGGCGCCGTGGCCGGCGCCCTGGCGCGTGTCGGAGGCGGCGGCGCGACCACCCTCACCCAGAGCCAGGCGATCACCGCCCGCCCGATCAGCGGCCGGACCTACAAGCTCATCTATTACGCGCCGCAAGTAAAACGCTGGGTCAAGGCGGTGGAAGAGTATTACGACGTGAACGGCGTCCGGAGCGAGCGCTATACCGACACCTTGCAATCCTACAAGGTCGCGGGCTGAGAGCGAGCTCGGGCGCCGCGGAAAAGCGGTCATGGCCTCGGACGACACATCGGGCGCGGAACGGGGGCTGGGCCGCATCGAGGGCTTCGCCGACGCGGTGTTCGCCATCTCCATCACCCTGCTGGTGGTGGAGATCCATCCGCCGGGAACCTTCGGCGGGCCGCCGGAAACCCACGGCCTCGTGGCGGCGCTGCTTGGCGAATGGCGCGCCTACCTGGGCCTGGCCATGAGCTACGGCGTGATCGGCCTCTATTGGCTGCGGCACCACTATTCGGGCCGCATCTATGTGAAAAGCGACCACATTTTCAGTTTCCTGACCCTGGTTTTCCTGGCCGGGGTGATGTGCCAAGCCTATCCGATCCGCCTGTGGACCGGGCATCTGGGGCGCGGCGTGGCGGCGGACGGGCGGGCCGCGGCCATCTTCCTGGCCTGGTCGCTGCTGGTTCCCGGCCTCGGCTGGCTGGCCAAGTGGCTCTACGCCCTGCAAGGAAGGCGGCTGATGGACGAGCGCCTGGAGTCCGGCTTCCTGCGCCAGATGACCATCCACTACAGCGCCTCGGCCGCCCTTCTGGCCGCCGGCGCCCTCATCTCCCTCCTCGCCCCCCTCTGGGGCCTGGCCCTCGGCCTCGCCGTCACCGCCGCCTACGTCCTGCCCCCGCCCCGCCCCCGCTACGTCGGCGCCGACCCGGGGCCAGAGGAGAGTTGAGGGGCGCGCATTAGCCCCGATGCACTACCGCCGGGGTGAAGCGGGCGGCGCGGCGGGCGGCGCGGACCCGCGCGGTCTCGCCGTCGTAGTTCATGGATGTGGGCATCGCGGTGAAGAGGGCGCGTTCGGCCAGGGCGTTGACGTTGAGGGTCGCCATGGCGCCCTCCGGCCCCTCGATCACGGCGGCGACATAGACGCCGCATGTGGCGCAGACCAGGAAATCGGCGGTGCGCAGGCCGAACCGGTGGCGTGGAGAAGATGACTCGCAGATTGCCGCGATGGCAGCCGCCGTCGAGGGTCACGGCGCCGCCTCCAGCCCTCCCCCCAACGAGGTGTAGAGGGCCACCAGATTGGTCGCCTCGGTGAGCTCGGTGGTCACCAGGGTCTGCTGGGCGGCGTAGTAGGTGCGCTGGGCGATGAGGGCGTTCAAGTAGGTGTCGGCCCCGGCCTGGTAGCGGGCGTTGGCCAGGGTGAGGGCCTCGCCCGCCGCGGCGACCAGGGCGCGCTGGGCGGCCAGCTCGCCAGCGATCGTGCCGCGCTGAGCCAGGGCGTCGGCCACCTCGCGGAAGGCGGTCTGGACGGCCTTTTCATAAGTTGCGACGGCCAGATCCCGCTGGGCCTTGGCGTAGTTCAGGTTGCCCCGGTTGGCCCCAAAATCGAAGATCGGCTGGGTGATGGAGGGGATGAAGGTCCAGGTGGCCGACGAGGCGCGGAACAGGGTCGAGAGGGCGTTGCTGGTCAAGCCCCCCGAGCCGGTCAGCGAAATGGTGGGAAAGAAGGCGGCGCGGGCGGCCCCGATGTTGGCGTTGGCCCCGCGCAGCTGATCCTCGGCCTCGACCACGTCGGGGCGGCGCAGGAGAACCGCCGAGGAAAGGCCGGCCGGCAGGCGCGAGAGCACCACCACCGGCGCGCCAAGGGCCGGCGGCAGCAGGGCGTCGGGGACCGGCGCGCCGACCACCAGCTCCAGGGCGTTGCGGTCCTGAGCGACCTGGGTGGTCAGGCGGGCCACGTCGAAGCGGGCCTGTTCGACCACGGTCTGGGCCTGGCTCACGTCCAGCCCGGAGGCGATGCCGCCGGCCAGGCGGGCGCGGGTGAGAATCAGGGTCTGGCCGCCGTTGGCCACCGTCTCCTGGGCGATGGCCAGGAGGGAGCGGTCGGAAGCCAGGGTGACATAGTCGGCGGCGACTTCGCCGACGAGGGTGATCTGGGCCGCGTCGCGCGCCTCGCTGGTGGCGAAATACTGGTCCTGGGCGGCGCGCGAGAGATTGCGCAGCTTGCCGAACAGGTCGACCTCGAAGGCGCTGACACCCAGGTTCAGGTCGTACTGGTGTTCGTGGAAAGACCCGTTGTTGGACGGCGCGGCGGCGGCGGCGGTCGTCCCGCCCCCTCCGGTGGGCGGTGGCTGGGTGACGAGGCTGGAGGTGGAGGGAAACTCCCCGAAGGTGGCCGAGGCGGTGGCGGAGAGGTGGGGATAGAGGTTGGCGCGCTGCACTTGGTATTGGGCCCGCGCGGCGGCGATGTTGGCCACCGCCTCGCGCAAGTCACGGTTGTTGGCCAGAGCCTCGTCGATCACCGTCTTCAGCTTGGGGTCGGCGAAGAAGTCGCGCCAGCCGACCACCGGCTGGACACTCGTTGGCGGCGCATAGGCGGGCCCGGTGGGAAAGGCGCCCGGCGTCGGCTGGGCCGGCCGGCGATAGGCCGGCGCCAGGTCGATGCACCCGGCAAGGGCGAGGGCGGCGAGGGCGAGAGCGGCGCCCCTTCTGCCCTTGCGGGAGAAGGTGTCGGCGAAGCCGACGGATGAGGGGTTTTCCACGGCGAGCGACGCGCGACCCCTCATCCGGCCCTTCGGGCCGCCTTCTCCCGCAAGGGGAGAAGATCAATCGCGCGAGCGTGTTCCATGACTGACTCTCCCCCCTCCTCCGCCAAAGTCGCCCTCCGCGCCGCCCTGCGCCGCCGCCGACGCGCCCTGGCGCGCGCGCATCCCGACGCCGCGAGCCTCGCCGCCGCCTTTCTGCCGCTCTCTCGCCTGCCGGCCTTCCGCGTCGTCGCCGGCTACCGCCCGATCGGCAGTGAACTGGACCCCGGCCCAAGTCTGGCGCGGCTGGCGGCGGCCGGGGCGGCGATCGCCCTGCCGGCGGCGCCGGGCCGCGAGGGGCCGATGATCTTCCGCGCCGCCGGGCCTCTCGACGCCCTGGTTCCCGACGCCCTGGGCATCCCCGCCCCGCCCCCTTCCGCCCCGTCCCTGATTCCCGACCTGATCCTCGCTCCGGTGCTCGCCTTCGATCGGCGTGGCGGCCGACTGGGCCAGGGCGGCGGCCACTTCGACCGGGCCATCGCCGCCTTGCGCGCCGCCGGACCTCTCCTCGTCATCGGTCTGGCTTTCGCCGGCCAGGAAGTGGACGCCGTGCCGCTCGAGGATCATGACCGACGCCTGGACGCCATTCTCTCCGAAACCGGCTATATCGAGGTCTGAAAAGGACAGTGAATGCGTCTAGCCTTCTTCGGCGACATCGTCGGGCGTTCCGGCCGGGAGGGCCTGGCCGACCATCTGCCGGGGCTTCGCCGAAGCCTGGCCCTGGAGTTCGTGATCGTCAACGCCGAGAACGCCGCCGGCGGCTACGGGATCACCGAGGCCGCCGCCCGCGAACTGTTCGACGCCGGGGCCGACTGCCTGACCCTGGGCAATCATTCCTGGGACCAGAAGGAGGCGCTCACCTATATCGCCCGCGAGCCCAGGCTCATCCGGCCGCTCAACTATCCGGCTCTGTCGGACGTCCCCGGCCGCGGCGCCCAGCTCTTCGAGACCGAACGCGGCCGCCGGGTTCTGGTGATCAATCTGCTCGGGCGGGTGAACATGGACGCCCTGGACGATCCCTTCGCCTGCATCGACCGCGAACTCTGCGCCTGCCCCCTGGGCGAGGCCGCCGACGCCATCGTCATCGACCTGCACGCCGAGGCCACGTCCGAAAAGATGGCGATGGGCCACTTCTGCGACGGCCGCGCCACTCTGGTGATCGGCACCCACACCCACGTTCCCCCCGCCGACGCGCAAATTCTCAACGCCGGCACGGCCTACCAGACCGACGCCGGCGCCTGCGCCGACTACGACAGCGTCATCGGCAACCAGAAGGAGGAGCCGCTGCGGCGTTTCACCACCCGCATTTCCGGCGGCCGCTACAAGCCCGCCGAGGGCCCGGCCACGGTGTGCGGCGTCTATGTCGAGACCGACGACGCCACCGGTCTGGCCCGGCGCATCGAACCGATCCGCGTCGGGGGGCGCCTGGCCGGGACCGTCCCGAGGGTGGCCGGGGTGGAGAGCGACGACGCCGCCGGCCGCGCCATCGTGTCCGATTGACAAAAGCGCCTGTCGCGCCCTCCTGACGGCGGGACGCACCTCAGGGAGGATCTCGGA
>JBPCMA010000124.1:0-2609 GCA_051002715.1 Caulobacteraceae bacterium
GAATTGCCGAACGGAGTGTTCATCACCACGATCCCGGCGGCGGTGGCGGCGGGGATGTCGATGTTGTCCACCCCGATACCGGCCCGGCCGATGATCCTGAGCCGGCGGGCCGCGGCGATGACCGGCGCCGTCGCCTTGGTGGCCGAGCGAACGGCCAGGCCCTCGTAGTCGCCGACAATGGCGATGAGCTCTTCACTCGAGAGGCCGACCTTGACGTCGGCGTCGATCCCGCGGTGGCGAAAGATTTCCACCGCGGCGGGGGAGAGCCGGTCGGCGATGAGAACCCGGGGCATCAGGCGACCGCCATCTCCTCGGACAGGCTGGCGAAGGCCCAGTCGAGCCAGGGGGTGAGGGCTTCGAGGTCGTCGGCGTCGACGGTGGCGCCGCACCAGATGCGAAGGCCCGGCGGGGCGTTGCGGTGAGCGCCGATGTCGAGAGCGACGCCTTCCTTTTCGAGCAGGGAGGTGAGGCGCTTGACGAAGTCGCGCTGGGCGTCGGGAGGCAGAGCGGCGACGTTGGCATCTACAATCTTGAGGCACACCGAGGTGTTGGAGCGGGTCGCCGGATCGCGGGCCAGAAAGTCGATCCAGGCGGTGCGCTCCACCCAGGCGCCGAGCACCGCTGCGTTGCCGTCGGCGCGGCGCTTCAGTTCGGGGAGGCCACCGATCGAGGCGGCCCACTTCAGAGTGTCGAGCCAGTCCTCCACGCACAGCATCGAGGGGGTGTTGATGGTCAGGCCGTCGAAAATATCGGCGTTGAGCTTGCCCTCTTTCGTCAGGCGAAAGAGCTTGGGCATGGGCCAGGCGGGCGCGTGGCTTTCCAGCCTCGTCACGGCGCGCGGCGAGAGGATGAGCATGCCGTGCGCCGCCTCGCCGCCCAGGGCCTTCTGCCAGGAAAAGGTGACCACATCGAGTTTCGGCCAATCGAGGCCTTGCGCGAAACAGGCGCTGGTGGCGTCGCAGATCGTCAGGCCCGTCCGGCCCTTGGCGATGAAGTCGCCGTTCGGCACGCGCACCCCGGAGGTGGTGCCGTTCCAGGTGAACACCAGATCGGCGTCGGGGTGAACCTGGTTCAAGTCCGGCAGGGCGCCGTAGGGTGCGTCCAGGACTTGCGCCTCGATCCTCAATTGTTTGACGACATCGGTCGTCCAGTCCTTGCCGAAGGACTCGAAGGCGAGAAGCTGGACAGGCTTTGGCCCGAGCAGCGACCACATGGCCATCTCCATCGCTCCGGTGTCCGATCCGGGGACCACGGCGACCAGGAAATCGTCGGGGACTTGCAGGACGGCGCGCGTCTGGGCGATGGCCGCCTTGAGGCGGGCGTGGCCGGCCTTGGAGCGGTGCGAGCGGCCGAGAATCGCGCCGCGCAGATTCTCCAGAGACCATCGGGGATGTTTGGCGCAGGGGCCGGAGGAAAACTCCGGACGGGCCGGCCGCATGGCCGGCTTGGCGAGGCTCGTCATGTCAATCTCCCATCCTTGCAGATGGACTGCGCCCCGTTGGGAGGGCGTGGCCCGCCGCGCAGAAACCCCGGCCCGCGAGTCGACGCAAGGAAGAATTTCTAAGGCGGGCGGGGAGATTTGCCGCCCTGCCCTCTTACCCCTCTGGGGGAAGTGGCGCGAAGCGCCGAAGGGGGCTCCAGCTTGGGGCCGGCCGTCGGCTCGAGCTGGCGCCCCCATCCCCGGCTTCGCCGGTACTTCCCCCAGAGAAGGAAGAGAGGCCAATCGCCACCAGCCCGCTATATAACCAGCACCACCTTGCCGAGGTGCGCGCCGCTTTCGAGCCAGGCGTGGGCGGCGGCGGCCTCTTCGAGCGGGAAGGTCCGATCGATGGCGGGGCGGACCTTGCCCGCCGCGATCCACGGCCAGACGACGCGCTCCACCGCGGCGGCGAGGCGCGCCTTTTCGTCGGCGGAGCGGGGACGCAGGGTCGAGCCGGTGATGACGAGGCGCTTTTGCATCATCTTGCCGATCGGCAGCTCCACCGTCCCTCCCCCCTGGGAGGCGATGTGGACCAGGCGACCGCCGATGTTCAACGCTTCCAGGTTCTTCGGAAAATAGGCCCCCGCGACCATGTCGAGGATGACATCGACTCCACCCTGAGCCCTTGCGACGGCCTCGAAATCCTCGCTGATCGCATCGACCGCGATGTCGGCGCCGAGACGCCGCGCCTGAGCCGCCTTGGCGGCGCCGCGGGCGGTGGCGATGACCCGGGCGCCGGCGGCCTTGGCCATTTGGATGGCGGCGACGCCGATGCCGGAGGTGGCCCCATGGACCATGAAGGTCTCGCCGGCCTTCAGGGCGCCATGCTCGAAGACGTTCGCATAGACGGTGAAGGCGGTCTCGGGCAGAGCCGCGGCCTGAGCGAAGTCGAGGCCGGCGGGAATGGGCAGGGCGTGGCGCGCGTCGCAGACGGCGAGCTGCGCATAGCCGCCGCCGCCCAGCAGGGCGCAGACCCTCTCGCCCGCCTGCCAGCGTCCGGCGCCGGCGATCACCTCGCCGGCCACCTCCAGGCCCAGGGTCGCCGGCGCGCCGGGCGGCGGCGGATAGAAGCCCAGCCGCTGCAGGATGTCCGGCCGGTTCACGCCCGCCGCCTTGACCGCGATTAGGA
>JBPCMA010000125.1:0-19034 GCA_051002715.1 Caulobacteraceae bacterium
TCCCGCTGCGGTAAATCTCGCCGTGCCCGGCTCGGCGCCCGCCCACCGCATCGACACCGTGTTCGTCATCCTGATGGAAAATCACAACTGGACGGGCGACGGCAAGCGCGACATCAAGGGAAATCCCGCCGCGCCCTACATCAACAACACTCTGCTGCCGATGGCGTCACACGCCGAGCAATATTTCAATCCGCCGAACAACCACCCCAGCCTGCCCAACTATCTGTGGCTGGAGGCGGGCACGAACTTCGGGATTTTGAACGACGGACCTCCGGCGAAGAATTCGCAAACCACGCCGGCGCATCTGGTCACCCTTTTGGACGCCGCCGGCGTGTCCTGGAAGGCATACCTGGAGAACACCACCGGCAAGACATGTCCGCTCACCGACGGCGGCCCCATCGATCCCGATGGCAGCCCCCTCTATGCTGTCCGGCACGAGCCCTTCGCGTACTTTGACGACGTCACCAACAATCTCGACAAACATTCGGCCTCTTGCATTGCTCATCTCCGGCCGTATGGGGAACTGGCGATGGATTTGAATAACAACACGGTTGCCAGCTACAATTGGATCACCCCTAACCTTTGCGACGACATGCATGACAATTGCAAAGGCGATCCCATCGCCCACGGGGACGCCTGGCTCTCCCAGAATGTCCCGGCCATCCTCCACTCCGCCGCCTACAAGCAAGGTGGCGCGCTGTTCATCGTCTGGGATGAGGCCAACAAGGGAGACGGGCCCATAGGGATGATCGTACTCTCGCCGTTCGCCAAGGGTCACGGCTATTCCAACCGCATCCATTACACGCACGGATCGACCCTGCGCACTCTGGAGGAGATATTCGGCGTGAAACCCCTGTTACGTGACGCGGGCAAGGAACAGGACCTCGGCGATCTGTTCACCCCGTTTCCCTGCAATTCGGGCAGATCTCCGTGCGGCCGGCGTTTCGAAGGGCTGACACGGCAGGCGGCCCCTCCCTCGCCTGGATCTCGATAGGTCGCGAAAAAACGGAGCCCACGGTGCGATCGGAAGCGTGAGCCCCGGGGGGGCCGAGGCGCGGGTTCGTCTGGCTTGCCGCCGCCTTGACAGGGCAAAGACCCCATGCGCCCTTCCGCGCCGCTCCAAACAGCCGCCTTCGAGGATCCGACGATGCACGCCTATCGCACCCACACCTGCGGCGCCTTGCGGCTCGCGGACCAGGGCGCGAGTGTGCGGCTATCGGGGTGGATTCATCGCAAGCGCGATCACGGCGGCCTGCTGTTCGTCGATCTGCGCGACCACTACGGCCTGACCCAACTTGTGGCCCATCCCGGCGAACCGGGCTTCGCGGCGTTGGAACGGCTGCGCGCCGAAAGCGTGGTCAGGATCGACGGCGAAGTGGTGGCGCGCACCCCCGACACGGTGAACGCGGGCCTTTCCACCGGCGAGATCGAGGTGCGCGTGGCCGATGTCGCCGTTCTCTCGGAGGCGGCCGAAACGCCCCTGCCGGTGTTCGGCGAGCCGGACTATCCCGAGGATATCCGGCTCGCCCACCGCTATCTCGACCTGCGGCGAGAAACCCTGCATCGCAATATCGTCCTGCGTTCGAGAATCATCGATTCCATCCGCCGGCGGATGATCGATCAGGGGTTCACGGAGTTTCAGACCCCGGTCCTCACCGCCTCCAGCCCCGAGGGCGCGCGCGATTTCCTGGTGCCTTCGCGCCTGCATCCGGGCCAGTTCTACGCCCTGCCCCAGGCGCCTCAGCAGTTCAAACAACTCCTCATGGTGGCCGGCTTCGACCGCTACTTCCAGATCGCGCCGTGTTTCCGCGACGAGGACGCCCGCGCCGACCGCTCGCTGGAATTCTATCAGCTCGATGTGGAGATGAGCTTCGTCACCCAGGAGGACGTGTTCGCCGCCATCGAGCCGGTGTTGCATGGGGTGTTCACGGAGTTCGCGGAGGGAAAGTCGGTCACCCCCTATCCATTTCCCCGCATTTCCTATCGCGACGCCATCGCCCGTTATGGGACCGACAAGCCGGATCTGCGCAATCCTCTGGTCATGGCCGACGTATCGCCGCATTTCCGGGGAGGCGGCTTTGGCCTCTTCGCCCGGATGCTGGAGAGCGCGAAGAACGCCATCTGGGCCATTCGCGCGCCCGGCGGCGGGTCGCGCGCCTTCTGCGACCGCCTCAACGCCTGGGCTCAGGGCGAGGGCCAGCCGGGACTGGGCTATATCTTCTGGCGTGGCGGCGAAGGCGTCGAGGCTGGCGCGGCCGGCCCCATTGCCCGCAATCTGGGGCCCGAGCGAACCGAAGCGATCCGCGAGCAGTTGGGCTTGAAAACCGGCGACGCCGCCTTCTTCGTGGGCGGCGAGCCCGGGCTCTTCCACCGCTTCGCCGGCTTGGCGCGGACAAAAGTGGGCGGCGAACTCGGCCTGATCGAGCCCGACCGCTTCGATTTCTGCTGGGTCGTCGATTATCCGATGTACGAGATGAACGAGGAAACCAGTCGCGTGGACTTCTCGCACAACCCGTTTTCCATGCCGCAGGGGGAACTGGAGGCGCTGAACGCCCACGATCCGCTCGATATCCTGGCCTGGCAATACGACATTGTCTGCAACGGCCACGAGTTGTGCTCGGGGGCGATCCGCAACCACCGCCCCGACGTCATGCTCAAGGCCTTCGAGATCGCCGGCTACGGCGGTGAAACGGTGGAGCGAGAGTTCGGCGGCATGCTGAACGCCTTTCGTTACGGCGCGCCGCCGCACGGCGGCCTGGCGCCGGGGATCGACCGCATCGTCATGCTGCTGGCCGGCCAGCAGGCGATTCGCGAGGTCATCGCCTTCCCCTTGAACCAGCAGGGGCGGGATCTGATGATGAATGCGCCCTCCGCCGCGCGCGACGCGCAGTTGGAGGAATTGCACATACGCCTGAAGCCGGCGAAGGCCTAGGCGTTCTACCGGCGCCCGCCGCAGCCGTGGCCGGTCAGGCCGGGCGGCAAGCGGGTTCTCGCGTCGGAACAGGCGCCATCCACCTGATGCTGGGTCAGATTGCGCGCCTGCGACAGATCGGCGCCGACCAACGAAGTGTGGCGAAGTTCGGCATCCTTGAAGTCGGCCTTGGCGAAGTCGCCCTCGGCAAGCGATGCGCCGGTGAAGTTGGCGCTCTTGAAACTGGCGTCGCCCGCCTTAACGCGGGTCAGGTTCGAGCCCACCATCTCGGCGGCGTCGAAGCTGGCGCCGGTGAGGTCGGCGCTCATGAAATTCGCGCCCGTCGCCTCCAGGCCGGTCAGTTTGGCGTCGGAAAAATTGGCGAGCATGAAGCGGGCGCCGGTCATCGAGGCGCCGCTGATATCGGCGTGCGACAGATCGGCCCCGGTGAAGTTCGTGCCTAAAAAGGCCGCGCCGCGCAGATCGGCGCCGACCAGGGACGCGCCGGCGAAGTTGCAGCCCATGAACTTCGCGCCAATGAGCTTGCGCCCAGTCAAGTCGCAATGGACGCAGGCGCCGCCGAAGGAAACCAGCCTGGGCACATTCTGAGCGGCGACCAGGGCGTGGGCGTTCCCCGCCGCGGCGAGCAGGCCGCAGGCGCCGGCGATCAGCGCGAAACGGGTGGCCCGGGAGCGGCCTGGCACGGTGCGCCTTCCTTTCAAACGACGACCAAGACTCTATCAAGTGGGGCATGAGTCCGCTTTGGGCCAATTAATTCGCCGCAATGTCGCCTTAACCCGAGCGGCGGTCAGTTTTCGCCGTCACCAACCCTGGCGGCCCGCGCGCCGCAGGTCTCGCAAATCCGGCTCTGGCCTTTGCGAACCAAGGCCAGATCGCCGCAGGCGGGACAGACGTCGGCGGCGCGACCGCCGTCCCGGTGGGCGGGGAGGGGCAGGAAGACCAGGTTGTCAGGGGCGGCTCCGCGGGAAAAGCCCTTGGAGATAAACCGCGAAGCCGGCTGCGGCTGGTCGGCCGCTCCGGCGCCCAGGCCGTCGGCGTTGAACTCGGCCGGGTCGATGTTGGCGAGATCGGCGCGGCCCAGGTAGGAGACGCCTAATTCACGGAAAGCATAGTCCAGGATGGAGGTTGCCGAGGCGATGGCCCCGTTGCCGGTGACCGGACCGGCCGGCTCGAAGCGGGTGAAGACGAAGGCGTCGACGAACTCGTCCAACGGCACACCATATTGCAGCCCGATGGAGATGGCGATGGCGAAATTGTTCATCAGCGAGCGAAAGGCGGCGCCTTCCTTGTGCATGTCGATGAAGATTTCTCCCAGTTCTCCGTCGTCGTACTCGCCGGTGTGCAGGTAGACCTTGTGCCCTCCCACGGCGGCCTTCTGGATGTAGCCCTTGCGGCGATCGGGCAGCTTGCGCCGGCTGCGCCGGACCTCGACGACTCGCTCGACCACGCGTTCGCCGGGCGGCTGGCTCCGGTCAGGCTCGGCGGCCGGGGCGATGGGGGGATTGACTACGAAACCGGCTGGCGACGCGGCCCGTCGCAGGCGCAGGGCTTCCACGCCGGCGCGGGCGCCAGCGGCCAGCAAGCGCGGGCCTTCCTCCGGCGACGGTTCGAAGGGAAGGGCGAAGCTCATCGTCAGGGGCGCGCACGCGAAGGGCTGGCTGGCGGTCAGCATGGCCATGCGCGCCTCCGCCGATATCTCCGCGTCGCTTAAAAACATCTCCCGTTGAGCCGACGAAAGAAAGGGCGCGGCCGCCAAGCTCCGGGCCCCAAGCGCGAAGATTTCGGCGGCGGCGATATCGGCCGGGGTGAACCCCGCTAGAGCCAAGGTGTCGAAGGCGCCGTCGGCGAGGGCCTCCTTCGAAGCGCCCAGCACATCGCGCACGAAGCCGGCGCCAATCACGGCCGGGGCGAAAGCGGCTCGCAAGGCGCCCGCGTCGCGCAGCGCCTCCTCCACGGCGGAAATTTCATGGTCGGTGAAACCCTTGCCGGCCAGGGCGACGGGATCGATCGCCGGGGCGCCGTCCAAGGTGCGGTGGCCCAGGACATGACGGCGGACGGCGGAGACGTCGACGCCCAATCGGGCGCATGCCTGGACGGCGGCCGGCGCCAGCACGTCAAAGGTCCGGCCGTCGGCGCTCTCCGCCGCCGCGACCGCTCCGCCCCAGGGGCGGGGGCCAAGAGAAAGGCCGCCCAATCGAAGCGACATCTCCGGATCCACGGCCGCGCCGATGACCTGGGCGTTGCGCAGGCCGGTGTCCTCGGCGGCGCGAAGGGACCCGGCCAGCATCGCTCGCGCCCGGATCGCCGTGGAACTGTTCGGCAGGCCGGCCGCTGCTTGGGCGCGACGGGCGAGATCGGCCAGGCGTTCCTCCCGTTCGGCGCTGAACAGGGGATAGGCGCCGGCCGCCACGGCGAGTTCGGCGGACGCGGCCAGGGCGGCGCCCGAGGCCAGGGCGTGCAATTCGGCGACGCGCCGACGCCCCGCTTCGTCACCAAACGCCAGAGCCTGGGCGACCAGATGTTCGCCGATACCGGCCAGGCAGATGAGCAGCGGCCGGTGGTCGCGCCGCGCGTAGGCATCCCGCGGCGCCGGGCAAAACCCGGCGGAGGCCTCGATATCCAGGGCGACCGTGACCAGGCGGACAGCGGTTTCTAAATCCTCGTCGTCGGCGAGGGCAGCCACATCCACCCCCGCCCGCGGGGCGAGGCGCGATCGCGCCAAAGCCGTCGCCTGGGATTGGCTGAAGACCAGGGTCGCGCCGTCGAGCCGCGCGGCCGCCCGCGTCACGCTCTCGTCGCGACCGGCCGCGGCGTCGCGGTCGGCGACCACGATCAGGCTTTCACTTGAGGCGAGGTTCCAACCGCCCTCGAGCCCTCCCGGCGCCGCCGGTGCGGGTTGGGCGTCGCGCATCGCGAATCCCACCGAGGCGATGTCCAGAAAGGCCATGGGCGACGACTTCGCCGGGTCGTCGGCCAAGGGATGGGCGCGCGCGCCGAACGCCAAGGATGGCCCTGGCGAAACGAAGCCTCGCGCCAAGAGAGCGAACAAGTCGCGACGAAAGGTCTCGGCGTCGTCGGCTGTGTCGAACAGGCGGAGTGCCCAGCCCCAGGCGGCCAACCGATGGGCGTGGCGATCCGGGCCTCCGCCGAGCAGAGGGTCAAGCGACGCTCCCGCAGCGAGAGCGGGCGGCAGGTCGCCGCGAGGATAGTCGCTGGCAAGATCGTCGGCCCAGGAAAGCCACGCCTCGATGCGCGCGGCGGTCCAGTCGCGCGGCGCGACCGTCTCGACCACGCCCCCGGCGCGCTCGACCGGACGGGGTTGGGTCGCCGCCGGCATGGCGCGCCACGCGGGCCGTGGGTGGAAACGCATCGAGTCGCTCCGTCGATCGCGATGACGCTTATGACGAGCGGCCCTTGATCGCAATAGATGGTGACCTCCTGAATGCTTACCCACAATATGTTGAGGCATCAGGGCAGCCTGGACGCCACGCGCCCTTCACCCTATAAGCGGCCGGCCCGCCCCTCCGGGAAAAAGATCGGATCAAGTCCTGCGCGTGCTCAGAGCGATCTTCACCTGGTGGACCGGCGCGACGATCGGCGCGCGCCTGCAGATCGGCCGGGGCAGCGCCTTCGTCGGCGAGGACGAGGGGGGGAACCGCTATTTCGAAACCATCGACAAACGCCGTGACTATGACGGCCGCAACCGCCGGTTCGTCATCTACAACGGTTACGCCGACGGCTCCAAAGTGACGCCCGACTGGCACGGCTGGCTGCATCACACCTTCGCCGACCCGCCGACGCGCGCGCCGCTCAAACGGCGCGTATGGGAAAAGGACTATCGGCCCAACCTCACCGGCACCTTGCGGGCCTGGAGGCCGAAGGGCTCCATCGCCAAAGGCGGCGATCGCGCTAAGGCCTCGGGGGACTACGAGCCTTGGACTCCCGGTTAGGCCGCGCCGCGCTCGGCTTGGCGGCGCTCGTGGCGGCGGCCGGGGCGGTCGATCTGGCGCGCGCCGGCCAACCCGATCAGACCGGGCCTGGCCCCCCCCCGTCGGTCCCGCCGTCCGTTCTGGAGCAGTCGGCGCCGCCGCCGCCGGCGTCACCACCGGCGCCGTCGGCCCCCACCCCGATGATCTCGCCTCCCGCCCCCGCCCCCGCCGAACCGGCCACCCAGCCGTCGCCGGAAACAATCCCTGCGTCGCCGGAAGCGCCTCCCGCCGAAACGCTAGCCCCCAAACCGTCGGCTCCGAAACCTGAGGTGAAAGCGGCGCCGCCACCCGGCCCGCCGCCGCCCATGCGCGGCCCCACCGCCATCTTGCAGGTGTTGGACAAGGTGACGGCCGAAACCTTGAAGTTCGAGGCGCCGGTCGGCCGGCGGATTCGCTACAAGACCCTGATCTTCACCGTTCGGGTCTGCGAGACCAGAGGCGCGGCCGATCCTCAGCCACGGCCGTCGGCCTATGTGGTGATCGACTCCGAGGCGCCCACCGTGCCCGGCCGCGCGCCGCCGGCCGCCAAGGAAGTCTACAGAGGCTGGATGTTCGCCGAGGGCCCCGGCCTGCATCCCTTCGAACATCCCATCTATGACGCCTGGCTGGTCGCCTGC
This sequence comes from Caulobacteraceae bacterium, assembly GCA_051002715.1. Taxonomy (GTDB): domain Bacteria; phylum Pseudomonadota; class Alphaproteobacteria; order Caulobacterales; family Caulobacteraceae; genus Acaudatibacter. The sequence goes on from JBPCMA010000125.1 coordinate 7,539, forward strand.
AGCGCCGCCGCGCCGGTGAGCTGAGCGCTGGCCAGGTAGAAATTCCCCCGCGCCGCCAAGGCGTTGGCGAGGCGCCGTCCATAGTCGGCTCGCGATATCTCCACCGCGCCCAGCGAAGCCAGATGATCGGTGACGAACTGTGTGTCGAGCAGGCGATAGCCCCCGATCCGCAGGCGCGCCACAAGGTGGACGAGGGCCACCTTGCTGGCGTCTCGCTCGGCCGAAAACATGCTCTCGCCGAAGAAGGCGGCGCCGACGGCGACCCCGTAAAGCCCGCCGGCCAGGCGCCCGTCGCGCCACGTTTCCACGCTGTGGGCGTTGCCGCGCGCGAAAAGCTCGCCGCACAGAACCTGGATTGCGCCATTGATCCAGGTTTCCGAACGGCCGGCGGTGGGCCCGGGGGCGGCGCAGGCCTCGATCACGGCGTTGAAGGCGCTGTCCACGCGGACCTCGAACCGATCGGAGCGCACCGTCCGCGCCAGGCGGCGGGAGACACGCAATCCCTCCAGCGGGATCACCCCGCGCCGGGGCGGATCGATCAGGAACATCGCCGTGTGGCGCCGCGAATCGGCCATGAGAAACACCCCACGTCGATAGCATTCGATCAGATCGTTGGCGGTGAAGCGGGGCACACGCCCCCCTATCCCTGCGCCTTGATCCACCTCTCCAGCCAGTGGATGTCGTAGCGGCCGGCTAGGATGTCGGGCTCGTTCAGGAGATCCTGGAAGAGGGGGATGGTGGTCTCAACGCCGCCGACCACCATCTCGCCCAGGGCCCGGCGCAGGCGGGCGATGCATTCGCCACGGTCGCGGCCCTGGACGATCAACTTGCCGGCCAGGCTGTCATAATAGGGCGGGATGACGTAGCCGGCGTAGAGGGCCGAATCCAGCCGTACGCCCAGGCCGCCGGGGGCGTGGAAGTCGGTAACCAGGCCGGGCGAGGGCATGAAGGTGCGCGGGTTCTCGGCGTTGATCCGGCACTCGATGGCGTGACCCTCGAACACCACCTCGTCTTGGGTGAAGGACAGGGGGAGGCCGGCGGCGATGCGGATCTGTTCGCGCACCAGATCGATGCCGGTGATCGCCTCGGTGACCGGATGCTCCACCTGCAAGCGGGTGTTCATCTCAATGAAGAAGAACTCGCCGTTCTCGTAGAGGAATTCGATGGTGCCGACGCCGAGATAGCCGATGGCCTTCACCGCGTTCACGACAACCTTGCCGATCGCGTCGCGCGTGGCCGCGTTGACGGCCGGGGAGGGGGCTTCCTCCATCATCTTCTGATGGCGGCGCTGCAGGCTGCAGTCCCGCTCGCCGAGATGACAGACCGCGCCGAAGCCGTCGGCGATGACCTGAAGCTCGACGTGGCGCGGGGTGGCGAGATAGCGCTCCATATAGACCGCGTCGTCGCCGAACGCCGCCTTGGCTTCGCCGCGCGCCGTGGCGTAGGCCTCGGCCACCTCGTCGCGGCTCGCCGCCACCTTCATGCCGCGCCCGCCGCCGCCGGCCGCCGCCTTGATGAGAACCGGATAGCCGATGGCCTCGGCGGCGGCGAGCGCCGCCGCCTCGCTGTCCAGCCCCTCCGAGCCCGGCACAACCGGAATTCCGGCCGCCATGACCGCCCGCTTGGCGGCGATCTTGTCGCCCATGACGCGGATGTGTTCGGGTCTGGGCCCGATGAACGTGTAACCGTGCGCCGCCACGATTTCGGCGAAGCGCGCGTTCTCGGAAAGAAAACCGTAGCCGGGGTGAACGGCCTGGGCGCCGGTGATCTCGCAGGCGGCGATGATCGCGGGAATGTTCAGGTAGCTCTTGGATGCCGGGGCCGGGCCGATGCACACGCTTTCGTCGGCCAGCCGCACGTGCATGGCGCTGGTGTCCGCCTCCGAATGGACGGCGACGGTGGCGATCCCCATCTCCTTGCACGCCCGGTGAACGCGAAGCGCGATTTCGCCGCGGTTGGCGATGAGAATCTTGTCGAACATTTCGCCGGCTCTAGCCGATCACCACCAGAGGCTCGCCGTATTCCACCGGCTGGGCGTCGCCGACCAGGAATTCCACGATCACGCCGGACCTGGGTGCGACAATGGGGTTCATAGTCTTCATCGCCTCGATGAGCAGCAGGGTCTGGCCTTCGCTCACCGCATCGCCCACCGCGGCGAAGGGCGGCGCGCCGGGTTGGGCTTGTAGATAGACGGTACCGACCATCGGGGACTTGACGAGATCGCCCGGACGCGCCGGCTCGGCCGGCCGTCCGCCGGAAGCTCCCGGCGCCGGGGCGGCGGTGGGTAGGGCCGGAAGCGCGGCGGGCGTCTGAGCGACCTGGATCGGCGCGGCGGCGAGAGTCCTGGCCACCCGGACCTTGAGGCCCTCGCGCTCGACCTCGATTTCCGTGAGGCCGGTCTCGCCCAGAATGGCGGCCAGTTCGCGCACCAGGCGGGCGTCGAAGCGGTCGGTAGGGGCCTTGGGGTTGGGCATGAAGGTGGGGTCAGTCTTGTGGTTGCGGTAGCGGCGATTCCTCCGCCGAGGCCAGGGCGCAAGCGGCCTCGACGGCCAGTTCGTAACTCATCACGCCCAAACCGCTTATCACGCCGGTGGCGGCGAGGGACACATAGGACCGTCGGCGGAAATCCTCCCGCGCGGCCGGGTTGGAAAGATGGCACTCGACCACCGGGATGGCGAGGGTCTTCAGGGCGTCCAGGAGGGCGATGGAGGTGTGGCCGTAGCCGGCCGGGTTGATCACCAGGGCGCCGGCCTCCAGGCGCGCCTCCTGCACCCAGTCGATCAGCTCCCCCTCGTGGTTGGTCTGACGGAAGACGACGGCCCGACCGTGCGTTTTGGCGCGGGCCCCGCAAAGCGCGCGCGCATCCTCCAGGCTTCGATGGCCGTAGAGCTCCGGCTCGCGGGCGCCCAGGAGATTGAGGTTGGGGCCGCTCAGCACATAGATCGGTTTCGACATTCCGCCCCGCCGGCCGCTCTGGAAAACCTTGTAACGCCGGCCGGGCGGGGTAACAAGTTCGCGCCATGCGCCTGACGGTAAACGGTGATGAGCGGGCATTCACGGCGGTGGGCGATCTGGCCGCCCTGGTCGCCGCCCTGGGCTTGGACTGCCGCAAGGTGGCGGTGGAACGAAACCTTGAGATCGTGCCCAGATCGGCCTACGCGGCGACGGCGCTGACCGAGGGCGACAGGATCGAGATCGTGCATTTTATCGGAGGCGGCTAGTTCATGGACGGATCCGCGCGTCCCCGGGACGACACCTGGACCGTCGCCGGCCGGACGTTCCGCTCGCGGCTGATCGTCGGCACCGGCAAATATACGGATTATGCGCAGAACGCGGCGGCGGCCGAGGCGGCGGGCGCGGAGATCGTCACCGTGGCTCTGCGCCGGGTCAACCTCTCCGATCCCGGCCAGCCGATGCTGGTTGACTACCTCAAGCCCGATCGCTTCACCTTTCTACCTAACACCGCCGGCTGCTTCACCGGCGAGGAGGCGGTGCGCACCCTGCGCCTGGCCCGCGAGGCCGGCGGTTGGGATCTGGTCAAGCTCGAGGTGCTGAGCGACGCCAAGACCCTCTATCCGGACATGGAAGAGACCCTGCGGGCGCTCAAACTGCTGGTGCTGGAGGGCTTTTCGGTAATGGTCTATTGCAACGATGACCCGGTTTACGCCCGCAAGCTGGAGGATGCGGGAGCGGTGGCCATCATGCCTTTGGGCGCCCTGATCGGATCGGGCCTGGGCATTCAGAACCGCCTCAACATCCACCTCATCGTCGAGCAGGCCAAGGCGCCGGTTTTGGTGGACGCTGGCGTCGGCACGGCGTCCGACGCGGCGGTGGCCATGGAACTGGGCTGCGACGGGGTGTTGATGAACACCGCCATCGCCCAGGCGCGGGATCCGGTGCGCATGGCCCGCGCCATGAAGCACGCGGTGATCGCCGGCCGCGAGGCCTTCCTCGCCGGCCGCATGCCCCGGCGTCTTTACGCGGAGGCTTCATCGCCTCTGGCGGGCCTGATATAGGGCCGGGAATCACCGCCCGGCGCCAGCGGCGAATACGCCATGAATTGCCGGTTTTTTGTTGACAACCATCGGCCGCCGTGCGGGACAGGCGGCTCAAACCAATAGAAGGTTATGACCATGGATGAGACTACCACTCCCCCGGCCGCGACCGATCCGGGCGCCAAGCGAGCGGCCAGAAAAGGCGCGGGCAAAAAGGGCGGCGCGAACAAGGAAGGGCGGGCCGGGAAGCTTCGCCTGCGCGAACTCAAGGTGGAGCGCCAAGCCATCGGCAAGACGATCCAGGACGCCAAGACCCGCAAGGAATCTCTCGACGCGGAGATCAAGGCTCTTCGAGCGGCGCAGCCTCCAAAAACGCCCAAGGCGACCTAAGCCCCAGCCGGATCGTTTTTCAGCGGCCGGCGCCTCGGCCCCCGACGTCGGCCATGAAGCAGGCGCGCCTGGCTTCAGGCTGGCGATCGGGGAACCGAGGCGGGCGGCATGATGTCGCGGTTTGACCGGCTATTCGTCGTCACCTACGGCCGATCCGGCTCGACTCTCCTTCAAGGACTGCTCAACGCCATCGCGGGATACCGTGTCTATGGCGAAAACGGCGGGTTCCTCGCCGAGCTTATGGGCGCCCACGCGGCGCTCGCCGACGCCCACGACCATCTGCTTAATCCGATCCACGACCGGCCCAGCAACCCTTGGTTCGGCGCTTCCCGCTACGACCCGGCGAGTCTCGACGCCGGCTTCCGCCGCTTCGTCGACGACGTGCTGTTCCGCCCTGGCTCCGATCCGCCAGCGCGGGTGTTGGGATTTAAGGAAATCCGCCATCACGACCTGGAGGAGGAAAAACTCTCGAGGTTGCTGGCATTCGCGAGGCGGCTTTATCCGCGCTCGGCGATCATCTTCAACACCCGCCGAGTGGCCGATGTGCTCAAGAGCGGCTGGTGGCGCAGGGAGGGCGATCCCGACCTGGCCGGGCGGCTCGCCGATTTCGCCGCATTCTGCGTCGCCTACGCGCGAGCCAACGCCGACCACGCCATTCACCTAACCTATGAGCGACTGATCGATCGCGATCGGATGGAAGCTGGCCGCCTTCTGGCCTTTCTCGGCGAAGCGCTCCCCGCGCCAGCGATCGAGGCGGTCTTCGCTGGCGGCCACAGCTACCAGAATCGATCGCTCACCCAATACCTCGCCGGACGTGCGCCCCATGTCGTCTTGTGCGAGCCGGACTGGTGGCGGGCCAACGTGGATGAATTCCGCATCGAGGCCGAGCACGGCCCGGAGGGCGTCGTGGCGAGCGGCGCGGTTCTGCCGTCGGTCGATTCCGACTGCCGGCTATGGCTGGCGGCCGGATCCAGTGTCGTCGAGGTCGCCGGATCGGCCCCCACGCCCGAAATCGGCGACCTCCATCCGGGCAATCCCCACGCATCCTACGCCGGCTTCACCCTGCTGCTTCCGCCCTGCGCGGAACTCGTGTTGCTGGCGGCCAGCGCGGGGTTCGCGCGCCGGCGGGTCGGCGCGGTGAGGCCTCGCCCCACCCGTCGCGGCGGCAAGGGGGCGCCGCCATAGTCCCGCCGCTTCCAGGTGAGTTAAAGCCGCGCCTGCGGGGTGTCGAGATGGGCAAGGCAGAGATCGAAACAAACGCCGCGGGCGCCCAGCCCGAACCGAGTGTGCCAAGCGTCCGCGCGCGGATCGCCGCGGGCGATCTGGTCACCGCGCGCCAGCTCTACCCCGTCCTGCTGCGTGAACTCGGGCCGATCGCCGACGTCCTGCTCACCGGCGCCATGCTCGACGAGGCGGACGGAAGGCTTGAGGCCGCCCTGACCACGCTGGAAGCCATGTTCGTTGCCGGCCCGCGGTCGATCCACGCCAGGGCGCTCGCGGCGCGCATTCTTTGGCGGCTGGACCGGGCCGAGGAGGCCCAGGCCACCGCCCTGGCGGCCTTGGCGCTGGACACCGGCAATCTGATGAGCCTGGGCGTTCTGGCCGACATCTATGCCGAGGCGGGCCGAACAGACGATCGGTTGAACGTCGCCTTTCAATTGGCGCTGTCGCCAGCCGCGTCGGGTTTGGCGGCGTGGGGCGCCGTCGGCGATCTCGTGGCCGGCGAGCGGTGGGAAGACATACTCCAGGTGCTGGACCGGCGCGACGACCTGCCAGCCGGCCGACGCCCGGAAATCACGCGGGCCGAGGCGCTGCTTGCCCTGGGGCGCCAGCCAGAGGCCCTGGCTTGCCTGCTCGAGGCGCTCGCCAAGGGAGGGGCGCGCCCCAAGGAGCTGGTCGACCGGCTTCTGGACCGCAAAGCGCTGACCGCCGCCGCCCTGTTTCACGAGGGAGCCGTCGAAAAGGGCCACCCGATCGCCGGCGCGCGGGCCAAGACCATCTCCGCGGCGAAGCGAATCTGCGCCGCCACCACCCTCGAGTCCGCGCCCCTCGCCCACGCCGACGCGGCCAGAGCCTTGGAAATTCTTTGCCCCAGCCAGAAGTGGCGTCACCGCGCGGTGACCATGATCGCGGCCTCTCTGGTCAAGACGGCGCGCGCCTATCTGGAGCGCGGGGAGGGCGCTCTCGCCGCCGACCACCTGATTCAGGCCGATCGACTGCGGCCGGATGACCTGGCCATTCTGGGCCCACTGGCCGAGGCGGCGGCCAAGGCCGGTCGGCTCGACCGTCAGCTGGAAACCCTCGCGCGGATCGACCGCCTGTCCGACACCGCGAGCGACCGCATGGCCGCCGTCGACGGCGCGCGCGCGGCCGGGCGTTGGGACCTCGTTGCGAAGTTCATGAGCCAGCCGCCGGTCGCGAAGGGCGCGGCGGAGGCGGCCGCGGCCGCGACGCGGCTCGTCGCGAATCTGGCCGCGCGGTTGGAGACCCTGGCGCGCGACGGCGAGGTGGAGGAGAGCCTCGCCATGGTCCTGGCGCTCGTCCCCTGGATTGCTGTTTCCGGGTGGCCGCGCGGAGCAATTCCCCGCCTGCTGGGCGCCGGCAAGCGCCGGCTGCGCGCCTCTAGGTCGTCGGCCGATCACGCCTCCATGATCCGCCTGGCCGACGCCTTGCTGGCGGTGGATCCCGCTGACGCGGAAGTGGGGCACCTGGCCGCCCGCCTGGACCTGCGGTTTCGGCGGTTCGACGAGGCGGCGGCGCGGCTCGCCGGCGTCCTGGCCCGCGACCCCCACGGAGCGCGGGACTGGATCGATCTGGCCGTGGCTTGCGACGAACTGGGCCAGGAAGGCCGGCGGGACGCCTGCGTCGCCCGTGCCCTCGTCATCGCTCCGACGATGCCCCTTCCCCCGCCCCTCGACGTGGTCGGAACGCGGATAATGGCGGGGTCGCCATGAGGTCCCTGGCGATGGTCGCCAATTTCCACCGCGAGCGGCGCATCGGGCGCAAGACGGCCAATTTCATCGCCGCCGTTCACGCCCACCTGCGCAGCCGCGGCATCCAGCTCAACGTCGAATTCGTGCTGGACCGCCCCGATGAGGCGACCCACCGTCAGATCGAGACGGCTGCCGAGCCCTTGGGCGGCGCCCGCGTTCATCTGGTCGATTTCGGTGATCTCGGCATGGCGCGGACGCACGGGGTGGAGGCGGCGCGCGCCGAGGTGGTCTGCTTCGTCGACGGGGACGATTTCTTCTCGATGAACTGGTTCGAGGGCGCCTTGGATCATTTTTCGTCCGGCCGCCGCGCCGAGGTGCTTCACACCCAATACATGGTCGGCTTCGGCGACGAGGAATTTGTCCGCGAGACGGTGGAATCGGGCCATCCGGCCTTCGATCCCCTGTCGCTGGCGGTGAACTGGTATTGGAGCGCCAATCTGGCCGTGCAGACAGAGGTGTTCGCGGCCGCGCCCATCAAGCCCTACGATCACGCCCGCGGCTTCGGCTCGGAGGACTGGCTCTGGGCCTGCGACAGCCTCTCCGCCGGCATCGCCCGCGTCGCCCTGGCGGGGACGGCCTACTACTACCGGGTCAAGCCGCGCCGGTTCAGCCTCGGGCGGGTGGGTGATGTGATCCATATGGCCTCGCCCCTGTTCGCCCGCGAGAGCCTTCCGCCGCCGCCCGCCGAGCCGTCGTCCGATCCGATCCCCGTGCGGGAATTGACGGCGGCGTTTTTCGAGCAGGCGCGGGAGATCGAAGGCTTCGAGGTCGGCCTCTCCTACCTGCGGGCCGTGGAGGCCGGGGCCCGGACGGTGCGCCATTTCACCCCCCATACGCCGCCGGTGGTGGGCCAGGCGGTGCGCGAAATCCTGGCCAGCGGCTTCGGCGATGGCTCGGCAATCGTCTTCGCCGACCGCCAACGCCTGGCCGGCGGCCTCGCCGCCGCCGAGGCCGTGGCTACGGTGTTCAGCGGGCCGGCCACCACCCCGCGCCTCTACGTCGTCGAGGGCGAGGGAGAGGGGCGCCAGGCCCGCGCCGACGGCTATGTTCTGTCGGTGGCCGAACTGAAGGGCGCCGGGCTCTTCGATGTCCAGATCGACCGCCTAGTCGCCCGCTTCATGATCCAGTTCAGGGACCTCACGGTGGTGAATCTGCTTTCGCCCCGCGCCCGCTCCACGGCGTTGGCCTATTCGCGGGCCACCCGGGGCGGTGTGCAACGATGGGTCAACGTGGTTGGCGAATATGGTTTCGACGCCCTCTCGCAGGCCTATGACGAATTGGACGCCTTCGCGGCGGCCGGCGTGGAGAGCGAGAACATCGCGATATTCGCCAAGACCGCGCGCGAGGCGTGGTGGGTGCGCGGGCTCGCCCTGCGCCACCACCCGGCCCTGGAAGCGGACCACGTCTCCGGCGCCCTGGGCTCGCGCCGGCTCGAACCTGGAGCCTGGTCGACGCCCATCGGCCCGGCGGGTCAGCCTTCGCCGGCCGAAGCGCGGGCTTGGCGTCTGACGCCCGGGGAAGCCGGCGGCGTCCACGGGACCGAGCCCGCCATCGCGGTGACCCCCGCCCTGCGCGCCTTGGCGGAGCGCGAGGCGGAGTGCGTCTTCGTTCGCGGCCGGGCGTTCCTGGGCCTGGATTTCGACGAGGCGGGAGCGCCAAGGCCGCCCGGCCTGCGCATTCCCGCCGTGACCATCGTCGAGGAGGACGGCGGGCCGACGCTCTATGTGCGCCACGCCCTGGACCGGTTCGAACGCGAGCTGCAGGCCGGCCGCGTCCCGGCCGACCTGGCCTCCGCCGGCGCGATCGGCGTCGATACGGCCGCCCTGCGCGCGGTTCTGGAGCGTTTTCCCGAACGCTTCACGTTTTCCACCCTGATCGCGGCCTGCGCGCGGAGGGCCGTCGAGGCGGGGGAGGCTTGCGTGGCCTTCTTCGGCCCCGCGTCCATCGTGTCGGTGAGCGCCGCCGACCTGGAGGCGCGCGCCGATGGCTGACGCCGCCGATTATTTCCTGACCGAACGCTACCGGGGCCTTGGCCTTCTGTCCCGCCTGTCCCAGCCCTTGCGTACTGAAATTGAGGCGGCGATCGACCATTGTCGGCAAGCCGGCGATCACCCCGAGTCGGACCCGGCCGAGTTTTCCCAGGAACTGCTGATGTTCCAGGACGGCGCCGCGCGGGCCGGCTACCTGAAGGGTGAGATCAAATTCCCATTCTACAGCCGCGTGGGCGGGGAGCATTTCTGGCGTTGCGAGCGTTCGCAGGCCCCCTGGCTCGAACATCTCGCCAAGGCCTATCCGCGGCTGGGCGTCGAACTGATCGAACAGCTCTGGCTTGAGCGCGGCCGGGGCATGCCTCGCGCCCTGCCCACTCCCAGCGAGGCCAGGGCCGGATGGCTCTCGGTCGATGGGCTGACGCTGGATCCGGGGGAACTCCCTCCTGGCCCTTTCGCGGCGGCCATTGTCGCCCCCCGCTGCGGTATCGGCGGCTCGGAAAAGATGACCCGCGAGATGGCCGCCGCGATCGAACGGCTGACTGGCCTCGCCTGTCTGACCGTCATCGCCGACACCCAGGTCGATCCCGCCGCCCTTCCGCCGGGGGCCATCTGCCTAGCCAACCTGACCTTGCGCGGGGAGCCTTTCGCGCGCCATCCCAGGCGCATCCGGGCCATGGCCCTGGGCGACCTGCTGCGGCGGGCCAGGGCGCCCCGGGTCATCTCCATGAACAGTTCGCTGGCCAATGCCCTGCTCCTGGAAGGTGTCCTGCCGGCCGACGGGATAGCGACGGCCTCGGCCCTTTTTTTTGTCGTCGAGGGCGCGGGGGGGGCCAACGAGGGGCGCATCCTCGTCGCCGACTGGCTGATCGACGCCGGCGTCACCCTGTTCACCGACAACCATCCCATCGCCGATCGGTTGGCCCGCCAGTCCTTCTACGACGAGACGGTGGTGCTGGCCGCGCCCGGGGCGGCGAGCGAGGCACCGGCGCCGGACGGCGAGCGCGTGCTGTGGGCCGGGCGTTTGGACAGCCAGAAGCGCCCCGACCTCCTCCTCGACATCGCTCGTCTCAGCCCCGGCCTCACCTACGAGGTGTGGGGCGAGCCGCTCCTCTCCGATCGCTCGGTGCTGGACGCCCTGGCGGCCCAGCCCAACATCACCTATCGCGGCCCGTTCAGCGGATTCGCCGCCATCGACACCTCGAACGTCGGCTGCCTGCTCTACACCAGCGCCTACGACGGCACACCCAACCTCCTCATCGAAGCCATGGCCCGCGGCCTGCCGTGCGTCTGCTCGGCGGTGGGCGGCATTGGCGACCTGATGGCCGAAGGGCGCGGCGTGTTGGTCGAGGCGACGGCGCCGGCGACCGCCTATCTTGCCGCCATCGAGCGCCTGCTGGGCGATCCCGAGCCCCGCGCCGCCATGTCGCGAGCCGCCCGCGGCCATATCGCCCGCGCCCACGGCCTGGAGGCGTTCGACCGCACCGTGGCGCGTCTTTTGGAGACCATGGCGGCGGGCGCGGGAGACTCCGGAGGATGAGCCGCCAGACGCGGGATCGCGGCGATCGGGCGGTTGGCGATCCGCCCGCGACGAGTGTCGACCTGGGCGAGCCGGCGGCCCGGGTCAATCCGCGGATGATCTTCTCGCCCGACCGTTCCGCCCTCTATGTGGCGGTCCCCAAGACCGGCTGCACCACCATCAAGACCATCGTGGCCGCCGCCTCGGGCATGATCCGGCCCAAGGCGTTGGGGCGTCCGACGCGGGGCGCCATCCATAACGCCTGGCGCGACCGGCAAGGCGGCTGGGTCCACTTGGCCGAGACCGAGCGCCAAGCGTTGTTGACCGGTGCGGCCACCTTCCGTTTCATCTCGGTCAGGAACCCGTTCGAGCGGGTGGTGTCCTGCTACCTCAACAAGATCGTCGGCCACGCCGCCAGCGACTATCTGGGCCAGCGGATGAAGGAGCTGGGCGTCGATTCCCTCGCCGCCTTCCTCGATGTCGTGGCGGGCCAGCCGCCGCTGCGCCGCGATGTCCATTGCCGCGCCATGAGCGATCTCATCTTCGCCGGGGCCGTCCACTACGACGATGTCGTGCGATACGAGACGTTCGAGACGGACCTTCGGCGCATC
>JBPCMA010000126.1:0-7544 GCA_051002715.1 Caulobacteraceae bacterium
GGGCGGCCGGCGGCGGGGCCGCCTCGGGGGCGGGGGCCGCCGGCGCCATGGCGCCGCTGTTGTCGCTGGGCGCCGCGCCGCCGTTGTCGCTGGGTTGCGCCATCGCACCGGACAACATGTTCATCGACTGCCGCTCCCGGGGCGAGGCCTTCATATAGGCGTCGAGCTGGGTGTAGGGGATCGGCTGGGCCGGCTCGGCGTACATGCTCGAGCTGGAGGCCGCCATATGGCCCTTGTGATGCATCTTGTGGTGTTTCTTGTGGGTGGCGGCCGAGGCGCCGCCAGCGGCGAGCGCCGCGACGGTGACGCCCGCGATCAGGATCTTGGCTTTCATCTCAGAGGTATCTCCCATCCAGGACGGCGGGAAGGCCGTCGGTGAAGCTTCAACGACCGGAAGGCCTAAATCGTTGCCTTTCGCCTGGCAAGATGCGATCGGGCCTGCCGGGAGAGCGACTATCTGGCCAAGCACGCGGCGAAGGGCCTATGAGGCGCCGACCCATCGCCGAGGCGTCGAGCCCATGTCCAACTCCAAGCCCGCCCTGCTCATCGTCCAGCCGCATCTGGCCCCGCTGACCGCCTTTCTGGAGCCGGAATTCACCGTCTGGCGATTCTGGGAAGGGCCGCCGGTGGAGGCGGTTGATGTCATTCGCGCCTTGGTGGTGGCCGGGGAGTTTCCGGTGGACAAGGCGCTGGTGGAGCGCCTGCCCAAGCTGGGCCTGATCGCCTTCTTCACCGCCGGCTACGACGGCCTGGATGTGCCGTGGGCCCTGGCCCGGGGCCTCAAGGTCAGCCATTCGCCGGGAGTCAATCACGAGGATGTCGCCGACCACGCCCTCGGCCTGATCCTCGCCGCTTGGCGGCGGATCGCCGAGGGTGACCGGATGTTGAGAGCCGGCGGCTGGACGGCGGCCGACAAGATGCGCACCCTCTCGCTGAGCGGTCGCCGTCTGGGCATCGTCGGCCTGGGGGCCATCGGCGAGGCGGTGGCCCGACGCGCCGCCGCCTTCGGCCTCGAGATCGCCTGGTGGGGCCCGCGAGAGAAGCCGGCCGCCCCGTGGCCCCGAGCCGACAGCCTGGCGGCCTTGGCCACGGCCAGCGACATCCTGGTCGTCGCCTGCCGGGCCGGCGAGGAGACCCGGGGCATGATCTCGCGCGCCGTGCTCGACGCGCTGGGTTCCCGCGGCTTGCTGGTCAATGTCGCCCGCGGCCAGATCGTCGATGAGGACGCCTTGATCGAAGCACTCGACGAGGGGCGGCTGGGCATGGCGGCCCTGGATGTCTACCAGAGCGAGCCTACGTCCGTTCAACGATGAGACGGGGTTCCCAACACAGTACTCACTCCCCACACCGCCGGCGCGACATCGGGCGCCATCCCCAAAATGATGGCCCTGACCCGCGAGAACCTGCGGCGCTTCTTCGCCGGCGAACCCCTGGCCAATCCGATCGAGGAGTAGGAGAGATCGGTACGGCGGCTCGCTATTCCCGCTCCACCGTGGCGGCGGCGGCATCGAGGGCGGCGGCGACGTCGGCGACCTGGGCGTCGGTGAGCTTGCCGCGCTCCAGGCGCAGGCGCAGGGCGGTCTTGAGGTTTTCCATGGCGCGCAGGAGCCGCGGGTCGGGGCCGCCGCCGGCCCGCTTGGCCGTCGCCGCCATGCGCTCGAAGATGGCGTCCACCGCCGGCTTGTTCTGCTCCAGGGCGGCGCGGCCGGCGTCGGTGACGGCGAAGCCCTTTTTGGTCCCCTCGGCCTGGACGGGCGCGATGTAGCCGAGTTCCTCGAGCAGGGTCAGGGTGGGATAGACCAGGCCGGGGCTCGGGCTGTAGGCGCCGGCCAGGCGATCCTCGATTTCCTTGATCAGCTCGTAGCCGTGACTGGGCTTGGCGGCGATCAGGGCCAGCATGACATAGCGCAGGTCGCCCTGTTCGAAGACGCGGCTGCTCCGGCCGTGCCGATACCGGCTGTGATGGTCGTGGCGATCGGAGGCGCCCCCGCTGGACGAGGCGCGATCGCGGTGGGATGAATGGCAAGAATGCATTTTAGTTCCTATTCGATACCTACGAGATATATCGCATGATAGATATATCGAAGTTAGAACGAACATTGCAAGGGGTAATGGAAATTTCGTTCGAAAGCGACGCCGGCCGCCGGTCGCCGACTCCAGCTTCCTCCCCTATTCCTCAAGAATCGACAACACCTCGACCGGCCCGCCGGCCCGGCCGTCCTCGAAGACGCCGACGCTCAGAATGCCGGTCCACGCCGCGCCGGTGTCGAGATTGGTGCGGTGGGGAAGGAGTTCCGGGCGGGCCAGGTCGGGCTTGCCCCGCCACCTAGGGGTGTGCCCATGGACGACGTGGCAGGGCAGGGCCGTGGCGGGCGCGCTCAGAAAGGGCTCGCGAATCCACATCAGGGTGTAGGGGTCCTGGTCTTCGAGGGGACGGTTCGGTTTCACGCCGGCGTGGACGAAGAGGCGATGGGCGTCGCGATGGAAGAGCGGCAGTGCCCCGAGCCAATCGAGATGGGCGGTGGGAACCTGGCCGCCGTAGGATATGAGCGTCTCGTCGCCCACATTGGCGGCCCAACGCTCCAGCCCGCCCCGGCGCTCGGCCCGGAAGGCTTCGATCATCAAATCCTCGTGGTTGCCCTTCAGGCAGACCCAGACCGATTCCGCCGCCCGAGCCATCAGGGCTTCGACGACACCCTTGGAATCGGGGCCGCGATCGACATAGTCGCCCAGGCAGATCACCTGGTGGCGCGCCAAGCCGGCGTGAGCCGCGATGGCCGCCTGGGCCGCGCGCAGCAGGTCCAGGCGCCCATGGAGGTCGCCGATGGCGTAGGTGAGGGACGGCATGGCCGCACCCTAGCCCAGCCTTGGGCGGCAAGGCAGGTTTCGCCTTGACATAATCATATAACGATATCTTTATATCCTCTATGGCTATGAGCTGCGACCAAGCGGTGGAGGTGTTGCGGGCGGCGGCCGAGCCGACGCGGCTGCGCATCCTGGCCCTGCTGGCGCGCGAGGAACTGGCGGTGCTGGAGCTGGCGGGCATTCTTGGCCAGAGCCAGCCTCGGGTGTCGCGGCACCTGCGGCTGCTGGCCGAGGCGGGGCTGGTGGAACGGTTTCCGGACGGCGCCTGGGTGTTCTATCGGCTGGTCGGGGGGGGGGCGGCGCGGGCGCTAGCCGACAAGGTTCTGGCCGCCGTCGCGCCTGCCGATCCGACCCTGGCGCGCGACGCCGAGCGGCTGATGGGGGTGGGCGCCGAGCGGGCCGGCGAGGCGGCGGCCTATTTCGCCGACAACGCCGAGCGCTGGGACGAAATCCGCTCGCTCTACACGGCCGAGGCCGAGGTGGAGGCGGCCATCCTCGAGGCGGCCGGCGTGGGGCCATTCGAGCGGCTGGTCGATCTGGGTTCCGGGACGGGGCGGATGCTGACCCTGCTGGGCGGCCGGGCGAAGAGCGCGGTGGGCCTCGATCTGTCGCGCCAGATGCTCAACATCGCCCGTGGTCGGGTGGCCTCGGCGGGCCTGGGGGTGTGCGAGCTTCGCCACGGCGACATATTGGGCACCGGCCTGGGCGGCGGCGAGGCCGATCTGGTGGTGGTCCATCAGGTGCTGCACTATCTGGGCGAGCCGGCGGCGGCGGCGGCCGAGGCGGCCCGCCTAACCGCGCCGGGCGGGCGGCTGCTGATCATCGATTTCGCGCCGCACGACCTGGAGTTCCTCAGGGCCGAACACCGGCACCGGCGCCTGGGCTTTTCCGACGAGGAGATCGGGCGCTGGCTCATCGCCGCCGGGCTGGGCCAGGTCACCGCGCGCACTCTACCGCCCGCCGCGCCGGGGGGCCTGACGGTGAAGGTCTGGAGCGCCCAGCGCGAGCGCGAGCGGCTGCGGCGGATCGCATGAACGCGCCGCTCCCCGCCAAAGTCCGTCTTTCGAGCGCCCTGGGTCCGGTGGCGCGGGCTGGCGGCCGGGGGCGCCAGCGGCTAAAGGTCTCCTTCGAATTCTCGCCACCCAAGACGCCGGAGGCCGAAGAGAGCCTGTGGCAGGCCATTCGCCGCCTCGAGCCGCTGGGCCCCGAGTTCGTCTCGGTGACCTACGGCGCGGGCGGCTCGACCCGCGAGCGCACCCACCGCACCGTGCTGCGGATGCTGAACGAGACGGCGCTGAAACCGGCGGCGCATTTGACCTGCGTGGACGCCAGCCGCGCCGAGGCGGACGCGGTGATCGCCGACTATTGGAAAGCCGGCATCCGCCACATCGTCGCCCTGCGGGGCGATCCGCCCGGCCAGATCGGCGGGGCCTACGCGCCGCGCCCCGACGGCTACGCCAACGCCACCGAGCTTTCCGCCGGCATCGTCGCCGTCGCCCCCTTCGAGGTGTCGGTGGGCCTCTACCCTCAGGTGCACCCCGAGAGCCCATCGGCCGTCCACGATATCGATGTGTTGAAGGCCAAGATCGACGCCGGGGCGACGCGCGCCATCACCCAGTTCTTCTTCGATGTCGACGGCTTCCTGCGCTTCATCGAGGCGGTGCGAAAGGCCGGCGTCACCATCCCCATTTCGGCGGGGATCATGCCGGTGACCAATTTCAAGGGCCTCAAGAAGATGGCCGCCCCCTGCCGCATCGCCCTGCCCGACTGGCTGGGCAACTTGTTCGAGGGCCTGGACCAGGACCCCGAGACGCGGCGGCTGATCGCCGGCTCGGTGGCGGCTGAGATGTGCGCCCGCCTGGAGGAGGAGGGCTTCGACGACTTCCACTTCTATACCTTGAACCGCGCCGACCTGGTCTATGCGATCTGCCGGGTGCTGGGCGTTCGCGAGGCGGCGCCGTGACGCGGCAAGATCTGGGCCGCCCGTCCCGCCGCGCCGCCGGCGAAGCCCTGGCCGTCGCCGCCAGCTCGCGAATCCTGGTGCTGGACGGCTCGTGGGGGGTGATGCTGCAGCGCGAGAAGCTCGGCGAGGCGGCGTTTCGCGGCGAGCGGTTCGCCGATCACCCCCGCCCGCTGAAAGGCGACAACGACCTGTTGTGTCTCACCCGCCCCGACCTCGTCGCCGATCTGCACGACGCCTATTTCGCGGCCGGGGCGGACATCGCCGAGACCAACACCTTCAACGCCACCTCGATCAGCCAGTCCGACTATGGGCTGGAGAGCGCGGCGGCGGAGATCAATCTCGCCGCCGCCGCCCTGGCGCGGGAGGCGGCCGACCGCTGGAGCGCGCGCACGCCCGGCAAGCCGCGCTTCGTCGGCGGGGCGATCGGGCCATTGAGCCGCACCCTTTCCATGTCCGCCGACGTGAACGATCCGGGCGCGCGGTCGGTGACCTTCGACGCCGTCCACGCCGCCTATCTCGAACAGGCGCGGGCCTTGCACCAGGGCGGGGTGGACTTCTTCGTGGTCGAAACCATCTTCGACACCTTGAACGCCAAGGCGGCGATCAAGGCCATTCTCGACCTCGAGGACGAGGGCCTCGAGCCGCTGCCGATGTGGATCTCAGGCACGATAACCGATCGTTCGGGACGGACCCTGTCGGGCCAGACCGTCGAGGCGTTCTGGAATTCGATCCGGCACGCCCGACCCCTGGTGGTCGGGTTCAACTGCGCGCTGGGGGCCGATCTGATGCGCCCGCACGTCGCGGCGTTGTCGCGCATCGCCGACACCCTGGTCGCCGCCTATCCCAACGCCGGCCTGCCCAACGCCTTCGGCGAATATGACGAAGAGGCCGCCGAGACCGCCCGCCACCTGGGCGAGTGGGCGAAGAGCGGCCTGGTCAATATCGTCGGCGGCTGCTGCGGCACGACGCCCGAACACATCCGTCAGATCGCCGAAGCGGTCGCCGGCGCCGCGCCTCGGGCGATTCCGGAGCGACAGCCGGCCCTGCGGCTGGCCGGTCTCGAGGCGTTCGAACTGGCGTGATGATCAGCCACTGGCCCCTCCCATGAGGCCCATCTTCGTCAATATCGGCGAGCGGACCCACGTCACCGGCTCGGCCCGGTTTCGCAAGCTGGTGAGCGACGGCGACTATCCGGCCGCCCTGGCGGTGGCGCGCGATCAGGTGACGGCCGGCGCCCAGGTGCTGGACGTCAACATGGACGAGGGGCTCCTGGACAGCGTCCACGCCATGCGGACATTCCTGAACCTCGTCGCCGCCGAACCGGACATCGCTCGTGTGCCGGTGATGATCGACAGCTCCAAGTGGGAGGTGATCGAGGCGGGCCTCAAATGCGTCCAGGGCAGGGCCGTCGTCAATTCCATCAGCCTCAAGGAGGGGGAAGCCAAGTTCCTGGAGCAGGCCACGAAATGCCTACGCTATGGCGCGGCGGTGGTGGTCATGGCCTTCGACGAGCAAGGCCAGGCCGACACCCGGGCGCGCAAGGTGGCGATCTGCGAGCGCGCCTACGCCCTCCTGACCGAAAAGATCGGCTTTCCACCCGAGGACATCATCTTCGATCCCAACATCTTCGCCATCGCCACGGGGATCGAGGAACACGACAACTACGGGGTCGATTTCATCGAGGCGACGCGGTCGATCAAGCAGCTCCTGCCTCATGCCCGGATCTCCGGCGGCGTCTCCAACGTCTCGTTCAGCTTCCGCGGCAACGAGCCGGTGCGCCGGGCCATGCACGCGGTCTTCCTCTACCACGCCATCGCCGCTGGCATGGACATGGGCATCGTCAACGCCGGCGACCTGCCGGTCTATGACGACATCGCCCCCGAACTGCGCGAGGCAGTGGAGGACGTCATCCTCAACCGCCGCCAACCGGGGGCCACGGAGCGGCTGGTGGAGCTGGCCCCCAAATACAAGGGCGGCAAGGCGGTCCCGCGCGTGGTCGATCTCGCTTGGCGCGAGGCGCCGGTGGCCGCCCGCCTCTCGCACGCCCTAGTGCATGGGATCACCGAGTTCATCGGCGCCGACACCGAGGCGGCGCGGCTGGCCGCCAAACGCCCGCTGGACGTCATCGAAGGCCCGTTGATGGACGGCATGAACGTGGTCGGCGACCTGTTCGGTTCGGGCAAGATGTTCCTGCCCCAGGTGGTCAAGTCGGCGCGGGTGATGAAGCAGGCGGTGGCCTGGCTGCTGCCCTTCATGGAGGCGGAAAAGGAAGGCCAGCCGCGCCGTATGGCCGGGCGCATCCTGATGGCGACGGTGAAGGGTGACGTTCACGACATCGGCAAGAACATCGTCGGCGTCGTGCTCGCCTGTAACGGGTACCGCGTCGTCGATCTCGGCGTCATGGTCGCAGCCGACAAGATCCTGCTTGCCACGGTGCGCGGCGACGTTCACGACATCGGCAAGAACATCGTCGGCGTCGTTCTGGGCTGCAACGATTACGAAATCTTCGACCTGGGCGTGATGGCGCCGTGCGAGAAGATTTTGGCGATCGCCCGTGAGAAGAACGTGGACATGATCGGCCTGTCGGGCCTGATCACGCCGTCGCTGGACGAGATGTTCCACGTCGCCAAGGAGATGCAGCGCGAAGGGTTCACGCTGCCGCTCTTGATCGGCGGGGCCACGACCAGCCCGAAACACACCGCGGTCAAGATTGCTC
>JBPCMA010000127.1:0-2678 GCA_051002715.1 Caulobacteraceae bacterium
CCGCCTGAAGATCACCCCTCGGGCGACGGTGCGGGAGGCCTCGCCGCAGCCCCTCTTCATCATCGGTTTTCCCAGGTCCGGCACCACCTTGGTCGAACAGACCCTCACCGCCCATCCGGCCATCGCGGCGGGCGACGAGCTGCCGTTCATCGCCGACATCACTGGGCTGATGCAGCGGATGCTGGGCAGCCCCCTGACCTACCCGGACGCACTCTCGGAGCTGTGGATGGGAGACCAGCGGGAGGGGCTGGACAACCTACGCGACTATTATCTGCAGCGGGCGCGGCAGACCGGCATCCTGGAGCCCGCCGCGCGGTGGTTCACCGACAAGATGCCGCTTAACGAGACCCATCTGGGCCTGATCGCCCTCTTATTCCCCGCCTCGCCGATCATCCATGTGGTCCGCCATCCCCTGGACGTGGTGCTGTCGGTGTTTTCCAACCAGCTCACCCACGGCTTCTATTGCGCCTACGATCTGGAGAGCGTGGCGCGCCACTACGCCCTGATCGCCGAGCTCATCGCCCACTACCGCGCCGAGATGCCCCTGCGCTACCTGCCGGTGCGCTACGAGGACATCGTCGCCGACCAGGAGGGAAGCATCCGGCGGATGCTGGACTTCATCGGCGAGCCCTACGACGAGGCCTGCGCCGATTTCCACCGCAACACCCGCTACGCCCGCACCGCCAGCTACGCCCAGGTGACCGAGAAACTCTACGACCGCTCGCGCTATCGCCACCGCAATTACGCCAAACATTTGGCTCCGGTCACGCCCATCCTCCAGCCGGCCATGGACCGGCTGAGCTACGCCGCTCCGGACCTGGAGGCGGCGGCGTGACGGCCGGGGCGCCCCTCACGGCGGTCGCGCCGGCCGAACCGACCGGCGACAGCCTCAAGCTCGCCGCCGAGCACGAGGCGGCAGGGCGGCTGGACGAGGCCGACGCCTGCCTCGACCGGCTGCTCACGGCGAACCCGGGCGACGCCGAAGCCACCCACTTCAAGGGGGTGGTGGCGATCCGCAAGGGTCTGACGGCGGAGGGCGCGGCCCTGATGGAGCGCTCGCTCACCCTGGGGCCGGCCAAGCCCTACTATCTGCGCAACCTGTGCGAGGTCTATCGCACCCTCGGCCGCTACGACGAGGCGCTGGAGGCGGGGCGGCGGGCGGCGGCGGGCGATCCGGCCGATCCGATCTGCCAGGCCAACCTGTCGGTGCTGCATTACGAACGTGGCGAATCGGCCGAGGCGGTGATCTGCGCCGAACGAGCCCTGGCCATCAACAACAATCTGCCCGGCGCCCATTTCGGCCTCGCCGAGGCCCTGCTACTGCGCGGCGAACTGGCCCGCGGCTGGGAGGAATACGAGTGGCGCTTCCGCATGCCGGGCGTCCCCAGCCTGATGCCCAAGAAAGACATCCCGCAATGGGACGGCAAGCCCCTGAAGGACGGTCGGCTGATGCTGATCGCCGACCAGGGCTTCGGCGACGGCATCCAGTTCTGCCGCTACATCCCGTGGGCCGCCGAGCGCTGCGGCGAGCTGGTGGTGGCGTGCAGCCAGGAGCTGCAGCCCCTGATCGGCCAGCTTCCCGGCATCGCCTCGATGTTCGACCGCTGGGAGGCCGCTCCGGCCGCCGCCGCCTTCCTGCCGCTCAGCGGCCTGCCCCGCCTGCACGGCACGCGGCTGAACACCGTCCCGGCCGACATCCCCTATCTGCGCGCCGATCCGGGCAAGGCGGCGGCGTGGAAGGCGCGCCTGGACATGCTGGCCGCGCCCGGCCATCGCCGGGTCGGCCTGGTGTGGGCCGGCCGCCCGACCCATAAGAACGACCGCAACCGCTCGGTGGCCCTGGCCGGGCTGGGCGCCCTCACCGACCTGGCGGGCGTCACCTTCGTATCGCTGCAAAAAGGGCCGCCGCAGGCCCAGGTGTCGGGATATTTCGGCCGCGCGCCGCTGATCAACCTGGGGCCGGAGATCGACGATTTCGCCGACTCCATGGCGATCATCGAGGGCCTGGACCTGGTGGTCACGGTGGACACCGCCATCGGCCACCTGGCCGGGGCGATGGGCCGGCCGGTGTTCATCATGCTCCCCTTCACCAGCGACTGGCGCTGGCTGGAAGGCCGCCCCGACACCCCGTGGTATCCCACCGCCCGCCTCTTCCGCCCCCCGGCCCCCAGGGACTGGGACGCGGTGTCGGCCGAAGTCGCGGCGGCGCTGGCGGAAGCGTTTGACAAGGGCCGCGGGGAGGCGGACGACGGCATGGCCGAACGAAACGCCTAGGCGCGAGGGATCCCCATGACCACCAAGCACATCACCGGAACCTATGCGGCCGGCTACACCCTGTCGGCGACCTATTCCGCCGTGCGGATCGCGGCGAGCGGCGAGATCGACGGCGCGGGGCTGTCGGTGTCGAACGCCGAGGTGTTCAATCATGGGCGCGTCACGGCCGGCGATTACGGCGCGACGGGCGTCGATTTCGCCGGGGCCGGGCGGCTGACCAACGCGCACGGCGCGACGATCGCTGGCGGGGTCGGCATTGTCGGGGCGTACGGTCGCGACGACTCCGGCGGGACCGGCGGCGGCGGCGGGTCCGGCGTCACCCCGCAAGGCGGCGGCATCGTCAACCGCGGCGCGATCGCCGGCGGGGCCGGCGGCGTGGGCGGCGAGGGCTACTACGCCGGGAC
>JBPCMA010000128.1:0-3776 GCA_051002715.1 Caulobacteraceae bacterium
GGATCAGATCGTCCGCGACCTGGTCGAGAGCGCCCTGGCCATGGTCCGCGACCGCCGCCGCGCCTCCGTCAAGGCCAAGGCCGACCAAGCCGCAGAGGAGCGCATCCTGGACGCCCTGGTGGGCACCGGCGGAGGGCCACCCACCCGCGACGCCTTTCGCAAGAAACTGCGCGCCGGCGAATTGGACGACAAGGAGGTCGAGCTCACCCTGACCGACACCGCCTCGCCCCTGCAGGGCTTCGATATCCCCGGCCAGCCTGGGACCTCGGTGGGCATGCTCAACCTCTCGGAGATCATGGGCAAGGCCTTCGGCGGCCGCACCAAGAGCCACAAGACCACGGTAGCCGCCGCCTGGGCGCCGCTGATCGCCGAGGAGAGCGACAAGCTGCTCGATTCCGACGCTCTGACCGCCGAGGCCCTGGAACTGGCCGAGAATTCCGGCATCGTCTTCATCGACGAGATCGACAAGGTCGCCTCGCGGGCCGAGCGCGCCGGGGCCGACATCTCCCGCGAGGGGGTGCAGCGCGACCTGCTGCCGCTGATCGAGGGAACCACCGTCTCGACCAAATACGGCCCGGTGAAGACCGACCACATCCTCTTCATCGCCTCGGGCGCCTTCCACGTCGCCAAGCCCTCGGACCTGCTGCCCGAACTGCAGGGGCGCCTGCCGATCCGGGTCGAGCTGAAGGCGCTCACCCGCGACGACCTGCGCCGCATCCTGACCGAGCCCGAAGCCAACCTGATCCGCCAGCACCAGGCGCTGCTGGCCACCGAGGGCGTCACCCTGACCTTCACCGACGACGCCCTCGACGCCCTGGCGGACGCCGCCGAGACGGTCAACGGCGCCCTGGAGAACATCGGCGCGCGTCGCCTTCAGACGGTGTTGGAAAAGGTGGTCGAGGAAATCAGCTTCGCCGCCGAGGGCCACGCCGGCCAGACCCTCGCCGTCGACGCCGATTATGTGCGCGACCGCATCGGCGAACTTGCCAAGAACACGGATTTGTCGCGGTTTATTTTGTAGGGGGCGGCGGGCTGGAAGCCCGCGCTTTGATCAACCGGGGCAATGACCGATTCCGAACACACCTCACCCGTAGCGCGGGCTTCCAGCCCGCCCTTTTTCTCTACGCTTTGCCAAACGAGTCCCTCAAAACCGCCCCGACCGCGCCCGCGTAATCGCGCGCTCCAGCGCCGTCGCGAAGGCGCGGCGCTCGCGGCGGCTCAGGGCGCGGGCGACCGCCAGTTCGCGGTCGGAGAGGCGCAGGTGGAGGCGGCCCTCGTCGTCGTCGTCCGCGCCGGCCAGAAGAACGCGGGTGAAGGCGGTCGGCGAGGTCCAGACGGTCTGGGCGCCGCGCCGCGATTCCATCGTCACCCTGACCTCGGCGGCGGTGACCTGGATGCGTTCGCGCCGCGCCGCGGCGCGGTGGCTGGCCACCAAGGCGGCCACAGCGGCGATCAGGCCCACCCCGATGAAAATCGGGATCGGGGCCGCCCCCACGGCCACGAAAAGGGTGGCCAGGGCGGCGTCCAGGGCGGTCATGACAAGGATCAGGGTCACCAGGCCGCGCGCGCTCAGCGAGCGGTTGGGAGTGATCACCGCGTCCATGAAGAGGGGGCCATCCATGGCGGGTCCATCATAGGCGCCCGCAAGCCGCTTGGCGAGATGCCCAAAGGTCGCCATGCTTGCCTTCATGGCCAAAAGACTCTCGCCTCCCGAGCGTCGCCGGATCGGTGAGATCTTCGACCGCTTCGCCGCCGCCGCCCCCGACCCGCGCGCCGAGCTGGCCTACGCTTCGCCGTTCACCCTGCTGGTCTCGGTGGTGTTGTCGGCCCAGGCCACCGACGTGTCGGTGAACAAGGCCACGGAGCGCCTCTACAAGGTAGCCGACACGCCGGGCGCGATGGTGGCGCTGGGGGAGGCGGGCCTGACGCCCTTCATCGCCTCCATCGGCCTTTACCGCACCAAGGCGCGCAACGTGGTCGCCCTCTCGCGCCTGCTGATCGAGCGCCACGGCGGCGAGGTTCCGCCCGACCGCGAGGCGCTCCAAACCCTGCCCGGCGTCGGCCGCAAGACCGCCAGCGTGGTCCTCAACGAACTGGGCGCGGAAGGCGCCATCGCCGTCGACACCCACGTCTTCCGCGTCGCCCACCGCCTCGGGCTCTCGGCCGGCAAGACCCCCGGCGAGGTCGAGGCCGACCTGATGCGCGTCGTCCCGCCGGCGCGCCTCACCCGCGCTCATCACTGGCTGATTCTGCACGGCCGTTATGTCTGCGTGGCCCGCAAGCCGAAGTGCGCGGTTTGCCTTGTGGCCGATCTCTGCCCGTCGCGGGAGCTGTTCATGGGCGGCTGAACGACGTAGGCCGCCGCCTTCAACCAACCCAAGGACCGCCGATGACCGCCCGCCACGACATCGCCGCCATCGGCAATGCCATCGTCGATGTGATCTCCGTCGCCGACGAGGCCTTCCTGGCGCGGGAGGGCCTGGCCAAGGGCTCGATGGCGCTGATCGACGAGGCGCGGGCGCGCCAACTCCACGGCCGCATGGCGCCGGGCGTCGAGACCTCGGGCGGCTCGGCCGCCAACACCGTGGCCGGGGCGGCCAGCCTGGGCGCCAAGGCGGCCTTTGTCGGCAAGGTGGCCGACGACGCGGTGGGGGGCGTCTTCGCCCGCGACCTGGCGGCGATCGGGGCGAGCTTCGACACCGCGCCCCTGACCGGCGGCGCGGCCACCGGCCGCTGCCTCGTTAACGTAACCGCCGACGGCGAGCGGACCATGTGCACCTTCCTGGGCGCGGCGGTGGCGCTCACCGCCGACGACGTGGCCCCAGCGACCCTCCAGGCGGAGAAGGTCACCTACCTGGAAGGCTATCTGTTCGATCCGCCGCGGGCGCGGCGGGCCTTCGCCAAGGCCGCCGCCCTGGCGCGGGGGGCGGGACGGCCGATCGCCCTCACCCTCTCCGACGCCTTCGTGGTCGAGCGCCACCGCGAGGCCCTGCTGGGTTTCATAGAGGGCCAGGTCGACATCCTGTTCGCCAACGAGGCGGAGCTTCTAAGCCTGTTCGAGACCGCCGACTTCGAGGCCGCCTCGGTCGCCGTCGCCGGCAAGGTCGAGATCGCCGCGGTCACCCGCTCGGCCAAGGGCTCGATCGTTCTGGCCGGCGGCGAGCGCCACGTCGTGGCGGCCTTCCCGGTGGAGCGCGTCGTCGACACCACCGGGGCGGGCGATCAGTACGCGGCGGGATTCCTCGTCGCCTTCGCCGCCGGCAAGCCGCTGGAAGCTTGCGCGCGCCTGGGCTCGCTGGCCGCCGCCGAGGTGATCTCGCACTACGGGCCCCGTCCCCAGGCCTCGCTGCGGGCGCTGGCGGCGGCGAACGGGTTTTGAGCCCGTCCCCCTATCCGGGCGGTCGCCTCTTCAGCGTCACATAGAGCGCCCCGGCGCCGCCGTGGCGGCGGTGAGCCGCCGTCAAGCCTCCGACGAGGGCGCGCAGCGGCGGTTCGGCCAGCCATTCGGGCACGCGGCGGCGTAGAACCCCGTCGCCCGAGGCGCCCTTGCCGGTGATGACGAGGATGGCCCGCCGACCTTCGGCGTGGCCGCGCAGGACGAAGGCGGTCAAGGCGCCGCGCGCGCGGTCCTGGTTCAGGCCATGGAGGTCCAGCCGGCCTTCCAGGGCCGCTCGCCCCGAAGCCAGCCGACGAAGGCGGCCCCGTTCGATCGGCTGGGCCGCCGCCCGGATCGTCTCGGGCGGCGCCTGGCGCGGGAACGGGGCCGCCGAGGCGCG
>JBPCMA010000129.1:0-2651 GCA_051002715.1 Caulobacteraceae bacterium
GCTCCAGTCCGGCCTGCGCCAACACGGCCTCGAGGCGCTCGTCGAAGGGGGCGCGCAGGGCGGCCGGGTCGGGCGCCACGTCGGCGGCGACGAGGCTCTGCGTCACCGCGTCGACCTCGAACAATTCGTCGACGAAGCGCCAGCACCAGTCGAGGCCGTCCGTCATCCGCCGGCGGCTCTCCTCGGTTCCATCACCCAGGCGGACCATCCATTCGGCGGCGAACCGGACATGATAGGCGGTCTCCTTCACCGCCTTTTTCGCCACGCCGGCCAAGGTGGCGTCGGCCGAGCCGCACAGCTCCTCGAACAGCGGCTCGCGCCACGCCGAGAACAGGAACTGGCGGGCGATGGTGCGGGCGAAATCGCCGTTCGGCTGTTCGACCAGCAGGCAGCTCTCGAAGTCCAGCACGTCGCGATGGAAGGCCAGCTGGTCGCCGTCGCGCCCGGCCCCTTCCACCTCGCCGGCGTAACCCAGGAAATGGGTCGCCTGGCCGATCAGGTCGAGGCCCAGGTTGGCCAGGGCCAGGTCGATCTCCAGCAACGGCGCCTTGCCGCACCATTCGCCCAGCCGCTGGCCCAGCACCAGGCTGTCGTCGCCCAGGCGGAGGGCGTAACGGAAGAGGGCTTCGCGGTCGGGGGTCATGGGGCGCTCTCTTCCCCCCTGGGGGAAGTCCCGGCGAAGCCGGGGATGGGGGCTTGTCCGGCCACAAACGTCGGCGCGCGCTGGAGCCCCCTCCACCGCTTCGCGGTTCCCCTCCCCCAAGGGGGGAGGAGAGAAGAACGAGCGGCGGCGTGAATCCTACATATGCTTGATCGCATCGGGGATCTTGTAGAAGGTCGGGTGGCGATAGACCTTGTCCTCGGCGGGCTCGAAGAGGGGGCCGGCGTCGGCGGGGTCGGAGGCGGTGATGGCGGCCGAGGGGACGACCCACAGGCTCACCCCCTCCATGCGGCGGGTGTAGACATCGCGGGCGCCCTCCAGGGCCAGTTCGGCGTCGGCGGCGTGGACACTGCCCACATGCTTGTGGGAAAGGCCGCCGCGCGAGCGCACGAACACTTCCCACAGCGGCCAGTCACGCGGCGCCTCGCCCATCAGGCGGCCTGGGCGGCGGGCCGGGCGCGCTTGTCGGCGTGGGCGGTGGCGGCGTCGCGCACCCAGGCCCCGTCCTCCCAGGCGGCGACGCGGGCGGCCATCCGCTCCTTGGCCACCGGGCCTTCGCCGCGCACCACGGCGTAGAACTCCTCCCAGTCGATGGCCCCGAAGTCGTAGCCGTCCTTGGCTGCGTTCCACTTCAGGTCGGGGTCGGGAACGGTGAGGCCGATCGCCTCGGCCTGGGGCACGGTCACGTCGACGAACTTCTGGCGCAGGGCGTCGTTGGTGTCGCGCTTGATTCGCCAGCGCATGGACTGGGCGGTGTTGGGCGAGTTGTCGTCGGGCGGCCCGAACATCATCAGCGACGGCCACCACCAGCGGTCGAGGGCGTCCTGGGCCATGCGCTTCTGCGCCGGCGTGCCGGCCGCCATGGCCATGGTCAGCTCGAAGCCCTGGCGCTGATGGAAACTCTCCTCCTTGCAGATGCGCACCATGGCCCGCGCGTAGGGGCCGTAGGAGGTCCGTTGCAGCGGCACTTGGTTCATGATCGCCGCCCCGTCGACCAGCCAGCCGATCGCCCCGATGTCGGCCCAGGTGAGGCTGGGGTAGTTGAAAATGGTGGAGTATTTGGCCTTGCCGCAATGCAGGGCCTCGATCATCTCGCGCCGCGACGTCCCCAGGGTCTCGGCGGCGCAGTAGAGGTAGAGGCCGTGGCCGCCCTCGTCCTGCACCTTGGCGAGCAAGATGGCCTTGCGGCGCAGGCTGGGGGCGCGGGTGATCCAGTTGCCCTCCGGCAACATGCCGACGATCTCCGAATGGGCGTGCTGGGAGATCTGGCGCACCAGGGTCTTGCGATAGGCCTGCGGCATCCAGTCCTTGGGTTCGATGAACGCGTCGGCCGCGACGCGCGCCTCGAAGGCTTCGACCAAGTCCGCCGGTTCCTCGGCGGCGAGGGGCTGGACACCGGCCGCGCTCGTGTCGAATTTCTGAAGTTCGGTGGTGTACATCGGCGTCCCGGGGCGGCTCGCGTTGGCGCGGCGCCCTAGATATAGGATAGACGGGCCGAGCGGCCAATCAATCGAGGGAAGGCGGCGCATGAGCTTTACCACCATCGCCTTCGATCTGGCCGACGGCGTGGCCCGCCTGACCCTGAACCGGCCCGACCGGCTGAACAGCTTTACCGTTCAGATGCACGCCGAGGTGGACGAGGCGCTTTCCCGCGTCGAGGCGGAGGGGGCGCGGGTGCTGCTGCTGACCGGAGCGGGGCGCGGTTTCTGCGCCGGCCAGGACCTGGCCGATCCGGCCGTGGCGGCGGGGGCCGATCTGGGCGAGGCGCTGGAGGAACGCTACAACCCGCTGATCCGCCGCCTGGTCGCCCTGCCCATGCCGGTGGTCTGCGCGGTGAACGGGGTGGCGGCCGGCGCGGGGGCCAATATCGCCCTGGCCTGCGACCTGGTCCTGGCGGCCCGCTCGGCCAAATTCATCCAGAGCTTCTCGGCCATCGGCCTCATCCCCGATTCGGGTGGGACGTGGGTCTTGCCGAGGCTGGTCGGCCAGG
>JBPCMA010000130.1:0-20008 GCA_051002715.1 Caulobacteraceae bacterium
CGCCGGTGTCGGAGCCGCGCATGCCGATCTTGTCGAGTTTCTTGGAGCAGGAAAATCCGGCGAAATCCTTCTCGACGATGAAGGCGGTGACGCCCCGGCTGGCGTTTTCCAGGTCGGTCTTGGCGTAGACCACCACCACGTCGGCATGTGGGGCGTTGGTGATCCAGAACTTGGCCCCGTTTAATACATAGCTGTCGCCGCGGCGGTCGGCGCGCAGTTGCATGGAGATGACGTCCGAGCCGGCTCCCGCCTCGCTCATGGCCAGGGCGCCGACGTGTTCGCCGCTGATCAACTTCGGCAGATAGCGGCGCTTCTGCTCATCCGAGCCCCAGCGACGAATCTGATTGACGCACAGGTTCGAGTGGGCGCCGTAGGAAAGCCCCACCGAGGCGGAGGCGCGGGATACCTCCTCCATGGCCACCACATGCTCCAGATAGCCAAGGCCCAGGCCGCCGAACTCCTCCTCCACGGTGATGCCGTGCAGGCCGAGCGCGCCCATTTCCGGCCACAACTGGCGGGGAAAGGCGTTGGAGGCGTCGATCTCGGCGGCGAGGGGGGCGATGCGGTCGGCGGCGAAGCGCGTGGTGGTCTCGCGGATGGCGTCGGCGGTTTCGCCGAGGCCGAAATCCATCGTCGGTCCGTGGTTGGGGATCATGGCGGGCGATCTAGCATGACGGCGGCCTGGGGGCGAGGCGAGCTCGGTGGATTGATGCGGTCGAAGGGAACCTGGAGGTTGCCGACAAAATCACTTTTTTAGGTAACCATCTGATTTAATGCAGCTACTCCCCCATAATTTTACACAACACTATAGTGGTTTTCCCTGCGTGAGTGACCGGCTTCCGGTTTTTGGCTCGACCATTGGGGCTTGAAGATGCTTTCCAGACGCGAAGTTGATGGCGTGAACCTTAAGCGCATGCAAAGGCCGCAATAAAATGCAAGAGATCTTCGCTTGGAGCGGCGCGACTTGGATGTGGAATGCCGACGACCACCGTTTTTAGAAACTCTCCTTCTCCGATTGGAATTCTGGCGGGAAATGACAAGCCACCCGGCTCACGATCTGCGATAATTTTCGTTGGATGCGGTGTTCCGGCTATGGAGCGAAGCAACCCAAACGCGCTAGAGTGCTCTCCATATCCTAACGTCACGATCAACCGAGGCCGAACGACGGACAAGAATACTTGATGAACAGGCCAGCAAGCCTTCCACCAATGACGGGCGCCGAACCCTGTCTGTGCCCGCAATGATGAAAGACTGCACGATCGAGCAAAAATCGCGTTAGCCGAGAACAAATGCGCGGGTTCCGAGTGGCAGGCGTCAGCCAGAGAGATAATATTCCGCTGGTGCCAAACAAGAAATTCGGACCGGGTTCGCCCGTCCGGGCCTATGTGACTACAGGGTTGTGGTTCGGTGCATTTCTTTTGCCAACACTCGTGCGTGTAAGCACTCGTGTTTGGCGGGGAAGCGGTAAAGTCCATGATTGGCTGTGTAATCTTCTGGGGATCACCTCCCGGATTTATTCCCATGATGTAAAGGTGGCCGGGTTTCAACGTCTCGGCGCCACTCAGGAGAGTCGCACCCGGCTTACTATAAAATTGGGCCTCCATTTTATCGCGTATGATGGCGCGGATTTCTTCGACGTTCATGGCGTGGCTTTTTTTAAATTTCCATTTTGGAATCAGCCCGTTAGACGAGGATAATGGTGCGGTCGAGAAGACTCGAACTTCCACGGGAGTTACCCCACAGCGACCTCAACGCTGCGCGTCTACCAATTCCGCCACGACCGCGACGAGAGGCGTCAGGGGGCGGGGCG
The DNA here is from genome assembly GCA_051002715.1 of Caulobacteraceae bacterium. GTDB lineage: Bacteria > Pseudomonadota > Alphaproteobacteria > Caulobacterales > Caulobacteraceae > Acaudatibacter. The sequence goes on from JBPCMA010000130.1 coordinate 1,811, forward strand.
TAGCAAATGGGCTTCGACTTGGGAAGGGCGCCGCGCCTACATTGCGCCGATGACGCTCACCACCTTCATGCGCGGCGACGCTCGGCCGGTCGGCTGGGCTCTGTCGCACCGCCCGGTTCCCTACCCGGAGGCGGTGGCTGCCATGGAGGCGCGGGCCGCAGCCATCGCCGACGGCGAGGCCGGCGAACTGGTCTGGCTGCTGGAACACCCCGCCCTCTACACCGCCGGCGTGTCGGCCAAGGCGGCCGACCTGCTCGCCCCGGATCGCTTTCCGGTCTTTCAGAGCGGGCGGGGCGGCCAGTTCAACTATCATGGCCCCGGCCAGCGGGTCGCCTACGTCATGCTCGACCTGCGCGCGCGCGGCCGCGACGCGCGGGCCTTCGTCGCCGCCCTGGAAGCCTGGGTCATCACCGCCCTTGCGATGTTCGGCGTGGCTGGTGAGACAAGATGCGGACGGGTCGGGGTGTGGGTGGCGCGCGGGGAGCACGGCGCCCCGCCTCGCGAAGACAAGATCGTCGCCATCGGCGTGAAGCTGCGCCGGTGGGTCAGTTTTCATGGGATCGCCGTGAATGTGTCGCCCGACCTGACCCATTTCGACGGCATCGTTCCGTGCGGCGTCACCGATCACGGGGTGACCAGCCTGGCGGATCTGGGAATCGCCGCGTCCCTTCCAAGCGTGGACGCGGCGTTGCGGGCGGCCTTCGCCCAGGTGTTCGGGGTCGTCGCAGACGGCGAGGCGCCACTCCGGGCCTAGGGTCCGCCGGTTGTTTCCGAGCAAAGGCCGTGTTTACAAAGGCGCGGCCCGGCCACGGGGCCCGCCTCACGCTCGAATGAGCCTTGCCGCCGCTTCATGCGCCTGATCGAACGCTATCTGTTTCGCCAGCTGCTGGGCCCGACACTCCTGGCGACGGCGGCGCTTTCGGCGGTGGCGGTGCTGAGCCAACTTCTCTCGGGGCTCGATATCCTGATCGATCAGCGGCAGAGCCCCTGGGTTTTCGCCAAGATCACGCTGCTGGCCATGCCGCAACTGGTGGTGATCATCCTGCCGGTGGCGGCGTTGGTCGCCACCCTAGTGGCGATGAATCGCCTGCATTCCGAACAGGAGATCGTCATCTGCTTTTCCGGCGGCATGAGCCGCTGGCGGGTGATCGCGCCGGCGCTCTGGCTGGCCGGGTGGCTGACCCTGCTCTCCCTGGTCCTGACCCTGTGGATACAACCCCTCTGCTACCGGGCCCTTCGGGTGACCCTGGATTCGGTGCGGGCGGACTTGGTGGCGACCATGGTCAAACCCGGCCGCTTCACCCATCCGGCGGCCGGCCTGACGGTCTACGCCCAGTCGATCGACGACGACGGGGCCTTGCATAACCTATTCATCGACCGCGACGACGGGCGGGGCCGCGACATCACTATCACCGCGCGCGAGGGGCGCCTGGAACGGCGCGGCGGCGGCCCGGTCCTGGTCATGCGGCAAGGGGCCAATCAGGAGTTCACCACCGCGGGTGTACTCAACTATCTGTCGTTCGACGAATACGTTTTCGACCTTCGCCCTCTCATCGGGCTGGAGCGGCAGGTTCGCTACAAGCTCTCCGACCGCTATCTTCACGAGCTGTTTTTCCCCGATATGCGTCGGGCGTGGGAACGGGCCAACCTCGCCAAGATGCTCGCCGAGGGCCATTCACGCCTCGCCGGGCCGCTCTACAACGTCGCCTTCGTGTTGATGGCGCTGGCGGCGGTGATCGGCGGGGCGTTCAGCCGGCTGGGCTACGGCGCGCGCATGTCAGCGGCGGCCGCCCAGGCCCTGGTCGTGCGCACCCTGGGGTTTGCCGTCCAGGCGGCGGCGGGCGCCGCGCCGGCCCTCAATGTTCTGCAGTACGCCATCCCCATTGGGGCGGGGACTGTCGCGGCCATGGTGCTGTTCAGCCGCCGGGCGAGGCCAGTGGCCGCAAGCGCCGAATTGGCCCCTTGGCGCCTGGGTCACCCGGCGTGAAACGGCCGACCGCTCGCTTGGAATTCTACGTCCTGACGCGCACCCTGATGGGCGTCGGCGCGGCTCTGGCGGTGATCGCCTCGGTGATCATGTTGATCGACTTCGTGGAACTCTCGCGCACGGTGGGCGGCCGAGTCGATCTCACCTTCGTTGAACTTTTGGGCCTGATGTTGCTGAAATCGCCATCGGTTATTCTGCTGCTCCTGCCGTTCGTCTTCCTGTTCGGCGCCATGGGCGCCTTCGTCGCTCTGAACCGGCGCAGCGAACTGGTCGCCATGCGGGCCGCCGGCGTTTCGGCCTGGCGGTTCATTTTTCCCGCCGCCGCCGTTTCGTTCGCCATCGGCGTGCTCACCGTCGCCGTGCTCAACCCCGTCGCGGCCGCCCTCGGCGCCCGTTTCGACGATGAGCGCACCGCGCTGACCGACGGCAGGGCGCCAAGCGCGCGCGGCGACGTCTGGCTGCGCCAGGGAGATGACCGCGATCAGATCGTCATTCATGCCAAGGCTCACGACATCGACAGGCAAACCGTGCGCCTCAAGGGCGTGTCATTGTTCGTGCAAAACATCGGCCCGACCGGCGCGCTCGATTTCTCTCGCCGCATCGAGGCGACCGAGGCGCACCTGATGCCTGGGTTCTGGCGGCTCACCGACGTGCGCGAGGCGATGCCCGGGGCCCAATCGGTGCGCTCCGAACAGCTTTCCGTCCCCTCCAGCCTGGATCGGCGCACCGCCATGGAGCGCTTCGCTTCGCCAGGCGCGGTCGCCTTCTGGAGCCTGCCGGCCGCCATTCGATCGGCGGAGTTGGCGGGCTATTCGGCGGCGGGATACCGGCTTCGCCTGCAGCAGCTTCTGGCGACGCCACTGCTGTTCTCGGCTATGTCGATCCTGGCGGCTGCCTTCTCCCTGCGCCTGATGCGCCTGGGCGATCTGGCCGCCCTGGCGGGAACGGGCGTGGGATTAGGATTCGTGGTCTTTTTCCTGAGTGAATTTTGCGGCGCGCTGGGCGCCACCGAAGTGATACCGCCGTTCGTGGCGGCCTGGGCGCCGCCGATTCTGGCGATTTTGTCTGGGATCACGCTGCTTTGTTACACCGAGGACGGATGACCCGAGAGCGCGGGGCGACGAGAACGGCGCGGAACGGTCCGCCGGTGACGAGGGCGGCGCGGCCGGCGGCGGCCTTGGCCAGAGCGGGTTGCGCCGTCGGTGTGGCGGCCTTGGCGGGCCTCGCCGGCGTCGCCAGCGCCCAATCCATGGGTCCCGCCGCGATCGCCACGCCGCCGGCCGCTCCCGTCGCCGCGCCGCCCGACGACGGGCTGAAAGGAGGCGGCTTCTATCTCGAGGCGGATCAGCTGGTCCAGGACGACGCCAAGCATCTTTTTACCGCTCAAGGGTCGGTGGAAGCTCGCTACAAAGGCCGCGTCCTGCGCGGCGACCAGGTGACCTATGACAGCAAGACCGGCGTCGTCACCGCGCGGGGGCATGTGACGATCCTCAATCCCGACGGCACGTCGCAGTTCGCCGAGGCGATCACCCTGGACAAGGACATGAGCGAGGGCGTGGCGCTCGGCTTTTCCACCCGTCTTCAGAACGATGTGAAGATCGCCGCCGCCAGTGTCCGGCGTCAAAGCGCCCAGGTGACCGAACTCGACCGGGCGATCTACACCCCGTGCGCGGTGTGCGCCACAAACAAAGGCGCCGCGCCGACGTGGTCGATAAAGGCGCGCAAGGTCATCGAGGATCACAAGCGCCAGACTATCTATTTTCAGCACGCGGTCATCCAGGTGAAGGGCATGGGCGTGCTCTTGCTGCCCGTATTCTGGGCGGCCGATCCCACGGCGACGCGCAAGTCGGGTTTTCTGTTGCCGGTGGTCACCGTCTCTGGAGAGCGCGGGATCAGTTATCAACAACCTTATTACCAGGTAATTTCTCCATCGCAGGACATCACTTTGACACCGCAGATAAACACGAAGGTAAATCCCTTCTTGAACATCGATTATCGCAAGAGATTTTATTCTGGCGTACTCGATATCCGCGCCGGCTACACCTATGACCGTGACTTCACTTCCGGGGGTGTAAAATTCGGTCCACTCACTTCGCGCAGTTACATTCTAGGCAGCGGCGTGTTCCAATTCGACCCCAACTGGCAATGGGGATTCACTGCGGAGCGGGCATCGGACAAACTTATCTTCGACAAATATTCCATCGGGAACGTCTTCACCAGTCAGGGCCAGATGGACCGCGGCCTCTATGCCGCCGACGACCAGCGCTTAATCTCGCAGATCTATGCGGTCCGCCAGGACCAGCTTTCCTATCTGTCGGTCGCCGCCATCAGCGTGCAGGGGCTGCGCGCCCCGACCGCCACCACGCCGGGCGACGATCAGAGCACCTTTCCCACGGTGGCGCCGCTGATCGAGGGGCGCTACGAACCCGCCCAGGACATTCTCGGGGGACGGCTGCGCATCGACGGCAGCGCCGTGGTTTTGACCCGCGCCCAGGCGCCCGCCGACACCGGGTTGCCCGGGGTCGCGACCATTCCGGGCCTGGACAGCCGGCGGGCGACCCTGGGGGCCGACTGGCAGCGCACCTTGACCTTCGCCAACGGCTTGCGCGTGCAGCCTTTCGCCCAGGCGCGCGCCGACGTCTACAATGTTTCCGACCTCGCTCCGGGGCCGTCCAATGCGACGATCATCCGAGGCTTCGGCATCCTCGGAGCCAATGTCAGCTACCCGCTGATCAAGCAATCCGGCCCCGCGACCTGGGTGCTAGAACCCCTGGCCCAAATCGCGATCGCGCCGAACACCCACCTCGACCCGCGGATCCCCAACGAGGACAGCCAAGTCTGGGAATTCGACGAAACCAATCTCTTCGACGCCAACCGCTCGCCGGGCTACGACCTCTACGAAGGCGGGCAAAGCGTCACGGTGGGAGGCCGCGCCACCCTGCTGCTGGCCGACGGGCGCGGTGGCAGCGTTTTGGTCGGCCGAAGGTTCGGGGCGGAGGATGATCCAGCCGTGCCCGAACGGACAGGCCTGCAGACCGCCCTGTCCGACTATATCTTCGCCTTCGAGGCCACGCCGATCCGGGGCGTAAGCCTGTTTTCGAGACTGCGCCTAGACTCGGAGACTTTCGCCCTGAACCGGTTGGAATCGGGCGTCGATTTCACTGGCGAACGCGCCAATGGCTACATCAGCTACCTGCGTGAAGCGCAGTCGCCCACCGGCGTCCCCGTCAGCGCCCTCGACATCCACGGCGAAGCTTACGCCACCAAGCATTGGGGGGTTACCGCCTACGCCATCGTCGATGGAGGCGCGTGGCGGCGGCGCGACTTCGGCGTCGTCTACCGCGACGACTGCGTGCGCCTCGAGGTTCTCTATCGCCACGACGAAACCTTCAATGGGACCCTGGGCCCTTCGACCTCGGTCGTGCTTCGCCTAAACCTCGCCACATTGGGCAATTCAGGCTACAGCCGCTGAACGAGCGCCCGCCCATGGCTAAAAAGGGGTGGCGGCGCCGATGGATGAGGACCGGAAAAACCACGATGCGTTGGCTTGGTGAAATCGCGACCGCCGGATGGGCGGGCGGCGCGGCCCTTGGCGTGATCGCCCTCGCGTCCGGAACCGGCGCCCTGGCTCAAGGCCCGGTGATCGCGCCACCAGCGGCATCGACTCTCGGCGGGGCGCCGGCCTCGCCCGCCGCGTCCCCTCGGGGACTGTCCGAAGCGGTGGTGGTCACGGTGAACGACGAGATCATCTCGACCTACGACATCGTCCAGCGGATGCGCCTGCTGATCGTGACATCGGGCATCCAGCCGACCGAGCAGAACCTGCCGGACATTCAGCGCGAGGCGGTGCGCTCGCTGATCGACGAACATCTTGAAATGCAGGAGCTGGCGCGCGAAGCGAAGACCCAGAAATTCAACCTGGTCGCCTCCGACGCGGAGGTGGACGACGAACTGGCCGACATCGCGCGCAGCAACAACACCAGCGCCGATCAGCTTCTGGCCCAGCTCGCCGCCGAGGGCGTCGGCGCCCAGACCTTCCGCGACCAACTGCGGGCCGAGATCAGTTGGCGGGGCTGGATTCGTGGCCGCTACGGCCAGCGCCTGACCATCGGCGAGGACCAGATCAAGGCCTATCAAAAGCGCCTCGAAGCGGAAGGCGGCAAACCGCAATACGACATCAGCGAGGTGTTCATCGACGCCGGGCGGGTCGGCGGCGAAGCGGCGGCCGAGCAGGGCGCCGCGCAGTTGATCGCTCAGCTCCAGAAGGGCGCGCCGTTCGCGGCGGTGGCCCGGCAATTTTCCAGTTCCCCCTCGGCGGCCAACGGCGGCGCCGTGGGCTGGATTTCCACCGGCGAAATGCCTCCCGAAGTCGACCGAGCCTTGGCTTCCCTGCGCCCCGGCCAGCTGTCGGCCGCGATTCCGGTGAAGGATGGCGTCTACATCGTCTATCTGCGCGACCGGCGCGCCGGCGGCGCAACCACCCTCATCAATCTCAAACAGGCGGCCATCGCGCTTCCCAAGACCGCCAGCGCCGGAGAGGTCGCCCGCGCCAGCGCCAAGCTCGAGGCCCTGCGTCCCAGACTGAACGGCTGCGACAACATGGCGGCGGAAGCGGCGAAGGTTCCCGGCGTGGTCTCCGGCGATCTGGGTGAAGCCGAGAGCAAGGATCTGGCCCCAGCCTTCCGCGAAGCGGCCGAGAGCCTGCAGGTGGGCCAGGTTTCGGCCCCCATCCGCACCGACGCGGGGCTGCACCTCATCGCCGTGTGCGGCAAACGCCAGGGCGGCGCCGATCAACTGAAACACGACGACATAGCCAACCGCCTTTACGGCCAGGAACTGGCCATGATCGCCAAGCGGCAACTTCGCGACCTCAGAAACTCGGCGACCATCGAGACGCGGTGACGCTCGCTTCGTTAGCGCTCAGCCTGGGGGATCCGGCCGGCGTCGGGCCGGAAATCATCGTCAAGGCGTGGCGCGCCCTGCGGCATACCGGCCCCGCTTTCATGGTCGTCGGCGATGCGCGAGCCCTGGCGGCGGCGGGCGGGACGGTGGCGATTCGCGCCGTACATACGCCGGCCCAAGCATCGTCCGTCTTCAAGACCACGCTTCCGATCCTCGACATTCCACTCGACGAGGCGGCCGTCGCCGGCCAGCCGAGCGGCGCGGCCGCCGCTCAGATTATCCGCTGGATCGAGGTCGCCACCGGCCTCGCCCTGTCGGGCGCCGCCGCGGGCGTGGTCACCGCGCCGATCGCCAAGGCCCCACTCTATGCCGCCGGTTTCCGCTTTCCCGGCCATACGGAGTTCCTGGGCGATCTCGCGCCGCCGCCCCGTGGCGAAGCGGCGCGCGGCCCTGTCATGATGCTGGTCGCCGCCGACCTGCGGGTCGCCTTGGTCACCATTCATGAACCTCTGGCGCGCGTCCCCTCCCTCCTCACCGCCGAACTCATCGTGAACGCCGGACTGGTCACCGCTCGCGCCCTCGCCCGCGATTTTGGCGTCGAACGACCCCGTCTGGCGGTGGCCGGCCTCAATCCTCATGCCGGCGAAGGCGGCGCCCTGGGCGGCGAGGAAATCGCCGTGATCGCACCTGCCGTCGTCGCCCTTCGGCAGGCGGGCGTGGACGCCGCCGGGCCGCATCCCGCCGACAGCCTGTTCCATTCCAAGGCGCGCGCCAGCTACGACGCGGTTCTCTGTCTCTATCACGACCAGGCGTTGATCCCGGTGAAGATGCTGGACTTCTGGGGTGGGGTGAATGTGACGCTCGGCCTGCCTGTCGTGCGCACCTCACCCGACCACGGGGTGGGCTTCGACATCGCCGGCCAGGGGGTCGCCCGGCCAGACAGCTTGATCGCCGCCCTGCGGCTCGCCGCCGCCATCGCCGCGCGCCGCGCGGGCGCATGATCCTGGGTGACTTGCCTCCTCTGCGCGAGGTTCTCGCCGCCGCCGGGATCGGGGCCGACAAGCGTTTCGGCCAGCACTTCCTCTTCGACCTCAACATCTGCCGCAAGATTGTCCGGCTGGCGGGGCCGCTTGAAAAGACGGCGGTAATCGAGGTAGGCCCCGGTCCCGGCGGACTGACCCGCGCCCTGCTGGAAGCCGGCGCCAGGGTCGTCGCGGTGGAAAAAGACGGCCGCTTCATGCCGATCCTGGCCCAACTCGCCGAGGCGTCCGACGGCCGCCTGACCGTCATGCACGCCGACGCCATGAGGGTGGACGAGAGCGCTCTTCCAGGCGCCCCGACCGCAGTGGTCGCCAACCTGCCTTACAATGTGGGCTCGCCCCTTCTGGTCAAATGGCTTACCGGCCCCTTCCGCCCCGCCGCCATGACCCTGATGTTCCAGAAGGAGGTCGCCCAGCGCGTCGTCGCCGCGCCGGGCGGCGGCGACTATGGCCGGCTGGCGGTCCTGGCCCAGGCCCTGTGCGAGGCGCGCGTCGTCATGGACCTGCCGGCCGGCGCCTTCACCCCGCCCCCCAAGGTCGCCTCCGCCGTCGTCCGCCTCACGCCGCGAGCCCCCCGCCCCCCCGACGATCTCATCGCCTCTCTCCAGAGGATCGCCAAAGCCGCCTTCGGCCAGCGCCGCAAGATGCTGCGCGCCTGCCTGCGCGATCTGGACGGCGAGGCGCTCTGCGCCCAGGCGGGAATCGACCCCAGCGCCCGCGCCGAGACCGTGCCGGTGGCCGGATTTCTAGCCCTGGCGCGCGCGGCCATGGATTGAGCCAGCCCGGCCGCCCAACTCCCTCAACTGGCGCCGAGCCAATGGTTGGTGGGGAAGCCGGCGACCGGCGCCTCGAGGGCGAAGAGGCTTCCCGCCAGAGGATCGCGGGGCTTTTCTAGATCGCTCAGCGCCCAGGTGGCCGACGTCACATAAAGGATATTTAGGTCTGGCCCGCCGAACGTGCACATCGTTGGATAGCGGACCGGCATGGGGATTTCGCGCTCGATCCGCCCGACCGGGTCGCAGCGGACAAGCCGTCCGCCGCCGTTCATGGCGACCCAGTAGAAGCCGTCGCGGTCGACCGCCGCGCCGTCTGGCCCCTTCTCGTCGAATTTGATGAAGACGCGTCGATTTTCGATGGCGCCCGAGGCGGCGTCGAAATCCCAGGCGAAGACGGTCCCCTGGTTGGTGTCGCTGTGATACATGACTCGGTCGTCCGGGCTCCAGGCCAGACCGTTGGAGAGCGACAACGGCGAGGTCACCGGCGTCAGTTCGCGGCCGTCCAGTCGGTAGAGCGGCACCTGCTCGGCGACGCCGGGGCCTTCGACGATGGGCGGCAGCGGATGATACATGCCGCCGATCCAGAAGCGCCCGGCCCGGTCGCATTTGCCCTCGTTGAGCAGGAACCGCCGGCTGTCGTAGGGCGACGGAACGAGCGGCGTGATCGCGCCGGTGGCGAATTCAAACACGTGCAGCCCGGTTCGCAGGGCGACGATCGCGTGGCCGGCCATCGACCCCCCGCCGAGCGCAAAGCTCCCGATCCAGGCCGGCATGACCCATTCGCGGTCCTCGCCGCTGGCCGCATCAAAGCAATGAAGCGCCGGCTGCTGCACATCCACCCAATAGAGGCGCGTCTCGCGCTCACACCACACCGGTCCCTCTCCGGTGATCGAAGCGCGTCGCAGCACGCATTCGACGGGGGGATGGGTCCGGGAAGAATGGATCTGTTCGCGCATGACTCGCGCCTTTCACAACAAATGCGCCCCGCCGCCGGCTTGGATAGCAACCCTCGCGGCGGGCCGGGCGTTCCGCTGCGAGGGGCCCGAATTTTCAAGGATCGGGTATGTCCCAGAACGTCGCCGAATTCGTGTGGAAACGACTTGCCGAATGGGGGATCAGTCGCGTCTACGGCTACCCCGGCGACGGGGTCAACGGCCTGGACGAGGCGCTGCAAAGAGCCCAGGACTACATGCATTATGTGCAGGTGCGCCACGAAGAAATGGCCGCCTTCATGGCGTCGGCGCACGCCAAGTTCACTGGCGAGGTGGGGCTTTGCTACGCCACCTCCGGCCCCGGCGCTATCCACCTGCTGAACGGCCTCTATGACGCCAAGGCCGACCATATGCCGGTGGTCGCCCTGATCGGTCAGCAGCAGCGCAGCGCGCTGGGCGCGCGCTACCAGCAGGAAGTGGACCTCCAGAACCTGTTCAAGGACGTGGCCGGCGAATTCGTGATGATGGCCAGCGTCCCCGCCCAGACGCGTCAACTGATCGACCGGGCCGTGCGCATCGCCTACGCCAAGCGGGCGGTGACCTGCGTGATCCTGCCCAACGATGTGCAGCTTCTCCCCTACAAGGACCCGCCGACCGGCCATGGCTACACCCACACCGGAATCGGCCACGCCAGTCCGGCGAGCCTGCCGGACGAAGCCTCGTTGCGGCGCGCCGCCGACGTCCTGAACGCCGGCGAGAAGGTGGCCATTCTGGCCGGGGCCGGCGCCTTGGCGGCGACCGACGAACTGCTGGCCGTGGCCGATAAGCTGGGCGCTGGCATCGCCAAGGCGCTGCTCGGCAAGGCGGCGGTCCCCGACGACGTGGCCTTCGTGACCGGCTCGATCGGCCTTCTGGGCACCAAGCCGAGCTGGGACATGATGAAGGGCTGCGACACCCTGCTAATGGTCGGCTCCGGCTTTCCCTACAGCGAGTTTCTCCCCGAACCGGGCGAGGCGCGCGGCGTTCAGATCGATGTCGATGGGGCGATGCTCAGCCTGCGCTATCCCATGGAGGTCAACCTTATGGGAGACAGTGCCAAAACCCTGCGCGCCCTGCTGCCGATGCTCAAGCAAAAGCCGCAAACCGCCTGGCGAGAGAAGATCGAGAAGGAGGTCGCGGACTGGTGGAAGACCCTCGAGGAACGGGCCATGGCGACCGCCGATCCGCTGAATCCGCAGCGCGTGTTCTGGGATCTGTCGCCGCGCCTGCCGGACAACTGCATCCTCACCGCCGACTCGGGAACGGTCGCCAATTGGTACGCGCGCGACATCAAGATGCGGCGCGGCATGAAAGGCTCCCTGTCGGGCGGCCTCGCCTCGCTGGGGGCCGGGACGCCCTACGCGGTGGCCGCCAAGTTCGCCTTTCCGGAGCGCACCGTCATCGCCTTCATGGGCGACGGCGCCATGCAGATGAACGGCCTCAACGTGATGATTACGGTCGCCAAATACTGGAGGGAATGGGCGACGCCGAATTTCATCGTGCTGGTGTTGAACAACCGGGACCTGAACCAGGTGACTTGGGAAGAACGGGTCGAAATCGGCGAGGGAAAGACGGAAATCACCCAGAGCATTCCCGATTTTCCCTATCACAAATACGCCGAACTTTTGGGGCTGAAAGGTATCTTTGTCGATGACCCCGACAAGGTCGGGGCGGCCTGGGACGAGGCGCTGGCGGCCGACCGGCCGGTGATCCTCGAGGCCTACACCGATCCGGACGCGCCGCCCCTGCCGCCGCACATCACCTTGAAGGACGCCAAGAACTTCATAACCATGATGCCCTCGGAGCCGGACTTGGGCGGCGTTCTGAAGGAAAGCCTCAAGCAAGTTCTGGCGGGAATCCTCCCCGGTTAGACGAGCGTCACGCCGACCAGGACCCGACCGATGCGCCGCGCCCGCGAGCCAAAGGCCCCCGATCTCGCCGGTCCCGCGGCTCGGCGGTTGAACCTTGCCGCCGGCCTGCTCGCCGCGTCGGTCCTCGCCGACAGCGGCGTCGAGCATTATCGAGGCTCCTTTCACAACAGGGCGATGTTCGCGCCTCTCGCCGCGTCGGCCCTGGCCCTGGCGGTCAGCGCGCATGGCCTGACCGATCACCGGCGAGGTTCGCGCGCCTTTCGCGACGCGGCCTATGCCGCCGCCGGCCTGACCGGCCTCCTTGGAACGGGATTTCATCTCTACAACATCGTCAAGAAGCCGGGCGGGTTTCCGTGGCTGAGCCTGTTCTATTCGGCCCCTGTCGGCGCGCCGGCGGCCCTTTCCTTGGCCGGCCTGATGGGTTTTTTGGCCGAGCGGGTGCGCGATGCGCCGCCGGGCGAGGCGCCGCGCATCGGGGGCGTCGCGGCCGGGCGGGTGGTCGCGGCCCTGGCCTCGGCGGGCATTGCGGGCACGGTCGGCGAGGCCGGCTTGCTGCATTTCCGCGGCGCCTATCACAACCCCTTCATGTTCGCCCCCGTCAGCGCGCCCCCGGTCGCCGCCGCCCTACTCGCCAAGGCGGCGGTGGGCACGCCCCGAAAACCGCGACCGCTGACCCGCTGGTGGCTGCGCTTGACCGCCGCCCTGGGCCTCGCCGGTGTCGGCTTTCACGCCTGGGGCGTATCGCGCGGCATGGGCGGTTGGCGCAACTGGAGCCAGAACGTGTTGAACGGGCCGCCCCTCCCCGCCCCGCCCGCCTTCACCGCCCTGGCCATCGCCGGGCTGGCCGCCCTGGGCCTCATGGCGGAGCTTTCCGATGGCTGACCGCTTCCCCGGCTACGACGTGCTGGCCAAGCGGCGCACCCCGTCGTGGAACGAGGCGACCCGCCGGGTGATCGACCGGCGGCTGGCGACGCCCCGTCAGCCGCGCTTTTTCACGGCGGCGGAATGGCGGACCCTCGAGGCGCTCTGCGACCGGATCCTGCCCCAGCCGACGGACCGCCCGCCGGTTCCCATCGCCGCGCTGCTCGACGCCAAGCTCTATGACGGCGCGACGGAAGGCTTCACCATCGGCCCGGTGCCGCACGACCCCGAGGCGTGGAGGATAGGCTTGGCCGCCCTCGACGCCGAAGCGCGGGCCGCCCACGGTAAGGCTTTTCATGAACTCGCGGCCGACCAGGAGGATGCATTGCTGACGCGGGCGCAGCGCGGCGAACTGGCCGGCGCGACGTGGCATGGAATGCCGTCCGACCTGTTCTTCGGCAAACGCGTTCTGGGCGATATCCCGGCCGCCTACTACGCCCATCCGACGGCGTGGAACGAGATCGGCTTTGGCGGGCCGGCCAGTCCACGCGGCTATGTCCGCATGGCCTTGGATCGGCGCGATCCCTGGGAAGCGGCCGAAGCGGCGCCCGGCCAGGAAGCCGAAGCGCACCGGAAGAACCGCCGTGTCGGTCGATAGGGACGCCGCGCCGCGCGCGACCGGCGGCCGCGCCCCGGATGTCTTCCGCTCCGGCGGCTGGACCGCGATGCGCGAATATGCGCCGGACGAGGCGGTGGATTTCGCCATCGTCGGGACGGGGGCCGGCGGCGGGACGCTGGCGGCGCGCTTGGCCGAACTGGGCTTTTCCGTGGTCGCCTTCGACGCCGGCGCCTGGTTTCGGCCCCTCGACGACTTCGCCTCCGACGAGACCGAGCAGACCAAGCTCTACTGGACAGACCGGCGGGTCACCGACGGTGCGAATCCGATCCAGATGGGGGGTAAGAACAGCGGCAAGGCGGTCGGTGGCAGCACCGTTCACTACGCCATGGTGTCCCTGCGCATGCGCCCCGACCGATTCAAATCGCGGACGACCCTGGGCTACGGGGCCGACTGGCCGCTCGATTGGCGCGACATGTGGGCCTACTACGCCAAGGCGGAACGCGCCCTGAGCATCTCGGGGCCGCTCAGCTATCCCTGGGGCCCCAAGCGGCCCGCCTACCCCTACCGCGCCCATGAGCTCAACGCCGCGGGGCTGCTGCTGGCCAGGGGCTGCGAGGCGCTGGGCTACAAATGGACGCCGACCCCGCTGGCCACGGTGTCGGCGCCCCGGGGCAAGTCGCCACCATGCGCCTATCGCGGCTTCTGCCGCTTCGGCTGCTCGACCAACGCCAAGCAGAGCGCGCTGACCGTGTGGATTCCGCGCGCCCTGGCGGCGGGGGCGGAGGTGCGCGACCTAGCCATGGTCGGATGCATCGAAACCGGGCCTTCGGGCTTGGCGACCGGGGTCCGCTACCACCGCGCCGGCGCGTGGCGTTTCCAGCGCGCCCGCAACGTGGTGGTGGCCGGCTACGCGATAGAGACGCCGCGCCTGCTGCTCAATTCGGCCAACGGGCGGTATCCGCACGGCCTTGCGAACAGCTCGGGCCTGGTCGGCAAATACCTGATGACGCAAGGCAATCAGGCCGTCTGGGGGCGGATGGAGGAGGAGGTCCGCTGGTACAAGGGGCCGCCCTCCCTGGCGATCAGCGAACACTGGAACTACGAGGACCGCGGCAAGGATTTTCACGGCGGCTACATCTGGCTGGGCCAAGGGCCCCTGCCCATCGAATGGGCGTCGATCCAGACCGGCTCGCGCGGCCTGTGGGGCGAGCGGCTGCGCGCCGAGATGATGAATTATAACCACCAGATCGGCTTGAAGATCGTCGGCGAAGCGCTGCCTTACGAGCACAACCGGGTGACCCTGGCCGACGAAGTCGATCAGTACGGATTGAGGGTGGCGCGGATCACCTACGCCTGGGGCGAAAACGAAAGGAAATTGACCGCCCACGCCCTGGCGCAGATGAGGATGAGTCTCGAGGCGATCGGGGCGGCCGACATCTTCGAGCAGGGCGACGACACCAACCACCTGGCGGGCACCGCCCGCATGGGCTTCGACCGCGAGACGAGCGTGGTCGACGCCGACTGCCGAAGCTGGGATATTCCCAACCTGTGGATTTGCGACGGTTCGGTGTTTCCGACGACCGGCGCCGTGAACCCGTCCCTGACCATCCAGGCCATTGCCCTACGGACGGCCGACCGGATCAAGGCGATGGCGGCGGCGGGCGAGCTGTAGCGCGCGGTTAACGGCGGCGACGCCCCAGGCCCAGCGCCGCGAGCCCCGCCGTGGCCGCCAGCACCGCCGATGCGGCCACGCCGGCGCGCAGCCTGGCCGGATCGAGAATGACGGCCTTGGCCTTCGCCTCCCGTCCGAAGCGGCCGCGCGCGCCCTGGTGACCGGGCGCGGGTTCATAGAGATTGTCCAGGGCATGAGGGTCGGGGATGTCGGTGACCTGGCCGGTCCAACCGGTCTTGGCGATGTAGCGACCAAGGAGCCCGGGCGCGATAAGTTGGCCGAGGATCGCCTCGATGGCGCTGCCGCCCACCCACAGTTCGCGGGGACCTTCGTGGACGGCGCGCCACGCCGCGTCGGCCGCCACGCCCGGATCGAACACGCCGCCCACCGGCTGGTATTTGTCGGCGAGCTTGTTGCGCGCCCAGTCGAACTGGGGCGTGTTCATCCCCGGCATCTGCAGCATGCTCAGGGTAATCTTCGACTTCTCGTGCCCCAGCTCGGTGCGCAGGGAATCGGTGAAGCCGCGGATGGCGAACTTGGCCGCGCAATAGGCCGACTGGAGCGGGATGGCCCGATAGGCCAGGGCCGAGCCCACCTGCACGATAGCGCCCTGGTTCCTGGCCCGCATGGGGTCCAGCGCCGCCAAGGTCCCGTGCACGCAGCCCAGATAAGTGACCTCGGTGACGCGCCGATATTCCTCCGCGGTCATGCCCGAAACGGGCGAGACCACCGTCGCCATGGCGGCGTTCACCCAGGCGTCGATCACCCCCCAGCGTTCCAGCACCCGGTCGCGCGCCGTGAAGACGGCTTGGCAATCGGCGACATCCGCCGGCAGGACGAGGCCCTCGCCGCCGGACGCTTCGATGGCCCACCGCGCGTCGTCGAGCCGCGCCTCGCTCCGGGCGATCAACCCAACCCGCCACCCGGCCTTGCCGAATCGCTCGGCGATCGCCCGCGCCGCGCCCGCCCCGGCCCCGGTGACCACGACGACGGGAGAGGAACTGGGCATGGGCGACTCGCGGGGGATCGGGCTGAATGGAGAATGAAGCGGTTCGCGGCGCGAACCGTTCCGTTAGGGGCCGGTCCTTAAGTCGCCTTCCCCGCCAACCCCGCCACAAAATCCGCGATCCAAAGATTCCGCCCCCTCCGCAGGCGTTCGGCGCGATAGATGGCCGCCAGTTCGCCGAAGGCGCGCTCGAAGTTGTCGTTGAGGATCACATAGTCGTAGTCGCCCCATTTCTCGATCTCGCCCTTGGCGCGGGCGAGGCGGCGGGCGATCACAGCCTCGCTGTCCTGCGCCCTCGAATGCAGGCGCTTGGCCAGATCGGCCATGCTGGGCGGCAGGATGAAGACGCGGATAGTGTCGCCGGGGGCGGCGGCGGCGATCGACCTCGCGCCCTGCCAGTCGATATCGAAGAGGATGTCACGGCCCTGGTCGAGGGCCTCGAACACGGCGGCGCGCGGGGTGGCGTAGCGGTGTTCATGCACCTCGGCCGATTCCAGGAAGTCGTCGCGCGCCGCCCTGGCCTCGAAAACCTTGAGGTCGATGAAATGATATTCGCGGCCATCTTCTTCACCGGGGCGCGGCGGGCGGGTGGTGGCGGAGACCGATAGGGCGAGGCCCGGATGATCGGCGATCAGGCGGCGGGCCAGGGAGGTTTTGCCGGCCCCCGATGGGCTGGAGATGACCAGCAGCAGGCCGCGACGCTCGCCGATCGGTTCCCTCATGATTTCGTCCCCGCCGCCCTGGCCTGCTCGATGGCCCGCCAGCGGGCGACATTGCGCAGGTGGGCCTGGTAGTTGTCGGAAAACACATGGCCGCCGGTTCCGTCGGCGACGAAATAGAGGTCGTCGGTGGCCGCTGGATGCAGAGCCGCCGTCAGCGAGGCGCGGCCGGGGTTGCCGATCGGCGTCGGCGGCAGGCCGGGTCGGACGTAGGTGTTGTAGGGGCTCGGGGAGGCCAGCTCGGAGACGCGCAGGCCGTGGCCAAGGGGGGCGCCGCCGGTCAGGCCATAGATCACCGTCGGATCGCTCGCCAGGCGCATCCCCGCCTTCAGCCGGTTGATGAACACCGCCGCGATGCGCGGGCGTTCGTCCGGCAGGGCGGTTTCCTTTTCCACGATGGAGGCGACAATGACCGCCTGGCCGGGCGCCGCGTAGGGAAGGCCCGGGGCGCGCCGCCGCCACAGGTCGATGAGAAGGCCGGTCTGGGCCGCCTCCATCCGGCCCAGCACCTCGGCCCGCGCCTCGCCGCGGCGAACCTCATAGGTTTCCGGCAGGAGGGCGCCTTCGGGTGGCGTGTCGATCGGGCCGCTCAGGTAGTCGACGCGGCGCAGGATTTCGACCGCCGCCGCCGAGGTAACCCCCTCGGGGACGGTCACGAAGCGCCGGACCACCTGGCCGTCCCGCAAGTCGGCGAGCACCTTGGCCATCGGCGCGCGTGAGGCGAACAGGTATTCGCCGGCCTTCAGGCGGCGCGCCACTCCCGTCAGCTTGGCGGCGACGATGAAGAGCGAGGGGGACTGGATGACGTGCGCGGCGCCCAAAGTCTGGGCGATCTGGGGCAGGCTGCGGCCGGGGGGCAGGACGACATCGGCGGCGCCGCCACGCCGCGCCGCCGGCCCCGGACCGGCGTAGAGCCAAAGGCCCGCGGCGACGATGAGGGCGACGGCGGCCAGAGCCCACGGAGCGACCTGGCGAAAACGGCCTCTTTTTCGGCGCGCGGCCGGCGCGGCGCGCGCGCGGCGCTGGCGTGTCACGGCGCTTTCTTGAACACGACGCTGGCGTTGGTGCCGCCGAAGCCGAAGCTGTTGGAAAGGGCGACATCGATCTTCATCGGCTTGGCCGTCTTGGGCACCAGATCGAGGGCGGTGTCCACGGACGGATGGTCGAGGTTGATGGTCGGCGGAGCGATCTGGTCGCGCAGAGCAAGCACGCTGAAGGCGGCTTCCACCGCCCCCGCCGCTCCCAGCAGATGGCCGATGGCCGATTTGGTGGACGACATGGCGGTCTTGCCCGCCGCCTGGCCGAACAGGCGCTCCACCGCCCCCAGCTCGATCTCGTCGCCCAGCGGCGTAGAGGTGCCGTGGGCGTTGATGTAGTCGATGTCGGCCGGCTCGACGCCCGCTTGGCCGATCGCCGCCTTCATGGCCCGAAAGCCGCCGTCGCCGTCGTCGGCCGGGGCGGTGATGTGAAAGGCGTCGCCGGCCAGGCCGTAGCCGATCACTTCGGCGTAAATCTTGGCGCCGCGCGCGCGGGCGTGTTCCAGCTCTTCCAGCACCAGCACCCCGGCCCCCTCGCCCATGACGAAGCCGTCGCGGTCGCGGTCGTAGGGCCGCGAGGCGCGCGGGGGCTCCTCGTTGAAATGGGTGGACATGGCCCGGCAGGCGATGAAGCCGGCGATGCCGATCTTGCACACCGCCGCCTCGGCCCCGCCGGCCACCATCACATCGGCGTCGCCGTGCTGAATGAGGCGCATGGCGTCGCCCACGGCGTGGGC
>JBPCMA010000131.1:0-14412 GCA_051002715.1 Caulobacteraceae bacterium
GGATCACCACGTCCGAGGCCGCGAGATCGCGCAAGGCGGCCTGCGCCTCCACGCCCCGCGAGAAGGGAAACTCGGAGACCACGGCGCGAGTGCTGGCCACCATCGTCACCACGCCGCCTTGCAGGCGGGACCGGCGTTGGTAGGCGACGCCGGCGATGGTCCGGTCCACGTCGGCGCCGCCGCCCAGGCGGAAGCGGTCGCCGCCGTCGGGCAGGGCGACGGTCACGCTCCATTTGTCGAAGGCGGGATAGGTGACGGCGAAGGGCGCGTCGTCGTCGGGCCCCGGTTCGCGCTTGAAAGAGGTGTCGGCGCCCAGGCCGCTCTCGCCGATGCGAAATTGTCGGGACGCCCCGGCCGTCACCCAGTCCATCGTCGCCGCGCCGGTCATGGTCAGGCGGGTCACGCCGCTCGCCTCGTCCCAGTTGAAACCGACATCGGCCGCGGTAATCCAGGGATAGGCGCTCCTCCAGAATTCCCGCACGTCTCGCCGCGCGTCGGCGTCGCCCAGGCTCGCCAGGGCCAAGTGCATGAACTGTCCGCTGTCGCCGCGCAGAATCTCCTCGGCGCGGGCGGCGGCCGGACGGTCGAGGCCGCCCGTGGCGTCCAGATGGACCACGACCTCGGTCCGCGGCTGATCGAATGGCGGCTGATCGATTTTTTCCAGGCTCGCGCCGGCGGCCCGAACCGGCAGCGCCCAGCGAAAGCCGGGCGCCGGAATGGCGTCGATGTCGCGGTCGCCCAGGCGCGTGCCGTCCAGCCAATAGGGCTTGCCGCCGATCGTCGCGCGGACGAGGACATGGTCGAACCAGCCCAACATCGGAACCCGCTCGTCCATCCCGTCGCCGAACGCCGTGCTGACCAGGGCCGGCTCGGCCTCGATGCCAAGCTGGCGCAGCAGGGCCAGCAACAGGACGGTCTTGCCCTTGCAGTCGCCGAACCGCCGCGCCCAGGTGACGTCGGCGTCGGCGGGGGTGTAGCCGCCGAGGTTCATGGCCAGGAACAGATAGCGGATCTGCTTCTGGACCAGCTGCAGGGCCAAGCCGGCCCGTGCCTTGGGATCGGGCGTCGCGGCGGCGATCCTGGCCGCTTCGGCTTTGAGGGGAGAGGCCAGCGCGAGCGCGGCGGCCTTGGCGTAAAGGGGCGCGACGAGGGCCGAGACCTGCGCCCAATCGGCGAAATCGCTCATCTCCCATTGCCCGGGATGACTGAACCTCGGCGGTGCGTCGCGCGGCGCCTTGGGGGCGGTGACGCGGGCCAGATCGACGACCGCTTCGCGACCCACCGGCGTTGATCGCGCGGCCGGCGAGGCGAGCCCGGTGGTGGTCTTCCAGCGCATCGGCTTGGAGGCCGGCCACAACGCCCGCAGATGGACGCGGCCCAGGACACCGGGGCCAGCGACCGCGGCGGCATCTTCCGAGTGTCCCTGAAAAACCGGATCTCGGCGATGGACGGTGAGGGCGATCGATCACGTCTCCCACCCGCAGGCCTTCCGGCTGAATGGTGGCGGTCAGGTCGCCGTCGAGCATCGCCATTTCGAGATTGGTCTCGCGCCGAAGAACCGTGAAGGTCTTTCCGCCGGCGAGCGCGGAGAGTCGCTGGCCGCCGCGCAGGATATCGAGCTTGTGGATAGTGACGGTCTCGATCTGGGGATCCCAGTTCTGGTAAAGGTTGCCGACCGACGCCAAGCCCTCGGGAGTCAGGATGCGGCTCGCCCCTTCGACGTAGCGATCCTCGCCGTCGGGGCCCAAGCGCGCCTGGCGGTCGATCAGCAGGATCTGCACCGCCGCGCCGTCGGCCGGCCGCGGAATATCGGGGATGGGGACCGGCGTCACCCAAGCCGGCGGCGGCCCGTAGTGCGGCTTGTCGGCGGCCGCGGCGCCTCCCGCCCACAGCAGGGCGGCCACAAGGATCGGCAAACGCTTCATCGCTCCCCCAACGCTCCGCCACTCCCGAACGGCAAGATTATAGCGCGCGAGCCGGCGAAGGCGATGCGCCTTAACGCTTTGTCGACGCGCCGGCAGCCATATGGGCGGCCAAGGTTGGGCTGTCGAGACAGATGATGCGCGCGCCGTGGGCGAGCTTTTTCAAGCGATGGAGCGGGCCGGCGCTGGCGGCGCTCGCTCTTGCCGCACCCTGCGCGGCGGCCCGGGCGGCGCCGGCCGATCCGCCGGCGGCGCCCGACATCCTCAAGGTGCGTTTCGGCGGCGACGATAATCGCGCGCGCATGGTCATCGAGGCCGACGGCGCCCTCGCCACCCGGCCGATGGCCGGTGAGAACGGCCCAAGGCGGATCGTGCTTACCCTGCCGGCGATCGGCGCGGCGGATCGGCGCGAAGGGGCCGGCCAGGGCCTCATCCGGGCGTGGCGCCTGG
Source organism: Caulobacteraceae bacterium (assembly GCA_051002715.1). Classification (GTDB taxonomy): domain Bacteria; phylum Pseudomonadota; class Alphaproteobacteria; order Caulobacterales; family Caulobacteraceae; genus Acaudatibacter. Next base: position 2,373 of record JBPCMA010000131.1, read on the forward strand.
AAGACGGAGCCGCCGGCGACCGCTTGGTGCTTGATCTCGCCGGCGGGGGTCGCGTCCTCCATCGTTTCCTCATCCCACCCTCGGCCGCCGAGGCCCACTGGCGCTACGTCATCGACGTGCAGGCCTCGCCGCCAGCGGTCGAGACGCCAGCCGTCGGGGCGCCCGTGGTCGATCTCACGACCGACACGGCGCCGACGCCGCGCGTCAAGCGGGCCTCCCGCGCCCGCGTCGTCGAGGCCGCGCCCCCCGTCGCCCCCCGGCCGCGGCCGGTGGTGGTCATCGACCCCGGCCACGGCGGCCACGATCCAGGCGCCCAGTCGGCCGACGCCAACGAAAAGGACATCACCTTGGCCGCCGCGCGCGCCCTCAAGGCGCGGCTGGAGCGGGACGGCCGCTACAAGGTGGTGATGACCCGCGCCGCCGACGTGTTCATTCCGCTGGAAAGCCGGGTGCGGATCGCCCGCCAGGCCGGGGCCGATCTCTTCATCTCCCTGCACGCCGATTCCGCCGGCGGCGACCCGGCGACCCACGGGGCCAGTGTCTACACCCTCTCCGACCGGGGGGAGGACCGCGTCAGCCAAGTTCTGGGCGCGCACGAGTGGTTCGGCCGAAGCGGGCGGCGCGGCCCCGATCCGGCGGTGGGACAGATCCTGCTCGACCTCACCCAGCGCAATACGCTCGACCGCTCGGCGGCGTTCGCTGGCCTCCTGGTCGACCGCATCGGCGAAACCGTCGATCTCCTGCCCAACACGCACCGCGACGCGGGCTACTTCGTGCTCCTCGCCCCCGACGTGCCGGCGGTGCTGATCGAGATGGGTTTCATCTCCAATCCGCTCGACGAAGCGCGCCTCTCCGACCCGGCCCAGCGGGGCCGGCTGATGGACGCGGTCGCCGGCGCCATCGACGCCTATTTCGCCAGCCGGACCACCCTGGCGGCGCGCTAAAGTCGCCCCTATTTCGCCATGGCCAGGATGACGGCCCACTCGTCCGGGCTGATCGGAACGACGGACAGGCGGGACTGGCGCAAGAGCGGCATGGCCGAAAGGGCCGCGGTCGCCTTCATCGCCGCCAGGGTGACCGGCTTGGCGAGGGCTTGGCGCGGCGAGATGTCCACCGCGACGAACCGGCCGCTCTCGTCGGTGGGATCGGGGTAGGCTTCGCGCACGATCGCCGCCACGCCCACCGCCTCGAGCCCCTTGTTACTGTGGTAGAACAGGGCCAGGTCGCCCTTTCGCATGGCGCGCAGCCAGAAGGCCGCCTGATGGCTGCGCACGCCAGTCCAGGCGGTGCGGCCGTCGCGCACCAGGTCGTCCCATGAATAGGCAGAGGGTTCGGACTTGAGGAGCCAGTGGCCGGGCGTGGTGCTCATCATCGCTCCGCTTGCAACGCCAACCGGCGCGAACTGACCTTCCGCGCGCGCCCGAGTTCTCTCCTTATCATGAATAATCGCGCCGCGAGTGAGACTGGCCGGCCGCGCGCGGCCCGTTGGCGCCCGCCGCGAAGGTTGCTAGAGCATGGCCTAAGCGGAGGGCGGGTTCCGCGGAGGTTCGCCGGTTTTGCAGGTGTTGGGTCGTCGGCTCGCCTTGGCGGGCGTCGCGGTTGCGGGCGCGATCGGGGTGGCCGCCCTGGCCGCGGCGATCTACGCCGGCCTGCTTTTCCATTCGATGCCGGACGCCTCGGATCTCGCCGACTATCACCCGCCAACGGCGACCCGGGTCTATGCCTGGGACGGCACCCTGATCGGCGAGTTTTCCAAGGTTCGCCGCATCTACGTGCCTTACGACCAGATGCCGCCTCGGCTCATCATGGCTTTTCTGGCCGCCGAGGATCACAACTTCTTCCATCACGGCGGCGTCGACATGGCCGGCACCTCGCGGGCCCTGATCAAGGATATCTACAACATCTTGCAGGGCCGCCGGCCGGAGGGCGGTTCGACCATCACCCAGCAGGTGGCCAAGAATATCCTGCTCAACAACGATGTTTCGGTGGGGCGCAAGCTCAAGGAGGCCATACTGGCCACCCGCCTCGAGCAGACCCTTACCAAGGCGCGGATTCTCGAACTCTATCTGAACGAAATCTGGCTGGGTTACCGTTCCTACGGCGTGGGGGCGGCGGCCTATAACTATTTCGGCAAATCCATTTCCGACTTGACGCTCGCTCAATGCGCCTACCTGGCCGCCCTGCCCAAGGGGCCCGACAACTACCAGCCGGTCAAGCAGAAGGCCGCCGCCATCCGCCGCCGCAACATGATCCTCGACGACATGGCCAATCTGGGCTGGATCAGCCGCGCCGACGCGACCGCCGCCAAGGCCGAGGACCTCAAGGTCGAGGCGGCGCCCACGCGGACCAAATATCACGACGCCGACTATTTTGTCGCCGAGGCGCATCGCGAAGCCCTGCGCATGAAGGCGGTGGGCGACGACCTCAGCCAGGGCGGCTACTACATGCGCACCACCCTCGATCCGCGCCTGCAGACCGCCGCGCGCATCGCCCTGATGGACGGCCTGGAGACCTACGACCGCCGCCACGGCTGGCGCGGCGCCTGGGGCCATGTGGATATCACCACCGGCTGGCAGGCCGCGACCTTGGCCAAGACGCCGCCGTCGGAACGCAAGAAGTGGCGCGCCGCCGTGGTTACATCCACCGCCGGCGACGGGGTGAGGGCGCAGATCGCCGACGACAATTCCACCGGCGAGATCGTGGGCGAGGACGTGGCCTGGGCGCGGGCGACCCGTGGCCTGAAGGTGGGCGACCTGATCTTCGTCGAGCCAACCGAACAGGGCGGGGGACTGCGCCTGCGCCAGGTTCCGGCGGTCAACGGCGCCCTGGTGGCCATGGACCCCTATTCGGGGCGGGTTCTGGCCATGGTCGGCGGCTACAGCTATTCGCTCTCCAACTTCAACCGCGCCACCCAGGCCTATCGCCAGCCGGGGTCGTCCTTCAAGCCGTTCGTCTACGCCACCGCTCTGGAAAGCGGCGAGTTCACCCCGGCCAGCATCGTCCTGGACGCCCCCATCACCCTGCGGGGCTTCAACGGCCAGGCCTGGCGGCCGGAAAACTACGAGAAGAACCGCTATCGAGGCCCTCTGGTCTTCCGCCGCGGCTTGGAGCTTTCCCTCAACACCATGACGGTGCGCATCGCCCAGCAGGTCGGCATGCGCCGCATCGTCGCCACCGCCGAACGGTTCGGGGTGGTCGACAGGATGGATCCGGTGCTCGCCATGGCCCTGGGGGCCGGCGAGACGACGCCGTTCCGCATGGCCGGCGCCTATTCCACTTTCGTGAATGGCGGGCGCAAGGTCTTTCCCCACTTGATCGAGCTGGTCGATGACCGCGACGGCAAGGCGATATATCGCGCCGACCGGCGGCCCTGCCCGGGCTGCACGGGACCGTTCACCGGCGACGACGGGCCCGACGTTCCTCCGGGGGGCGAGCAGCTGATCGATCCGATCACCGCCTACCAGATCGACTCCATGCTCGAAGGCGTGGTGCTACGCGGCACCGGGGTGGCCGCCTCCGTGCTGGGTCGGCCGATCGGCGGCAAGACCGGGACGACCAACGATTTCCGCAGCGCTTGGTTCATGGGCTTCTCGCCCCAGATCGTGGTGGGCGTGTTCGTCGGCTTCGACGACAACCGCTCCTTGGGAAAGGGCGAGACTGGCGCGGTGGCCGCCGTGCCGATCTTCATCGAATTCATGCAAGAAGCGATCAAGAATCTGCCGCCGCTGGAGTTCAAGGCGCCGGCGGGCGCCAAGTTCGCCATGGTCGGGCCCAATCGCGAGGCTTTCCGGCCGGGCACCGAGCCCAAGCCTCGGCCGGTTCCCATCGCGCCGCCGCCGGACGAACAGCCCTTCGCCATCACCCCGCTGGGCGGCATCGTGCCGCCGACGCCGCCCCAGCCGCCGTCGGCCGACCGGCCGCCCAAGCCGCCCGATGCGCTGAGCGGATTGTATTGACCCGGCGCGCGCGCTATCTCGCGCCGCCCGAAGGTAAGGGCGATCGAACACGAGGCGCGTTTCATGCGGGCGGATATAGAGGCGGTCGGCGCCGATATCGAGCGGTCCATTGGGCTGCTCAGGAGGCGTCTTTGACTGGGGCGCGGCGCTGAGGCGGCTGGACGAGCTGGACGCCCGGGCCCTGGACCCGGCCATGTGGAACGACGCCGACGCGGCGCGCCTGATGACGCGCGAGCGCGCCCGTCTGGGGTCACGGGTCGAGGCGGTTCGCCGCCTGGAGCGCGAACGGGCCGACGCCCTGGAATTCGCCGAGCTCGCCGAGGCGGAGGGCGATGAGGCCTCCTTGGACGATGCACGCCGGCAACTGGCCGACCTCAAGGCCTTCGCCGGCGCGGCCGAGCTGGAGGCGCTGCTGTCGGGGGAAGCCGACGCCAACGATGCCTTCGTGGAGATCAATTCGGGGGCAGGCGGCGCCGAAGCCGCCGACTGGGCCGCCATGCTGCTGCGCATGTACACCCGCTGGGCGGCGGCGCGCGGCTTGCAGATCGAGGTGATCGAGGAGACCGACGCCGAGACGGCCGGCATCAAATCGGCCACCCTTCGCATCGAGGGGCTCAACGCCTACGGCTGGCTGAAGACCGAGGCGGGCGTTCATCGGCTGGTCCGCATCTCGCCCTTCGATTCCGCCGCCAAGCGCCACACCAGCTTCGCCTCGGTGTGGGTCTATCCGGTGGTGGACGAGACGATCGCGATCGAGATCGATCCCTCCGACGTACGGGTCGACACCTACCGGGCCAGCGGTTCGGGCGGCCAGCACGTCAACAAGACCGACTCGGCGGTGCGCCTGACCCACATCCCCACCGGCATCGCGGTGGCCTGCCAGAACCAGCGCTCGCAACACCAGAACCGCGACCAGGCCTGGAAGATGCTGCGCGCCCGCCTCTACGAGGCCGAATTGCAGCGGCGCGAGGCGGCCGCCCAGGCGGTGGAGGACGCCAAGACCGACATCGGCTGGGGCCACCAGATCCGCTCCTACGTCCTGGCGCCCTATCAGATGGTCAAAGACCTGCGCACCGGGGTGGAAACCTCCGACACCGCCGGCGTCCTCGACGGCGCCCTCGACCCCTTCATGGCCGCCTCCCTGGCCCAGAGGGTGGGCGCGACACGGGACGGGGGCGAAGCTTAAGGTGTTTGGGACGTTGATGGCTAGGTTGGCGGCGCCCGCTTGGGGCCCAGATCCAGCCCGTTGTTGTCCTTGGCCGCCGGCGGCGTGGCGGCCGGGGGCGGGGAGGGGCGCGGCGAAGGGGTCGCCCCCTGAGCCGGCGGCCTCTGCAGCCGCAAGGAGCGGCCCTGGAAGAAGGCGCCGATCTCCATGGCCAGCTGTTCGTGGGTGATGTCGCCATCCACGTGGCAGGCGGCGTGCAGACGCACCTGCTTGGCGGTGATCGAACCGCTGACCCGCCCGCGCACCTCCACCGCCTCGGCGTAGACGCCGCCGTCCACGTGACCGCCTTCGCCGATGGTCACCCGTTCGACCCGCACGTCGCCCTTGATGGCGCCGTCGACCTGAAGCTCGCCGCCGCCGGTGACATTACCCTCCAAGGTCATATCGGGGGCGATGAGGGAGGCGGCCTTCTGCGTCCGTTGGGGCGGGCGCAGGGTCGGATCGCCCATCGGCGGCGTCGGCTCGGGGTGTCCCGGAGCGGGCGGGGCGGGAGGAGGGTTATTCGGTTTGCTGAACATAATCGCCGGCCTTCACGAAGCGCATGGGGTTTTGGGGACGGCCGTTCACCCACACTTCGTAGTGCAGGTGATCGCCGGTGGAGCGGCCGGTCGAGCCCATGGCGGCGATCTTCTGGCCCAGGGCGACATGCTGGCCAACGGTCACGAAAATTGCCTGAAGGTGTCCATAGCGGGTCTTGAAGCCGCGGCCATGATCGATCTCGACGGTGTTGCCGTAACCCGACCGTATCCCGGTGAAGGAGATCACGCCAGGGGCGGTGGCGTGGATCGGCGTCATGAAGGCGCCGGCGAAGTCTTGGCCGGCGTGAAAGGCCGGCTCGCCGGTGAAGGGATCGACGCGCACGCCGAAGCCGCTGCTCTCGGTGGTGTTTTCGGTCGGCCTGGCCAGAGGCAGGGTGGCGGCCGCCTGGCTGAGGCCGCGCATGTCCGAGAGGTCGGCGGCGGCGCGCTGCACCCGGCGGGCGAAACCCTCGTCGATGTCGAGGACGGCCCCCAGGGCGCGGGGGTCCTTGGCCTGGATCAGCGGCCCGCCCACCCCCTCGCCGCGACCGGCGTAGAGGGCCGGGTCGAGGCCAGCGAGACGAAACGCCAGGCGCAGGCGGTCGGCGCGGGTCTTGGCGAAGGATTCGGTCGCCTTGATCAGGCGTTCCTGGTCCGCCTGCACGGCCTGGATTTGCTGGGCCGGCGTGCCGGCGGCGAGGCTGGCCGGATGCGTCAGGACCGGGGCCATGGTCTGAAGGACGCCGGGAGCGCTCCGCGCCTGGGTGAGCAGCATGGCCAGGGCGGCGTGACGCCGCTCCACGGTGTCGGCCAGTACGCCGATGGAATTGGCCGGGGCGTTCAGCTGGGCTAGGGCGCTATCGAGCCGCGCCTGTCGATCGGCGATCCAGCGCTCGTATTTGGCCTGGGTCTGGGAGAGCGCCGCGTCGGCCCGGTCGTGGCCCATGGCGCCGGCCAGCATGGAAAGCGTGGAAATCCCCAGCCACAAGCCGCACAGGCCGGCCGCCGCCGCGATGGCGAGTTGGCGGCGCGGGCTCAACGCCAGGCCCCTCACTTCGCCTCCCGAGCGGATGAACAGCTGGCGTTCGGGAAACAGGTCGAACAGCCCCTCGGCGAGGCGCTTGGCGGGGCCAAAAATCATGGGGTCGTGGGTCCGGTATTTTTTACGAAGACGACGCGTTATGCCCCGATCGGCGGGAACGACGCAACCCCGCCGGCCAATTGGTCGCAGATTCGCGAGCCGTGCCGACCAGCAATCTGAAATGTGGCGAGATCGCGGCAGAGCAACCTCGATCAACAAATCTAAGTAACGATCCACATGTCATGGAAGATCAACGTAAATGTGCGAAGAAATACTGCCTCGGTGTCACCCGAGCGCCCGGACCGCCTCCAGCACCTCGGCCACGTGACCCGGAACCTTGACCTTGCGCCACACCCGGCGCACGACGCCCCGCCCGTCGATCAGGAAAGTGCAACGCTCGACGCCCATGTATTTGCGGCCATACAGGCTCTTTTCGACCCATGCCCCGTAGCGCTCCACCACCTCGCCGCCCCCGTCCGAGGCGAGAAGGGGGGCGAGGCCGTATTTGGCGCGGAATTTGCCGTGGCGGGCGGGGGAGTCCTTGGATATCCCGACGACCACGGCGCCCGCCGCCGCGAAATCGTCCGCCGCGGCGGTGAACGCCTGGGCCTCGGCGGTGCAGCCGGCAGTGTCGTCCTTGGGATAGAAATAGAGCACCACCGTCTTGCCTTTCAGGGCGGCCAGAGAGACCGATCCCTGGTCGCCGGGCAGGTCGAAATCGGGGGCGGGATCGCCGGGGTTCAGTTCCGTGGCCATCTGGCTGCTCCTATCGGCCGATGATGAGAAGGCGTTTGCGCGCATTCCCCTTGCGCAGTTCTGCCTGCGATCCGGCTACATCCGCCCGCGCGTTGGCGTCCGCCACCTTCACCCCGTCGATCCGAAAGCCGCCCCCGGCGATCTGGCGCCGCGCGTCGCCGTTGGAGGTCGCGAAGCCGGCCGCCACCATCAGGTCGGTATTGGACATCCTCCTTAATCGTTCCGCCGCGATCTCCACCGTCGGCAAATCGTCCGAAAGTCGTCCCTCCTCGAACGCCCCCTTAGCCGCGTCGGCCGCCGCAGCCGCCGCCTCGCGCCCGTGCAGCAGGGCGGTGGTTTCGCCGGCCAAGACTTTCTTCGCTTCGTTGATCTCGGCCCCGCCGAGCGTTTCGAGCCGACCGATCTCGTCCAGCGGGAGGTCGGTGAAGAGGCGCAGGAAGCGGCCGACGTCGGCGTCCTCGGTGTTGCGCCAGAACTGCCAGTAGTCGTAGGGGCTCCGCATCTCGGCATTGAGCCACACCGCGCCGGCCGCGGTCTTGCCCATCTTGGTCCCCGAGGCGGTGGTGACCAGCGGCGCGGTGACGCCGAACGCCTGCGCCCCCTCCACCCGGCGGATCAGATCGACGCCGCCGACGATATTGCCCCACTGTTCGGAGCCGCCGAACTGCAGGGTGCAGCCGTGGCGCCGGTTGAGCTCCAGAAAGTCGGCCGCCTGCATCAGCACATAGTTGAATTCCAGGAAGGTCAGCGGCTGTTCGTTGTCGATCCGGCTGCGCACGAACTCCAGATTGACCATCTTGTTGATGGTGAAATGAACCCCGTAGTCGCGCAGGAAATCGATGTAGCCGAGCTTCTCCAGCCAATCGGCGTTGTTGACCCATAAGGCGTCGGTGGGATTTTCGCCGAAGGCGAGGAACGGGGCGAAGGCGCGGCGGATGCCGGCCAGATTGGCCTTGATCGCTTCGTCGGTGAGCATCGGCCGGGCGCTCGTTTTGTCCGACGGGTCGCCGACCTTGGTGGTTCCCCCGCCCATCAGCACGATAGGCTTGTGGCCGGCCTGCTGCAGGCGGCGCAGAGTCATGATCTGCACCAGGCTGCCCACGTGCAGGCTGTTAGCGGTGGCATCGAAGCCGATGTAGCCGGCGATGGGGCCCTTCAGGGCGGCGGCGTCCAGGCCTTCCAGATCGGTGGCCTGATAGATGTGGCCGCGCTCCATCAGCACGCGCACGAGATCCGAGCGCGGTTTGAAGGCGGCGGCGGTCATCGAGCCCTGAGCGCTTTTCTGCAAAGGTGCAATGGGTTTGGCGATGAGAAAAGCGCTCAAGTGTTTGAGATAGAGCCTGTTCCATTCGAGTTGTAACAACTCGAATGGAACAGGCTCTAGCTAGCGGCCCGCGCCTATGGCAGTCAAGCGAGCCATGCGCGTCCTCGGATTCATGACCGGCACCTCGCTCGACGCGGTCGACATGGCCGTGCTGGAGACCGATGGCGAGGCGATCGGCGCCTTCGGCCCCGCCGCCGAGTCCAAGCTCTCGGCCGAGACGCGCGCGGTCGTGGAAGAGGCGATCGCCGCCGCCCGCGCCTGGCCGCGCGGCGAGCCGGCCCCGGAGGTTTTCGAAAGCGCGGCGCGGGCGGTCGCCGACGAGCATCTTGCCGCCGCGCGAACCTTCCTTGATCAGGTGGGCGCGCAGGCCGGTCGCATCGACTTGGTCGGGGTCCATGGCCAGACGGTTCTGCACGAAGCGCCGAGGGGGCGGCGGGGTGGGCGCACCGTGCAACTCCTCGACGCCCGCCGCCTGGCCGAGGGACTTGGCCTGCCGGTCGCCTTCGACTTTCGCGCCGCCGACGTGGCGGCTGGCGGCCAGGGGGCGCCGCTGGCGCCGATCTATCATCAGGCCCTCGCCCGCTGGTCGCGCATGGAGCCGCCGATGGCCGTCCTCAACCTGGGCGGGGTCGGCAACGTGACCCTCATCGGCGAGGAGGGCGCGCTCGAGGCCTTCGACACCGGCCCGGCCAACGGCATGATCGATCTTTTCGTCCAGTCCAGGAGCGGGGCGCGCCGCGACGAAAACGGCGCCCTGGCCCGCTCGGGGCGGATCGACGAGGTCATTGTCGCCGCCTACCTGGGCCATGCCCATTTCACGGCGCGTGGCCCCAAATCCCTGGACCGGTTCGATTTTTCTCTGGATCCGGTGGCCGGCCTGTCGCTCGAGGACGGCGCGGCGACGCTGACCGCCTTCGCCGCCGAAGCGGTGGTGCTGGGCCTGGCCGCCTGTTCGCAGAACCCCAGGCGGGTGATCGTCTGCGGCGGCGGTCGGCACAATCCGGCCCTCATGCACGCCATCCGCAAGCGCCTGGACGTTCCGGTTTCCGCCGCCGAATGGGTGGGCTGGCGCGGCGATTCGATGGAGGCCGAAGCCTTCGCCTATCTGGCCGCCCGCACCTTCACCGGCTTGCCGATCTCCTTTCCCAGCACCACCGGCGTCACCGAACCCCTCCCCGGTGGCCGCATCGTGCGGCCGTAGAAATTCAAGGACGTTCCTAAACCGGCTCCGCCGCCAGCCGCTTGTCCAGATACGCTCCCACCCGCGTCTCCACCTCGGCGAGGTTGTCACTCCAGAAATGGCCGCCGCCCTCCACCAGTTCATAGTCGATGACGATGCCCTTCTGGGCGCGCAGCTTGACCACCACCTTTTCCACCTCCGCGAAGGGAACCACCGTGTCGGCCGAGCCGTGCAGGATGAGGCCGGAGGCGGGGCAGGGGGCCAGAAAGCTGAAGTCGTACATGTTGGTGGGCGGGGAGATGGAGATGAAGCCGTCGGTCTCGGGCCGGCGCATGAGGAGTTGCATCCCCACCCAGGCCCCGAAGTCGAAGCCGGCCACCCAGAACTGCGAGGCGGCCGGGTTGGTCGATTGCAGCCAGTCCAGCGCCGTCGCCGCGTCGGCCAGTTCGCCGATGCCCGAATCGAACTCGCCCTGGCTGCGCCCGACGCCGCGGAAATTGAACCTCAGCACATTGAAGCCGCGCTTCATGAACAGGTGAAAGAGCTGCACCGCGACCGGATGGTTCATGTGGCCGCCCGCCTTGGGGTGCGGCGCGAGAATGAGGGCGATGGGCGCGGTGTCGTCCTTGCGCGGCGAGTAGCGGGCCTCGATGCGGCCGGCGCCGCCGGGCAGGACGAGCTCGGGCATGGAGGCTCCTGGAACTTTCAACGGGCGCGGCGCCAAATACTTGACTGCCGGGCTTGGTTTTCCTAACTACCCACCGATGGCCGAAACCCTCCGGCCCCTCGCGCGGCGGCGGCTTGTAGCAAGGAGCCGGCGCGAATGGCGAGGAAATAGCGACGGACGCGCCAATGCATCTCAGCACCCGGGGACGATACGCCGTGATGGCCATGACCGAACTGGCCGGTCGCGCGGGCGCGCGCGCCGTCCCTCTGGCCTCGATCGCCGAGCGCCAGGAGATTTCGCGCCCCTATCTCGAACAGCTTTTCGCGCGCCTGCGCCGGCGCGGCCTGGTGGAGTCGGTGCGCGGGCCGGGCGGCGGCTATCGGCTGGCGAGATCGGCCGATCAGACCAGCGTCGCCGATGTGGTGATCGCGGTGGACGAGCCCCTGCGGGCCACCCGCTGCGCCGGGGCCGGGGTGGGGTGCATGAGGGGCGGGGCGCGCTGCCTGACTCACGACCTGTGGGACGAGACCGGCCGGCGCATCCACGATTATTTGGCGGCGGTGTCCCTGGCCGACGTCCTGGCCGGGCGCCTGCGGCCCGATCAGACGCTAGCCGACGCGAGGGCGGCGTGAACGAACCCGTCTATCTGGACTACAACGCCTCCGCCAAGGTGCGGCCGCGGGCCGCCGAAGCGGTGGCCGAGGCCCTGGCGCGGGGCGGCAACCCCTCGTCGGTCCATGCCGCCGGTCGCGCCGCCCGCGTGCTGGTGGAGACCGCGCGGGCCGATGTGGCGACGCTTGTCGGCGCGACGCCCGACGCCGTCACCTTCGTCAGCGGCGGCACGGAAGCCGACGCGCTCGCCCTGGAGAGCGCCCTGGCCGCCGGCTTCGGCCGCGTTATCGTCGGGGCCACCGAGCACGAGGCGGTGCGCGAGACCGCCGCCGTCGTCGGCGTCGAGGTCTGGCCGGTGGACGGCGCCGGCCTCGCCGATCTGGGCTGGCTCGAGGCGCGCCTGGCCGCGGGGCCGCCTGCCCTGGTCTGCCTGATGCTCGCCAACAACGAAACCGGGGCGATCCAGCCGGTGGCGGCGGCCTCCCGCATGGTTGGCGAGGCGGGTGGCTGGCTGCATGTGGACGCCGTCCAGGCGGCCGGCAAGATCGCGGTGGACTTCGGCTCGCTGGGCGCCGACACCATGGCCCTTTCCGCCCACAAGCTCGGCGGCCCGCAGGGGACCGGCGCCCTGATCGCCGGCCCGCGCGCCGCTCTCGCCCGCCGGCTGCACGGCGGTGGCCAGGAGCGCGGCCTGCGCGCCGGCACCGAGAACGTGCCGGGG
>JBPCMA010000132.1:0-7062 GCA_051002715.1 Caulobacteraceae bacterium
CTGTTGCCGTAGTGTCCCGAGCGCGCGGATGATGTCCAAGACCGCGATCGCATAAGGTTTGCCGGCGGGCGGGAAGCGCGTCTTGCCTAAACCGCCCGCAATCCCTCTGGCGGAGCCTCTCGCCTCATGTATTCATCGACTGGAAGAAGTCGGCGTTGTTCTTGGCGTTCTTGAGTTTGTCGAGCAGGAATTCGATGGCGTCCTGCGGACCCATGGGGTTCAGGATGCGGCGCAGGACGAAGGTCTTCTGGAGCTGGTCGCGGGGGGTGATCAGCTCTTCCTTGCGGGTGCCGGATTTCAGCACGTCGATGGCCGGGAAGATGCGCTTGTCGGAGACCTTGCGGTCGAGGATGATCTCGGAGTTGCCGGTGCCCTTGAACTCCTCGAAGATCACCTCGTCCATGCGGCTGCCGGTGTCGATGAGGGCGGTGGAGATGATGGTCAGCGAGCCGCCCTCCTCGATGTTGCGGGCCGCGCCGAAGAAGCGTTTGGGCCGCTGCAGGGCGTTGGCGTCCACCCCGCCGGTCAGCACCTTGCCCGACGAGGGCACGGTGGTGTTGTAGGCGCGACCCAGGCGAGTGATGTTGTCCAGCAGGATGACCACGTCGCGCTTGTGCTCGACTAGGCGCTTGGCCTTCTCGATCACCATTTCGGCGACCTGGACGTGGCGGGTGGCCGGTTCGTCGAAGGTCGAGGAGATGACCTCGCCCTTCACCGTCCGCTGCATGTCGGTGACTTCTTCGGGCCGTTCATCGACCAGGAGCACGATGAGGTAGCATTCGGGGTGGTTGGCGGCCAGCGACTTGGCGATGTTCTGCATCATGATCGTCTTGCCGACCCGGGGCGGGGCGACGATCAGGCAGCGCTGGCCTTTTCCCAAGGGGGCGATGATGTCGATCACCCGGCCGGTGCGGTCCTTCAGGGTCGGATCGTCGATCTCCATGGTCAGCCGCTGGTCGGGATAGAGCGGCGTCAGGTTGTCGAAATGGACCTTGTGACGGACGTTGTCCGGATTCTCGAAATTGATCTGATCGACCTTGGTCAGGGCGAAATAGCGCTCGCCCTCGCGCGGGGCGCGGATGCCGCCGTCGACGGTGTCGCCGGTGCGCAGGCCAAAGCGCCGTATCTGCGAGGGGCTGACATAGATGTCGTCGGGGCCGGGCAGATAGTTGGCCTCCGGGCTGCGCAGGAAGCCGAAGCCGTCCTGGACCACCTCCAGGGTGCCCGAGCCGAAGATCTCGACCCCCTCTTCGGCGGAGGCCTTGAGGATGGCGAACATCATGTCCTGCTTGAGCATGGCGTTCGCGTTTTCGATGTCGAACTGTTCGGCGAAGGCCAGCAGGTCGGCCGGCGACCTCTCCTTCAGTTCCTGCAGGGACATGCGGGTGATGCCGAGAGTCGCGATCGCCTTGCTGGCCTCGGTGGGTTCAGCCGGGTCGGCGCCGCTTTGCGGACCGAGGACGGCTTCTTCGGCCGGCGCGGCGGCTTCAATGTCGATGACGTCTGACATAGGGGTGTTCAACTCTTGAAAGTGGGTTGGAGCCTTGGATTCAAGGGTCCGGCGATGTCGTCACGACCCTTAGAAAAGAAGCCGCGGCGTATGAAGGCGGGGGTGGAGCGCGCTCTGGCCGATTTTCGGCGACGCGTTCCTTCGGGAAGCGGGAAACGCGGGCCGGATCGTCGGCGGCGCGTTTCTTTGAGGACAAGCGGAAGCACAAGGCGCGGCGAAGGTCAAGGGTTCCATTGAAGGTGAAACTAGCCGCCGAATTTAGTGGTCACCGCGAGCACGATGACGATGGCGGCCAGAAAGGGCAGTTCGTTGGTCATCCGCCAGAATCGCTCGCTACGATCGCGCCGGCCGGCGGCCAGGCGTTTTCTCGCCGCCGCCAGATAGTGGTGCCAGACAAGAAGAAAGGTCGCCCCGACCAATTTGGTCGCCATCCATGGCGTGGCCAACATGCGTGGGCCTTCGAGCCACACCAGGGCGCCCCCCAGCACAACCACCGCGATCATGGCCGGATTCATGATGATCCGCAACAGCTTGGCCTCCATGACCTTGAAGGTTTCGTCCATCTCCGAGCCGACCGCCGCGCGGGTGTGATAGGCGAAAAGCCGCGGCAGATAGAGCAGTCCCGCCATCCAGGCGATCACCGCCAGAATATGCAGCCCGCGCAGGACATTGACGATCATGCCGATTCCGCCGAGCGACCGCACCGGCCGAACACCGCCGGGCAGCCTGCTTCGTCTGGACCATCGCCCGAACGATCGAGGGCGCGCCGAACGGCCGCCGCCAACCCGTCGATGAAGGGCGGGAGCGTTCCGACCGCCGGGGCCCTCAGATAGATAGGGACCCCAGCCGCCTTGGCCAAGACGGCGTAGTCGCGATCGAGTTCCACCAGCGTCTCGATGTGTTCGGAGACAAAGGCGATGGGGTCGATCAGCACGCCCAGACCTTGCGCGCCCGCGGCGCGGATCGCCTCCGGCGTCGAGGGGCCGAGCCACTTGAGCGGCCCGACCCGGCTCTGATAGCACACCGCCCAATCCCATCCCCCGCCCAGCCGCTCGGCGACCTTGGCGCAGGTCCGCTCGACCTGCCACTGATAGGGATCGCCCCGGGCGACAACGGTCTGGGGCAGCCCGTGGGCGGAAAACAACAGCCGCACCTTGGGCCGGCCCGCCTTCTTCCAGGTATCGAGGATGCGGGCCGCGTGGGCGGCGATCAGCCCGTCGTTTCCGTGCCAGCAACAGATCGTCCGGCTCACGCCCGGACCGCAGTAGGCCTCGCGCCATGCCGCGACGGAGGAGGCGGTGGTGGTCGTGGAATACTGCGGGTAGAGGGGGAGCAGAACGATCTCATCGGGGCCGAAGCGCGCCACCTCGGCGGCCGCCTCCTTCGCCGTCGGTGGCCAGTAGCGCATGGCCACGAACACTCTCACCCGCACAGTCGGCATCGATAGCTTCAGAGCCGCCTCGAGCGCCGCCACCTGATCCCGCGTCTGGCCCAGCAACGGCGAACCGCCGCCCATGACCGCATAGTTGGCGACCGCCGACCGCCGCCGCATCCACGCGAAAACAAAGGCAAACAACCGACGAACCGGGCCCGGCGCGCCGATAATGGCCGGATCCGAAAATAGGTTTTGCAAAAAGGGACGCACATCACGCGGGCCATCCGGGCCACCGAGGTTGAACAGCACGACCGCTATCTTCGCGCCGTCCGGGCTCATCCGCGGGTCACCCGATCCACCACCTTTTCGATGTTCTCCAAGGGCGTGTCCGGAAGGACCCCGTGGCCGAGATTGAAGATATAGGGCCCGCCGCCCCATTGAGCGACCAACTGGTCGACCCGCCGGTCGAGTTCGGCGCCGCCGTGGCGAAGAAGGAGCGGGTCGAGGGCGCCCTGAATGGCCATGCGTTCCTGGATGCGACGGGCCATCGCCGCCGGCGCCTGCACGTCCAAGCCGACCGCCTCGACGGGGACAGCCGCCGCATAAGACTCGACCAAGGCGCCGGCGCCGCGCGGAAAGCCGATGATCGGCGCGGTTACACCTCGGGCGCGCAGCCGCTCCACGATGCGCGCGTGGGGCGAAACAACCAAGCGCTCAAACAACGTCTCCGGCAGCAATTCAGCCCAGGATTCAAAAAGTTGGAGAACCTCCGCGCCGGCGGCGGCCTGCATGGCGAGATAGCGGACGGTGGCGTCGACCAGGATATCGATGAGGGCGTCGACCGTCTCCGGCTGGGCGTAGACCATCGCCCGCGCCCCGCTTCGCTCGCCACCGCGCCCTTCCAGCATATAGGTCGCCACCGTCCAGGGACCGCCGGCGAAGCCGATCAGCGCGCGCTCCGGGGCCAGGGCCGCCCGAACCAGGCGCAGCGTCTCACCGACCGCCGCCAGGCGCTCCGTGGAGACTTCGACCTCGGCGGCCAAAGCCGCCGACTCGGGCAACGGGCCCAGTCTGGGCCCTTCTCCCTCCTCGAACCAGACGGCCTGGCCCAGCGCCATCGGCAGCAGCAGGATGTCGGCGAAGACGATGGCCGCGTCGAAGGCGAACCGCCGCATGGGCTGCAAGGTAGCCTCGGCCGCCGCCGGCGAGTCCAGGCAGAAGGCGATGAAATCCTTGGCCCCTTCCCGAAGCCGGCGATATTCGGGCAGGGAGCGGCCCGCCTGCCGCATGAACCAGATCGGCGGTCGATCGACCGGTTCTCGTTTCAGGACCCGAAGAAGGCGGGAGGCTGGCGGTGGGGCGTTCATGGGCTTCTCTTGGCCCATTTATTGGGTCCGCCTCAAGGGTCGAGGGAGTGGCCCCGCTTCGTCGCAATTCTTAAGAAAGTAAATTTGGAAATTAGGCAGGAAGTAATAGGGCGAGGATCGACGGTGACAATCGCCGTGCGGGGCGCCCGGCGCCCAGGTTCATCCCATCCTATGTTCGGCGCCTCTCAGCGCGCCGCACGGAGAGACTTTCGGGTATGATCAGATAGGAGTCTGTTTTTAAAGAGTAATCAGCGCACAAGGCTGGGGATGGGCCGGGGATAAATCGAGCGTCGAATTTTCGGGGGAAGCGCCCAGAGGATCACCGCGCAGGGGTGATGACGTGGGACCAAGATGTTGATGGTTGGATGGGTTATCCCGCGCGCCTGGCAGATGCCGCCAATGCGCCAAAACGGTCCACCTTTCCGGCGTCCCGTCAGCCAACTGGTTAAGCATTGGTTAACGCGACTTCCACAGATATTGTTCCCTCCCCGGGTCGGGACTTGGAGATGCGGCCGGGCCGGCTGAGCAGCTCACGCCCTACCCAAACCCCTTCCCCAGCCCCGACAGCCCCGCGTCGATCAGCGGGTCGCTCTTCGCCCCGGCGATGCGGGCGGCGAGGACGGTCTCGGCGGCGTGGGTGGCCAGGTCGGCGGCGGCGGCTTTGACTTCGGCGGCGGCGGCGGCTTCAGCGACGGCGATCTTGCGGACCGCCAGATCGCGCATGCGGCGCACGTCCTCTTCCAGGTCGGCGGCGGCTTCGGCGCGCAGGCGCTCGGCGTCGGCCCTCGCGGCGGCCAGCATGTCGGCGGCGGCTTTTTCGGTTTCCTGGCGCTGCACGTTGATCTGAGCCAAGAGCGCCTTGGCCTCGTCGCGCAGCAGGGTGGCTTCGTCGAGCTGGGCCTGAATCTTGGCCCCGGCGTCGTCGAGCGCCTTCATGGCCATGCCCGGCGCCCCGGCCCGCCACAGGATGAGGGCGAAGACGACCAGGGCGACGAAGATCCAGAAGTGGGCGTCGGCGGGGTTAGTCAGCACGGACACGGGGGGCGGCCTCCCTCCAGCAAATGGACGTCATGGCCGGGCGTCAGTCCCGGCCACCCAAGACCCCGGTGAGTGGTTTGGCCGCGCCGGGCGCGGCCATGGCGAGCGGCTGGGGCATGGGTCGCCGGGACGGGCCTGGCGATGACGGTAGGGGGGGCGTGTTTCATCTCAGGCGTGGATCGCCCGGGCGTCCAGCGCCCCGTCGATCTCGGCCGAACTGGCCGCCGCGCCGGTGAGGCGCTCGATCATGGCGGCGGCGGCGCCGGCGGCGATGGCGCGGATGTGGCCCATGGCCTCGTTCTTGGCCGCCGCGATGCGGGCCTCGGCTTCCTCGAAGCCCTTGGCCAGGCGCCCGGCCTCCTCGGCCCGGCGACGGGCGGCGGCGGTCCTGGCCTCCTTCTTGGCGGCGGCGGCGACCTGGCGGGCGTTCTCGCGCGCTTCGTCCATCTCGCCAGCCGCCTGTCTGGCCTGGGTTTCGGCCTCGCCCTTCAGGCGGCGCGCCTCGGCGATGTCGCCGGCGATCTTGGCCTCGCGCGCGTCGATCGCCCCGCCGACGCCGGGCACGAACACCTTGGCGAAGAGGACGTAGAGGACGGCGAAGACGACGAGCACCCAGACGATCTGTCCGGGCCACTGGGCGATGTCGAACTGGGGCAGGCCCCCCGCCGCGCCCCCTGCCGCGCCCGAAGCCGCCGGAACGGCCACGCTGCTAGACTTTCACGAACAGGATGACGAAGCCCATCACCAGGCCGAAGATGCCCATGGACTCGGCCAGGGCCATGCCCAGGAACAGCCACACCCGCTCGCCGGCGGCGGCGGAGGGATTGCGGATGGCGGCCTGCAGATAGTTGCCGAACAGGATGCCGAGGCCGGCGCCCGCGCCGATCAGGCCGGTCATGGCCAGGCCGGCGCCCAGGTATTTCGCTGCTGTAACGTCCATGGTGGTTTTCGTCCTTGGGTGGGATGGGGAAGAGCTAGTGGCCGTGATCGAGGTTCACCACCTCGTTGAGATAGACGCAGGTGAGCGCGGCGAAGACGAAGGCCTGCAGGAAGGCGACCACGAACTCCAGCGCCAGCAGGGCGACGATCACAGCGAAGGAGACCGCCGAGCCGGCCAGTCCCAGTTTCGCCAGACCGGCGCCGTGAAGGCCGAACAGGCCCAGGCCGATGACGAAGGAGGCGAACATGTAGGTGACCACGTGGCCGCCCAGCATGTTGCCGAACAGTCGCATGGCCAGGGTCATCGGCCGCACGGAAAAGGAGATCGCCTCGATCACCACCATGGGGATGGCCATGGCCAGCGGCATGCCGGGCGGGAAGAACAGCTTGAAAAAGCCCAGGCCGTTGCGCGCGAAACCCACCGCCAGGACGATGACGAAGGTCATCACCGCCAGGGCGGCGGTCACCGCCAGTTGCGAGGTGACGGTGAAGCCGCCCGGCGCCATGCCGATGACGTTCAAGGTGGCGATCATCAAAAAGAGGGTGAAGACGAAGGGCAGGAAGGCGCGGCCGCGCTCGCCGATGATGCCGCCGGTCAGGGTCCCGTCGACCATGCCGTAGAGCATCTCGGCCAGGGCCTGCATCCGGCCCGGCACCAGGGCGCGACGGGCCGAAACCAGGAAGAAGGCGGAGATCAGGCCCGCCGCGATCAGCATGAAAAGCACCGAATTGGTGATCGACAGGTCGATCGCGCCCAGGCCCGGAATCCGCACCGGCGGCAGCGGCACGATCCTGGCGACCAGGAACTGCTCCATCGGTTCGATCGCGGCCAT
>JBPCMA010000133.1:0-6170 GCA_051002715.1 Caulobacteraceae bacterium
AAGGCGACGGTGGAATAGCCTTCGCCCGGCCGAACCGCGCGCAGGATATCGATGCGCGAGACGACGGTGCCGAAGTCGTTCGCCGCCCAGCGGACGTAGGCGAACACGCTGCCCGGCGCGAAGCTCAAGATCCGACGGCGACGATCGAGAATCTGTTCGTGGGCGTGATGACCGAAGCGGATCCAGTGCTCGATCCGCTTCTCAAACCAGATCAGTTCGACGTGGGTGAGGTTGTCGGACGCGGACCAATTCATGCCGCGTTCCGTCGGCGGATAGCCGGTTCGCTCCCGGCCGGAATCCTGGTCCGTCGTGTTAGATAGAATCCGTAGGATTCTAGGTTAGAAGAGTTAGGGGGCCGGATTTCTGTTGCGGCGCAACGGCTT
Organism: Caulobacteraceae bacterium; assembly: GCA_051002715.1. Classification (GTDB taxonomy): domain Bacteria; phylum Pseudomonadota; class Alphaproteobacteria; order Caulobacterales; family Caulobacteraceae; genus Acaudatibacter. The sequence continues at coordinate 384 of JBPCMA010000133.1, forward strand.
AAGCATGGTTTTGGTCCCCGATGGCACGAGGGTTCGGTCCCCGATGGCACGATAGGCCCGGTCCCCGATAGCACGGGGCGATTCACAGCCTGTCCCCAGGATGGGGTGAAGGGTCAAGGCGGCGCGCGGCGCGCTCCAGCGGGTCGAACAGGATCGGAGCGAAGGCGAGCCGCTCGGCGCCGAGACGGTCGCGCTCGATCTCGAGCCGGTAGTTCGGCAGGGGCTGACGACGGACGATGTCGCGCAGATCGAACGCGAAGTGTTTGAGCGGCGAGAGCGTCCCGGATTTGGCGTGGAGATGACCAAAGTCGAAGCTCCAGCCGCCCTCCTGCCAGCCGCCGTGCTTGCGGACCAGCCGATAGAGCCAGCGCTCAAGCCCGCCGGTCAGCTTGAAATAGGCCCGGTCGATGGTGAGCACCAAGGCTTCGTCCAGGACGCCGGCGTAGAACCAGTCCGGCAGGATCATCTCGACCCCGAGCGCGCGGCCTTGCGCGTCGGCGGTCTCCTTCCATTCGTTGATCCACGAGAAGCGGTGACGCCGCCGCTCGGTGGGCTGGCGGATGGAGGTGGCGATGGTCGTCGATTGCAGCCGATCGAGCCCGGCCTTCAGCCGCTGGTAGTCCCGCGCGCTCGTGCCGCGTCCGACGAAGGTGAGGATCTCATAAGGCGTCGTCGCCATCAGCCGCGAGGTGCGCCGGCCGCCGTCGCGCGCCTGGACGATCTGCGAGGCCGCCCAGATCAGGACATCGGCGTCCCAGATCGTCGCCATGCCGTGATCGGCGGTGGCCTCGACCTTGATGGCGATCTTCCCTAAGCGAAAGTCGATCGGCGCCGTGCGCCGCGATTTCGCCAGGCTGAAGAACGGATAGGCCATGAGATCCTGGGCGTCGCGGGGCGCCAGGCGGCCGGGGAGCGCGCGGAAGAGTTCGAGCTGATCGCGCTCGGCGCTTGATTGTCGGTTCATCCTCGGCATCGCCAAACTCAGCCGAGACGATCAGCGCGCCGGCCGGCGGCCGTAGGCCGGCGAGACGGCCGCATGGCGCTTGGCTGGCAGGACCGTGCCGACGCCGGGATCGGAGGTTGAGGCCTTGGCGCCAAGTTCGGCCCAGGCCTGGAGATCTTCAGGACGATAGACGACGCGGCCGCCGAGCTTGGAGTAGCGCGGGCCGGTGCCGTAGGTGCGATGCTTCTCCAAGGTGCGGTCGGAGAGACCCAGGAACCGCGCGGCCTCGGGCGTGCGCAGGTAGCGTGGCGGGAGTTGGGAGTTTGCGGCGAACATCAGTGAGCCTCCGTGGCGCTCGAGGAAGGCCGCCGGACATTGGCGGCGGTCAGCGATCACGGTGGCGAAGCGGGGCCGCGAAGGGGGATGGCGAAGATGGGATGAAGCCTATTCACCACCCGGCGAAGCAGGCTCGCGCCCTATCAGCCGGGCCGGCGATTGGGGCCTTTGGGCTTGAGCAGGGTCCTGTAGTCGCCGCGCATCGTGGCCAGGCCCGTTCGCGCCAGGCGGATCACGGTGTCGCGGGCCGAGGCGGTCTTCCACGGTTCGGCGCTGACGCGGCGCGCGCCGAACAGAACCTCGGCTATGGCGCGGTAGCTCGCGCCGTCCAGTCGACCGTCAAGCGCGCGAAGCGCCGCGACGAGGCGATCGAGACGATGCGGCTTCGGCGGCCCGGTTCGAAGTCGCCCATGCGCCACCAGCCGCCAGAAGCGCATGGCCGCTTCGGCGCGCACGGGTGCGCTGGCGTCGAGCGGGACGATCGCCGTTAGGGGCGCGCCCTCGGCGGGAGGATCGGGCAGCCAGAGTTGATGGGTGAGTTAGGCGACCGCACGAGGATGTGAGCGCCATCGTCGGCGTCCCGGCGGACCAGGTCACCCGGCCAAACCGCTGGAGCGAAGAATATCGCCGGCGACCCGACCGGCGCCGCCGTCAGGATGACGGCGGACGCCAGCTCATCGGGCCGCCAGAAGACGTCAGTTTCGTCGGCGCGCCGGCTCGGGTCCGCCAGGAAATCGCAACCCCCAGCGCGCCGCGGGACCCTCTGTCCCAAGATCGGCGTCCTTTGAGGCGGCGTCGAACGCAGCCTGATAGTCGCGATTGCGGCGAAGGAACTCCCAGGCCACGCCCGCGGGGTCCAATTGGGCGGCGCGGTCGTAGGCGGCGGGCAAGCGCCAATCCTCCTTCGGCATGGTTTCGTCTCCGTCTTTCAAGGGAAAATGCCCACCCGCCGTTTGACGCAAGGTCATTCTGGCGCAGAGCTCTCGCGTTTGTGGAGAGGCTGGGCGAGCATGGGGTCATGCCCAATCCGCATGACGGAATTTGAGGATCGGCGAGAATCCGGATGTATTGGGCGTTCAGATTCGCTCGGCAGACCCGTTGTGAAACCTCAAAGGAACAGCCTGCAAGGAGGACGCCCTCTCGCGTCCGGGAAGCGGCGGGATCTGAGTTTCGAGCGCAAAGCGCCCCGAAGGGACACGCCCAAGGAGGGACGCTCCTTGGCGTCCCGGGGGGAGCGTGGTCGAAACTCAGGTCGCAATCCCCCTTCGGGAACCGAAGGCGCTCCAGGTCGCGGGTCTACGAGAGGCCTTCGTTTTCAGGTCTCGCCCTCGCCGTTCCAAGCAGGTCGCGATAGCCGTGGTCGGTAAGCCAACGGGCGCGCGCCAGGTGCGATTCGTGGGCGCGACTGGCTCGGTCGGGTTGGCGTGAGGCGTCGATGCCGAGCACGAGACGCGCCACTTCATCCCACGGCGCATCCTCCTCCGCGGCGTCCAGCAGACGCAAGTAGGTCGTCAGGTGTTCTCGATCATAGTCGGTCAGACGCGCTTCGGAAGGCGCGGCGTCCGCGATGGGCGACGAGGGTCGAGTGGTCAAGTCGTCGGGCTCCCCAGGCGGCGACGGATTGCGACCATACTATCGTCCGCATTTGCCGAATTCACCATGGAGACCCCAAGTTCGTCTTACATACTATAGAGGATAAACCTCATAGTGTGTAGCCGGTCAACTTGCCGCAATGGATATGCGGCGACTGGTCGGACGAAACGTGAAACGCCTCAGGCTCGAAAAGGGCCTGACCCAGGAGCGTTTCTCGGAGCTTTCGGGGTTCACGCAGCAGTATCTCAGCGACCTTGAGCGGGGTCGCCGCAATCCGACCGTGGTGACCCTGTTCGAGCTCGCTCAGGCGCTCGGCGTCGAACATGCGGCGCTTGTGGTGCCTGATGAAGAGTCATTGATCGCGAAGCACTCGGGCGCCGCGCGCCGGTGAAGACGGTGCGTCGCCGGGCTGCGGCCCTGGTCCAGTTTCGCGGATCGAGAGGAAACGCCCCGCCCGAGGATTCGGGCGGGGCGTCGCTTAGGGTCGGGCCTAGTCGCCGTTGGTCTTGCGGGGGCGGGACCAGATCAGGGTGTAGCCTTCGCCGTCCTCGTCGTCGAAGAGGTTGGCGTAGATCGGAGCGTTGAAGCTCGGATCGTCCAGCTTGACCGAGAGGTAGTCGCGGCCCTCGGTGGAGCGCTTCGACCAGGCGGCCCCGATCTCGGCGCGGCCGACGAAGATGCGGTGGCTGGGGGCGTTGTCGTTGGCCCCGTTGATCTCGGGGACGATGCGGACACCCTTGGCCTGGACGCTCAAGGTAACGATCTCGCCCTGATATTCCTGGCCGGACTTCTTGAAGGAACCGATGTTAGCCATGTCACTTCTCCTTGCTGTTTCGAGCCCGCGACCACCGCGGCCTCGATGGCGATCTGTGGGCCGGAGGCGATCGACGACGCACCCGCTTAAGGGGCCGGAGCGAAGCGGAGGACGGCGGCGGCAAGACTTTCTTGGCCAGCGCGAGGAATGGGCTTCAGCCCAGGGGAAGAAAGTCTTGCCGCCTCCGTTGCGTCTTGGGCGATCGAGGCGCAGCCGGCCTTCGGCCAGATCAAGCCATTTGAGAGGCCGCGTCGGTCACGCGCCGAACAGCACCGGCGGGAGAAGACCTGGCGGACGTTGGTTGTTCTTCGCAAGAGGCGTGGCCCATCGGGAGGAGGAAGAGAAACCCTGGCGCGCGAAAAGGCCGCTCCGCCACGCTCCCGAGGCCGACCAGGCCACTCACAAATTCTCTACGCGACGCTGCCGACGTCGGCCAAAGACGACTCGGGCGCCCAATCGAAGCGCTCCAACGAGGGCCGCGACTACCTCTCGGTCAATCTGTCGGCCAACAAAACGCCCGATAGCTAACCTAAAAAGACGCTGAAACGGCGGCTGAACCCGCGCTACCCGCCGCCGCCAAACGGTGACGGGCCGGCGCTAAGTGACGCCCCGCCTGACATCGGGCGGTTCGTTGAGTGTCATCCGCGCTCAGGCCGTCACGCTCACCATCACCGCGCCGACAAGCGCGAAGGCTTGTCGTCAGTCCCCGGCCGGAATGCCGATCTGGGCGAGGCCGAGGATGGCGTGGTAGCCGGCGACGGCCGCGGGCGCCGCGAAGAGGAGCGCGATCGCGGCGCGGATGTGGGGCGAACGCGCCGTCGTGAAGGCGAACCGGCCGGCGGCGAGCGTGACCGCGCCGACGATCAAGCAAACGACGATCCCGCCGATCACACTCGAACCACAATGGTAGGCGGCGAGCCCCGCGGTGACACCGGCGAAGTAGGGCAGGGCGTGGACGGTGAGCGTGAACAACAGCCAGCAGAAAAATCCGAGGCCAACGAAACTCAAGACAATGCCGATGACGAGCATGGTGGTCTCCGTGACAGGAATGAAACGGCCGCGCCTTCCACCACCACCTCGGCGCGCGGACCAGAATAGCGGATGTCGATCGTCCTTGGAATCGGCGACAGTTAGGTCGTTGCCGCCGACGCGGACGAAGGTGGTTCCCGGGGTGAACGAGCTGTGATCCAGCCTGAACTCATATGGTGGACGCCCGCTGCCCTCCGATCGAGACGTGTAGTGGCGAGCTGAACCGGGATCTCGATGCCAACCGACATACGGCGCGGCCCCTGATGGGCTGGGAGGCCGGGGCAATTGGACGTCCTGGTGAGCGCGGCCTCTTCACGATCGACGGTTCGTCCAAGCGGACGCCCGACCGCCGCCAGTCTTATGACCCAGAAGTTTCCAAAACTCCGAGCTTAACCCCCAATTATTTGCTATTGGCTGGGTTAGGAGTTAGCCACATGCCCAAAAACCGTCTCGATACGTTGCCCGAAGTGTTCGTTTCGACGACCGCCACATCGGCGGCGGTGTCCCGCGCCGTGAACCGAGGCACGCTTCGGCGGATCGGGTCGAAACTTTACACCAAAAACCTGGTCGATGCACCCGAACAGATCGTGCGCCGCCATCTGTGGCCAATCGTGGGCGGCTACGCCCCGGGCGCCCTGATCGCCGACCGCACCGCCATCGAGAACGTCCCCGCCCAGGACGGCTCGATCTTCATCATCTCGGATCGAAAGCGTGACATCGTTCTGCCTGGAGTGACGATCCGGCCGCGAAAGGGACCCGATCCGTTGGCAAGCGACCAGCCGTTTATCGGCGGCCTCTTCCTGTCGTCCATGGCCCGCGCCTACCTCGACAACATGGCGCTCTCGCGCCGGCGCGGCGGCGAAGTCAGCCGAACCCTCAGCCGCCAGGAGATTGAGACCCGGCTCGACGATCTCATTCGACGCGGTGGAGCGGGTGCGGTGAACACCCTGCGCGACGAAGCGCGCCGCGTCGCGCCGGACCTTGGGCGAGAGGCTGAGTTCGAGGCCTTCGAGACCCTGATCGGCGCCTTGCTCGGCACGCGGCAGGACGCGCTGGTCACGGACCGGGGGAA
>JBPCMA010000134.1:0-15458 GCA_051002715.1 Caulobacteraceae bacterium
CTTCAAGACAAAGAAAGAGCGGGCGGGACGCCCGCGCTCCACCCAAAGCCCCAACGGGAATTCGCCCTGAAGGGACACAAGAAAGAAGCTAAAAGACAATGTTCGATATTCGACGCAAATCCCTCGACTGGGCCGGCCGCAAGCTGACCCTGGAGACCGGCCGCGTGGCCCGCCAGGCCGACGGCGCGGTGCTGGCCACCTATGGCGAGACCACCGTCCTGGCCGCCGTGGTGTTCGAAAAGACACCCAAGCCCGGCCTCGACTTCTTCCCCCTCACCGTCAACTACCAGGAAAAGACCTTCGCCGCCGGCAAGATTCCGGGTGGCTTCTTCAAGCGCGAGGGGCGCCCTTCCGAGAAGGAGACCCTGGTCTCGCGCCTCATCGACCGGCCGATCCGGCCGCTGTTCGTCAAGGGTTTCAAGCACGAGACCCAGGTCATCATCACCGTCCTGTCGCACGACCTGGAAAACGATCCGGACATCGTGGCCATGGTCGCGGCCTCGGCGGCTCTCACCTTGTCGGGGGTGCCCTTCATGGGCCCCATCGGGGCGGCGCGGGTCGGCTTCATCGACGGCGAATACGTGCTCAATCCCACTCTCGATCAGGTCAAGAATCCGGCCAATCGCCTCGACCTGGTGGTCGCCGGCACCCATGACGCGGTGATGATGGTGGAGTCGGAAATCCAGGAACTGGACGAAGACCAGGTGCTGGGCGGCGTGATGTTCGCCCATCGCGGCTTCCAGCCGGTGATCGAGGCGATCGTCGAGCTGGCCGAACATTCGGCCAAGGAACCCTTCGACTTCACGCCGGAAGACCAAGCTGGCGTCCAGAAGGAAGTCGCGGGCCTGGTCGGCGGCGATCTCAAGGCGGCCTACGCCATCACCGCCAAGGGTCCGCGCCATGACGCGGTCGTGGCGGCCAAGGCCAAGGCGCTCGCCGCCCTGGGGCGGTCGGACGAGAACCCGGCCGGCCTCGATCCGGCCAAGCTCGGCGGCGTCTTCAAGCAATGCGAAGCCGACATCGTGCGCCGCGCCATTTTGGAGACGGGCAAACGCATCGACGGCCGGACGGTGGACACCGTGCGCCCCATCGTCTCGGAGGTCTCGGTGCTGCCCCGCGCCCACGGTTCGGCCCTGTTCACCCGCGGCGAAACCCAGGCCCTGGTGGTCGCCACCCTGGGCACCGGCGACGATGAGCAGTTCATCGACGCCCTGGAGGGCACCTACAAGGAGGCCTTCCTGCTGCACTACAACTTCCCGCCCTATTCGGTGGGCGAGACCGGCCGGATGAACGCACCGGGGCGCCGCGAAATCGGCCACGGCAAGCTCGCCTGGCGGGCCCTGCGGCCCATGCTGCCGGCCAAGGAGGACTTCCCCTACACGGTGCGCCTGGTCTCGGAGATCACCGAGTCCAACGGCTCGTCCTCCATGGCGTCCGTGTGCGGCGGCTCGCTGGCCCTGATGGATGCGGGCGTTCCCTTGAAGAAGCCGGTCAGCGGCATCGCCATGGGCCTGATCCTGGAAAAGGACGGCTTCGCGGTGCTCTCCGACATCCTGGGCGACGAGGACCATCTGGGCGACATGGACTTCAAGGTCGCCGGCACCGCCGACGGCATCACCTCGCTGCAGATGGACATCAAGATTCCCGGCATCACCGAGGCGATCATGAAACAGGCCCTTAGCCAGGCCAGGGACGGGCGCCTGCACATCCTGGGCGAAATGGCCAAGGCCATCGACGGCGCCAGGGCCGACGTGGGGGAATACGCGCCGAAGATCGAGACCATCACCATCCCCACCGATAAGATCCGCGAAGTGATCGGCACCGGCGGCAAGGTGATCCGCGAGATCGTGGCCACCACCGGCGCCAAGGTCGATGTGAACGACGAGGGCACGGTCAAGGTGGCGGCCAGCGACGCGGCCAAGATCAAGGCGGCCATCGACTGGATCAAGTCGATCACCTCGGAGCCGGAAGTGGGCCAGATCTACGACGGCAAGGTGGTCAAGGTGGTCGATTTCGGGGCTTTCGTGAACTTCTTCGGGGCCAAGGACGGCCTGGTTCACGTCAGCCAGATCGCCAACCAGCGCGTGGAAAAGGTTTCCGATGTCCTCACCGAGGGCCAGAGCGTCAAGGTGAAGCTCCTGGGCTTCGACGATCGGGGCAAGACACGGCTTTCCATGAAGGTCGTCGATCAGGTCACCGGGGAGGATCTGACCAAGAAGGAACCGGCCAAAGCGGACGCATGACGCAGACCTTCTGGCTGGCGCCCAGGATTTGACGCCCTCGCCCCTATTCCGGCGGCTTGACCGTCGGCGCGCCGACCCGTCAAGCTAGGGGGGCGATGGGGGAAGGGGCCAGGATGCGGTGGACGGCGCGGCTGAAGCGCGAAGGGCGCTACCTCTCGGGGCTGGCGCGCACCTTGGCGCGGGTGCGCTCCATAAGGGCGACCTCCAAGACTCTGATCTGCGACGATCTGGAGGGGGCGGTCGATCGTTGGCGGGACCGCCCGGCGCTGAGCTTCGAAGGCGCCGCGCTCACCTACGCCGAGTTGGACGCCCTGGCCAACCGTTGCGCCCACTGGGCCCTCGTCCAGGGCATCGAGCGCGGCGAGGCTGTCGCCCTGTTCCTGCCCAATCGCCTGGAATACCTGCCCATCTGGTATGGCCTCGCCAAGGTCGGGGTGGCCACCGCCCTGATCAACAACCAGCTCGCCGGCGCCGCCCTGGCCCATTGCCTCAATGTTTCGGGCGCCGGCCATTGCCTGGTGGACCGCGACACCGAGGGCGCCTTGGAGGGGGCGCGCGCCCTGCTGGACCGCCCGATGCAGGCCTGGAGCCTGTCGACGCCCACCGGTGAGCGGCGCGATTTGGCGGCGGCCATCGAGGCAATGAGCGACGCGCGCCCGGATCGATCGGTTCGGGCCGGCATGACCGCCCGCGACACCGCCCTCTACATCTACACCAGCGGCACCACCGGCCTGCCCAAGGCCGCCCGCATCACCCACATGCGCGCCCAGCTCTTCATGCGCGGGTTCGCCGGCGCGACGGGCGCAAAGGCCGCCGACCGGCTCTATCTGACCCTGCCGCTCTATCACTCGACCGGCGGCCTGTGCGCCATGGGCGCGGCGCTGCTGAACGGCGGCTCGGTGGCCCTGCGCCGCGGCTTTTCGGCCAGCCGCTTTTGGGACGAGGTGACGGCGGAGGGCGCGACCTTGTTCGCCTATGTCGGCGAACTGTGCCGCTATCTGGCCGCCCAGGCCGTCCGGCCGGCGGAACGCGCCCACAAGCTGCGCCTGGCGTTCGGCAATGGCCTCGGCGCCGATGTGTGGCCGGTGTTCGTCGAGCGATTCGGCATACCGCGCATTCTGGAGTTCTACGGTTCGACCGAGGGCAATGTCTCGATGTTCAACTTTGACGGCACGCCTGGGGCCATCGGCCGCGTGCCGCCCTATCTGGGCGGATTCCTCAACGCCGCCCTGGCCCGGTTCGATGTGGAGCGGGGCGCGCCGGTGCGCGGCGCGGATGGCTTTTGCGTCAAGGCGGCGCCCGGCGAGGTGGGAGAGTGCCTGGGGCGCATCGCCGAGGGGGTCCGCACCGCCTATTCGGGCTATCTCGACCTCGCGGCCAGCCGGAGCAAGGTTCTGGAAAGCGTCTTTAGGCCCGGCGACCGCTGGTTTCGCACCGGCGACCTGATGACGCGCGACAGGGACGGCTGTTTCTATTTCGTCGACCGCGTCGGCGACACCTTCCGCTGGAAGGGCGAGAACGTTTCCACCACCGAGGTGGCGCAACGGCTGGCGACCGCCCCGGGGGTGATCGATGCGACCGTCTATGGCGTCAAGGTCGGGCGCCTGGACGGACGCGCCGGCATGGCCGCCGTGGTGGCCGGGCCCGATTTCGACCTGGCCGGCTTCGGCCGCCATGTCGCCGCCACCCTGGCCCCCTACGCCCAGCCCCTGTTCCTGCGCCTGACGGCCAATATCGAAACCACCGGCACCTTCAAGCATCGCAAGATGGACCTGGTGGCCGACGGCTTCGATCCGGCGAAGGTTGGAGCGTCGCTCTATTTCCGCGAAAAAGCCGGCGGGTTCGTTCCACTCACGCCGGCCCTCCATGCCCGGATAGAGACCGGGGAATTGAGGGTCTGAAGCGCTAAACGCCGGTATTTCCTTGCGGGCGGCGGCGCGGCCGGGCAAGGGATGCGCCGCCAAGGACAGGAGGGCGGGGGCGGATGGCTTTTGGCGCCGACGTTTTGACCGATCTGCCGGCGGAGGATCTGCCCAAGATCGGACCCAAGATTCGCGACGGCGATATCCTCCTGTGCGCCGCCAAGGACCCGTTCTCTCGCTTGATCGGCTGGAGCACCCAAAGTCCCTGGTCGCATGTGGCGATCGCCTGCCGCTGGCCGGCCATCGACCGCCTGCTGGCCTTCGAGTGCGTCCAGCACATCGGCGTTCATGCCGTCTCCATGGAGCGGTTCATCAGCCAGACCAGCAGCGGAACGCACCCCTATCCGGGGAAGATCGTTCTCGCCCGCCACGACGACATGCCGGGCGGCGAGGCGCTGAAACCGCTGGTCGATTTCGCCGTCGACGCCATGGGCGACCGCTTTTCGCCCGGTGAAATCATCAAGATCGCCACCCGCGTCGCCGTCGGCCGTCTCGATATTCACATGCCCACGGCCCTGGGGGCCAAGGACGAGTTCATCTGTTCGGAATATGTCGATCGCTGTTTCCGCAAGGTGGGCGTCAAGATCGAGTGGGACGGCCTGGGCTTCATCGCCCCCGCCGACTTCGCCCACGACCCCAAGGTCACGGCGGTGGCGCGGTTCCGGACGCGGTAGAGAGGGCTACGGCGACAACCCTTCCGGGGATCGCTCGCCGCCGATCGTCTTGCCGTAGATTCGGTAGGTCTTGTAGATTCGCGCCCCGAAGCCTTCGAGGATGTGGCGCATGGGCAGGTTGTCCTCCAGGATCCACGAATACTCGGCCCGGGTGATGCCGAGCTTCACCCCCTCGCGGCGGATGGCGTCAAGGATGACGAAAGGCGCGAAGGCGCCCCTGGGGTCGCGAGCGAACTTGCGCTTGACGCCCATCAGGGGCAGGCGGCCGCGCTTCACGCCGCGCACCTTCAGCCGCCACAAGAGTTTGGCCCAGCCGAACGGGAAGAGCCGGCCGCCTAGATCGAAGATGGCGTCGTTGAGGTTGGGCAGCAGGGCGCCGAAGCCCGCCGCCTCGCCGTCGATCTCCAGAAACCACACCAATCTTTTGTGCAGGATCAGGCGAAGGGACTCGCCCAGGTGTTTGGTTTCCGCCTCGGTCACCGGCGCCGCCCCCCAGTTCTTGGCCCAGGCGTCGTTCCAGACCTCGACGAGGGTGCGGACCTCGTCGTCGAAGCGGCCCATGCGGATCGGCCGCAGAACCACGCCCGCCGGCAGCGGGCGGGCGAGCCGGGCCTGGACGCCGGGGGTGAACACCGGCACATCGGAGATATAGGCGAAAACGTCCTTGGCCTTGGCGTAGCCCCGAGCCTCGATCCGCCCGGCCGTGTAGCGCGGATCGTGCCCCATCATCAGCATCGGCGGGGTGTCGAAGCCGTCGATGAGAACGCCGACCTCCTCGTTGATCGACAGGTTGAACGGGCCCAGGGCCTGGACGCGGCCGCGGGCGCGAAGCCAGTCCTCGGCGACCGCGAAAAGGGCGGCGAACACCGCCGGATCATCCTCGGCGACGATCATGCCGAAATAGCCGGCCGGGGCGGCCGGATCGGTGGCGGCGAGGTGGTCGATCTGGGCGCTGATCCGGCCCACGTCGCGGCCGTCTCGGCGGGCCAACCAGAACTGAACGTCGGCGTGTTGGAAGAAGGGGTTGTGCTTGGGCGACAACGCCTCGCGGCGCTCGAACATCAAGGGCGCGATCCAGTTGGGGTCGCCCGCGTTGAGCCGCATGGGTAGGCGGATGAAGCGCTCCAGTTCAGCACTCGTCGCGACCGGCGCAATCTCCACGGCGGACGTATCCATCGGCGTTCACCCTTCGGCGTAGAGGAGGATGCTGACCGCTCCGGCGGCGAAGGCCACCGGCGCGCCCCACGCCGCTACCGCCGGCGGCAGGACGCCGGTCTGGCCCATGGCGGTCAGCAGGCCGTCGGCCACCAGGTATAAGAGGCCGCAGCCCAGGCCGAAGACCACCGGCGCGGTGCGGTTGCTGCGCGCGTAGCCGAGGGCGGTGGGCAGCGCCAGCAGCAGCATGATGATCGGCGCCACCCCCTCGGCCAGGGTGCGATAGAGCCGCGTCTTGAACTCACTGGGCGACTTGTCCACCGGGCCTTTCCCGAACAGGGAGCGATAGGCGGTTCCCGAGGTGATCTCATAGGCGTTGGCGAACAGGCGGGCCGCGTCGCTGGGGCGAAGGGTGGTGCGCCAGTCGGTCTCGCCGACGCTCATGATGTCGGCCCGCGCCTGGCCCAGATCGGTGACCTGGGCGTCGTGCAGCCGCCAGCCGCCGGCCTCCGGGGTCGCGGTGGCGGCGGTCATCCGCCGGGTGAGGGCGCGGCGGTCGTCGCGCTGATAGATGGAGACGCCGCGCAGCAGGCGGCCGTCCGACCTCGCCGAGGCGACCACCACCACGTCCCCGTCGATACGGAACCAGCGCGGGGCGGCGGCCGTCTTCGCCGGCCCCGGCGCGCTAGCGCTCCACCAAGTGGCCAGGGCCTGCTCGGCCCTGGGCGTGACCTGGTCGGCCACCACCAGGTCGAGGGCGGCGACGGCCAGGGCCACCGGCAGGGTGCGCCGGAAGATCTGCCACAGCGACATGCCAGTGATCCGCATGACCACCAACTCGCTGTTGCGGGCCAGTTGGCTGAAGGTGAAGATCGCCCCGGCCAGCACCGCGAACGGCGCCACCTCCTGGAACATGAAGGGCAGGCGCAGCGCCATGTAGCGCAGAATCTCTAGCGGGCCGCCGCGGGCCAGGATGTCGCTGGTCCGCTCCAGCAGATCGATCAATTGCAAAAGGCCCATCAGGGCGGCGGCGGCGGCGGCGGTGCGCACCAGCATGATGCGGGTGAGATAGGCCGACAGGCCCAGTGCGCCCTTCTTGCGCATGGCGGTGGGAGCGGCCTTGGTGCGCCGCTCGAACATCGTCTCGAGACGCAGGAAGAAGCCGGAAATGGGCGTGTCCCCTGGCCGCCTGCGGCTGGACAGGAACAGCCACAGGCCAAAGGCCGCCATCAGGGCGAAGAGGCCCCCCATGGCCAGGGCCGGATCGACCTGGCCGTTATCGGCGAAGCTCTTGCACAGGGTGATCCCGTGGTGGAAGGCGACCAAGATCACCGCCCCGACGATCATCCCGGGGGCGCGGCGCCCGCGCTTGGCGGCCAAGGCCAGGGGCAGGGCGAGGAGCGGGAGAAAGGGAATGGCCAGGGAGCGCGCCAGCCGGGCATAGAGTTCGGCCTTCAGAACCCGCTGGGGAATCAGGGCGTCGGGCCGCCCGATCTCCCTCACCAGTTCGGGAATGGTCAGTTCCTGCTCGTCGCCGCCGCGCGGCATCAGGGCCTGGCCGCCGCTCAACACCTCGTGATCGGTGAAGTCTCCGAAACGCAACAGGCGGGCCGAGCCGTTGGCGGCGTCCGACAGGATCAGGCCGCCGGTCAGGCCCAGGTCGGTGGTCTTGCCGTCGGGCCGCAGCCCCAGCGTCCCCGAACTCGCGGTGACCACCGTCTCGCCGTCCTTCGCGTTGCGGCGGATGAAGACGCCCTTGAGGCTATGGCCGGTGGCGTCGACCTCGTCGGCGGTGATGGTGAAGTCGGGGCCGGCGTGGAGGAACACCTGCGGATCGAGCTGGGCGGTCCAGCCGGCCTGGGTGGCGGCGTTGAGCACGGCGCGGTAGCCGAACCGGCTGTAAGGCTGGAGGTATCCGACCAGGAGGATGCTGACCACCCCCAGCACAACGCCGATGAACACCAGCGGCGCGACCAGGCGCTCGAACGACACCCCGCCGGCCAGGATGGCGTCGATCTCGCTCTCCTCGTCCAGCCGGGCGATGACGATGAACATGGCCACGAAGAACGACGCGGGCAGGGCCAGGCCCAGTTGATAGGGCACCAAGTTGGTGATCAGGCCGAACAGGTAGCCGAGCCGGGCGCCGTTGGACGCCAACTCGTTGATCAGGCGAAGGGTCTGCTCCAGGAGGAAGGCGACCAGGGTGACGCCCAGCACCGCCGCCGCCGGCAAGGCCAGCATGCGCAACACATAGCCGTCGAGGATCGAAGGTCGCCACGTCGATTTGTAGTGGGCCGGAGCGACCAGCGCCATCGACATTGGATGCTAGATGGCCCCGCCGGCGCGACGGCGATCGGAGGTCAAAAAGCCCAGCCGCCGTCCGACATCGGCGAAGATGGCCAGGGCGGTGTCGATCTGCGCCGCGGTGTGGGCGGCGCTGACGCTGGTGCGCAACAGTCGCACATGGCTCGGCGTGGCGGGGGGGACCGCGAGGTTGAGGTAGAGCCCCGCCTCCAGCAACATCTTCCAGAACATGACCGCCGTTTCCTGGTCGGGCATGGCGACCGCGACGATGGGGTTGGCCTCCGGGCCGGTCTGGAACCCCATGGCAATCAGGCCGTCGTAGAGTCGGCGCGCGTTGCGCATCAGGGCGACCCGAAGCTCCGGCTCGGCCTGCAATTTGACCAGCGCCTCCAGGGTCGAGGCCACCACCCCCGGCGGCAGGGAGGCGGTGAACATGTAGGGGCGGCTGATGATCCGCATCACGTCGAAATCGGGGCTGTCGGAGACGCAGAAGCCGCCGACGCTGCCCAGGGACTTTGAGAAAGTGCCGACGATGAAATCCACGTCGGCCTCGACCCCGGCCGCCTCGGCCAGGCCTCGCCCGGTCTCGCCCAGCACGCCCAGCGAATGGGCCTCGTCGACCAGCAGATAGGCCCCGGTCTCGCGTTTGACGGCGGCGATTTCCTTGAGCGGCGCGGTGTCGCCGAGCATCGAATAGATGCCCTCGACCACGATCAGCCGGTCGCCCGGCGCCCCCGCCAGGCGGCGCAGGCGCTTGTAGAGATCGTCGGCGCTGTTGTGCCGAAAGCGGATGACTTCCGAGCCGCCCAGCCGCGAGCCGTCGTAGATGCTGGCGTGACTGTCGGCGTCCAGCATCAGGTGGTCGCCGCGGCCCACCAGGGCCGACAGCACGCCCAGATTGGCCTGGTAGCCGGTGGAGAACACCATGGCGTGATCGCGCCCGTAGAAGGTCGCCAGGGCCGCTTCGAGCTTCATGTGCCCGTCGTAGGTGCCGTTGGCGACGCGCGAACCGGTCGTCCCGGTGCCCTGGCGGCGAGTCGCCTCCACCGCTTTTTCGATGCAGTCGGCGTCGAAGGTGAGGCCCAGGTAGTTGTTGGTGCCCAGAAGGATGGTGCGCCGGCCGTTCAGCATGCCCTCGGTGGGCGACAATATGTCATCGAAGCGGACGTCCACCCCATGCGCGTGCAGGCTGTCATAGGCGAGCTTCGCGGCGGAATGTTTGGCGAGAATCGTCATGTTGGAGTTCCGCTGCGCAGGTCTTCGACCGCGTGGATCAGGTCGCCCACCGTTTCGATCTGGGCGATCCGATCAAGGGGAATTGAAATATCATAGAAGTCTTCGATGGCCATGACAAAATTCATCACCCCCAGAGAATCCATGCCGAGATCCTCGACAATATCGGTCTTGTCGGTGATCTGGACCGGATGACCGAGCACTTGCTCGAAGACCGAGGATATTTCGGCGCGCATGGGCCGGCCGCCGCCGACAGCATCATTCTCTACCAACGCCAATTGATGGTCTTGCCGCATGCCGCCTGTCGCCGTCCCGCCGCGAGCGCGAAGCCCCGAAGCACCGGCGCACCGTAACAGGTTTGAGACGGTCGCTTCAACTGTTCGGCGGAAATGGGGCTTGGCTCAGGCCGTGGCGCCCGCCATCGCGCGCTCGAAGGCGCCGGAAAGGTAGAGCGCCTTGGCGCGCGAACGGCTGAGTTTGCCCGACGAGGTTTGCGGCAGGCTGTGGGGCGCGGTCAGCACCACCTGGGCGTCCAGGCCATGCCGGGAGCGAATCAGGTTGGCCGCCGCTGCCCGCAGGGCCTCGCGGGCTGCCGCTTCGCCGGCGCGGCATTGGACCAGGGCGACCACCCGCTCGCCGTCCGCCTCGCTGATCGAGAAAACCGCCACGTCGCCGCCGCGCACGCCGGCGACATCCCGCTCCACCGTCCATTCGAGGTCCTGTGGCCAGACGTTACGTCCGTTGACGATGATGAGATCCTTGGCCCGCCCGGTGATGACGATCTGGCCGTCCAGGCGGTAGCCCAGATCGCCGGTGTTCAGCCAGCCGTCGGGCGACAACACCTTGGCGGTTTCGGCCGGCTCGCCGAAGTAGGTCTTCATCAGGCTGGGGCCGGCGGCGAAGATGGCTCCGATCCGGCGATCGCCGAGCGGCCTGCCGGCGTCGTCGCGGACTTCCATCCGGTGCCCGGCCAGCACGGCGCCGCACAGGGCGAATTCCCGCGCCCGCGCCTTGGATCCGGCCGGCGGCGCGGCCACCGCGTCGCGCTCCAGGCGGTCGATGTCGGCCATATCGGTGCGCAGGCCCTGGCCGACGGGGCTGAGGGTGAGGGCCAAGGTCGCCTCCGCCATGCCATAGCTGGCGACAAAGGCGCGGGGGTCGAAGCCGGCGGCGGCGAAGGCCTCGCTGAAGACGCGCAGCGGCTCGGGGCGGATCATGTCGCCCCCGAGCCCAGCCACCCGCCAGGATGACAGGTCCAGGTCGCCCGCCGGCGGGCCGCGCCGGGCCGCCAGGTCATAGCCGAAGGTGGGGGCGTAGGAGATGGTGGCGCGCCGCTTCGAGATCAGGTCCAGCCACAGGCTCGGGCGGCGGACGAACGCGCCGGTGGGCATGAGATCGATGGAGACCTGAAACGCCAAGCTGCTGAGCAGCATGCCGACCAGGCCCATGTCATGATAGAGCGGCAGCCAGGATACCGCGCGGTCGCTGGGCGCGACCCGCAGGCCGTCGCGGCCGATCGCCCCGATATTGGCCATCAGCGCCGCCTGGGTCACCGCCACGCCCAGGGGAAAGCGGGTGCTGCCCGACGAGAATTGCAGATAGCAGAGGCCCAGGGGGTCGGGCGCCGGCAGGCCGCCGGCTCCCCCTGGCGGCAAGCCGTCCAGTTCGCCGGCCCGGGCGAGACCCAGGCCCTCGGCGGCGTCGGAGAACCACTCGGCCAGGGCGTCCGGCGCGAAGGCCGCGCGCGCGCCGGACGAGACCAACATGCGGCGGACGTGCGCCACATAGGCCTCCTTGCCGCCGAACGGGGCCGGCAGGGGCACCGGCGCGGGAACCAGGGCCGCGTACTGGCAGGCGAAAAAGGCGCGCAGAAAATCGCCGTTGCTCTCGGCCGCCAAGGCCACCCGATCGCCGGGGGCGAGGCCGCTGGCCAGCAGCCGGCCAGCCAGCGCCAGCGCCTGTTCGCGCAGCTCAAAATAGGGGAGAACCTCCGCCAGGTCGCCGCGCAGGGAATGGATGTTGACGCCGGTCGGCTGGAGGGCGGCGTAGTCCAACGCTTCGGCGATGGTGGCGAAGTCACCTTGGCGGGTGGCGCGCTCGGGCGCGGTCGGCGTCGGGGTCAAGGGCGGGGGTCCAATCAAGGCGCTCCGGAACGCATTTTCCGATTCGCGCCCATATGACACGCCAAGCCCCCACACGTCATTATCGACAATGGCGCGGGACCTGCTAGGCCTTATCGGCCGAAGCGCGGGCGCCGCGCGGGAACCTGGGGCGCCGATGAATCGATCAGGGCCGACCAAGGCGAAGGCCGACCGCCCCAGTCTCGGGGGGTTGATGAAGGAGGCCTTTCTCGTCGACGGCTGGCGCCGCGAGCGGGGCCGCGACATCCGGCCCCTGACGCGGCTGATCCCCTATGTGCGCGCCCATCTGGCCGACGCGACGCTGGGCGCCGTCTTCCTGATCCTCTCCACCGCGTCCCTGCTGGCCATCACCGGCGGGGCGCGCACGGTGCTCGACCAGGGATTCCAACTGCACGGCAGGGCCGCCCTGGCCCATGTGTTCCTCGGGCTGGGCGCGGTCGCCGGGGCGCTGGCGGCGACCACCGGGCTTCGCATCTACTTTCTCTACAAGCTCGGCGAGCGGGTGGTGGCCGACCTTCGCCAGGCGGTGTTCCGGCATGTGCTGAGCCTGGACCTCGCCCATTTTCTGAAGCTGCGCACCGGCGAGGTTCTCTCGCGCATGACCACCGACATGACCATCGTGGAACTCACCGTCGGCAATGTCATCCCGGTCGCCCTGCGCAATCTCCTCACTCTGGGGGGCGCGCTGGGGCTGATGATCGTGGTCAGCCCCAACCTCACCGGCCTGGTGCTGGTTCTGATTCCCCTCTTCCTGATCCCTCTGCTGCTCATCGGCCGGCGGATGCAGCGCCTGTCGCTGCGCGCCCAGGACCGCTTCGCCGAAGCCATCGGCCAGGCCGGCGAAGGGCTGGAGGCCCTGGAGACCGTCCAGGCGTTCGGCCAGGAAGAGGCGGTGTCGGCCCGCTTCGACGCCTCCATCGAGAGCGCCTTCGACGCCTCGCGCGCCCAGATACGGGCGGCCGGCCTGCTGTCGGGCCTGATGATCAGCCTCATCTTCGCCGGCATGCTCATCCTGCTCTATCAGTGCGCCGTCGCGGTCATCGTCGACCGGACGATGACGCCCGGCGCCCTGCTGCAACTGCTCATTCTGGCCATGGTCGCGGCGGCGGCCTTGAAAGACCTGTCCGAGACGTGGAGCCAGATTCAGAAGGCGTCCGGGGCCGCCGAGCGCATCGCCGGCATGATCGACGCTACCCCCACCATCGCCGCGCCGGCCCACCCGACGCCGCTGCCCGCCCGGCCGCGCGGCGAGGTCGCGTTCAGCAATGTCCGCTTCGCCTATCCCGGCCGGCCGGAACCGCCGGCCTTGAGGGGCTTTTCGCTGAGCGTGCGGCCCGGCGAGCGGGTCGCCCTGGTCGGCCCGTCCGGGGCGGGCAAGAGCACCGTCTTTCGCCTGCTGCTGCGCTTCTACGATCCCGACTTCGGAACGGTGGCCATCGACGGAGTGGATCTGCGCCGCGCCTGCCCGCGCCAGGCCCGCGCCAGGCTGGCCCTGGTGGCCCAGGACACGCCGCTGTTTTCCGGCTCGGCGGCGGACAATATCGCCTTCGGCCTGAGCGGGGCCGGCCCCGGCGACATTCGCGCCGCCGCCGCGGCCGCCCAGGCGGACGGCTTCCTCGACGCCCTGCCCCAGGGTTTCGACACCGCGATCGGCGAGCGGGCCAAGACCCTTTCCGGTGGTCAGCGCCAGCGGATCGCCATCGCCCGCGCCCTGATCCGCCGCGCCCCGATCCTCCTGCTGGACGAGGCGACGAGCGCCCTGGACGCCGAAAGCGAACGTCTGGTGCAACACGCCCTGCACGGGGCCATGGAAGGGCGGACCACCTTGGTCATCGCCCACCGCCTGGCCACCGTCCTGGAGGCCGACCGCATCGTGGTCATGGACGCCGGGCGGGTGGTCGAGGAGGGCCGTCACGCCGACCTCCTCGCCCGGGGCGGCCTCTATGCCCGCCTGGCCCGGCTTCAGTTCGGGGCCAAGGCCGCCTGAGCCGGCGGGCCGAGGCGAGTCCGCAACGCGCCGTCGCGGTCCCGTCGCCACAGCGTCAATCCGATCAGCGCCAGATTGAGAACCACGATCTCGAAGGCGAAGAACCATAGCGGCGCGCGGATCAGCAGGCTGGCGAAGGCGGCGAGGGTGCGGGTGTTGCCGCCGAGCACCCCGCTCGCCCTGACCAGAGGGGCGTAGAGGCGCCGGTAGAGCCCCCTGGCCGCCTCGGCGCCGGCCCCCCCTTGCGCCAGACGTGGCCCCATCGCCGCCTCGATGCGCGCTTCGCCGGGGTTGGCGAGGCCCGAGACCCACAGATAGGCGCCGGCCAGGGCTTTGCCCGTCGCGCTCTCGTGGGCCAGGGCCTCCGGATTCTGGCGCATCCAGGTCGCGCCATGAACCCAGCGGCGATAGGTCTTGCGGCCCGTCTCATAGGCGTTGGCCTGGACGAAATGGCAAAGGGCCGCGGTCGCCGCGATCGCCCACGCCGAGGCGCCCAGGTTCCGCTGAAGAACGATGGCGAGCGCGACGTAGAGCAGCGCCTGGCTCACATGGTCGCAGATGCCGTCAATGAGTTCCCCGCCGGTGGAGGCGCGGCCGGTGCGCCGGGCCAGGTCGCCGTCCGCCCCGTCCAGGACATGCCAGGCGAAAAAGCAGGCGAGGCCGGCGAAGGGTCCCCACGGCCAGGGCGCCCAGGCGTAGCACGCCGCGCCGGCGGCGGCCGCGAACACGCTGGCCACGGACACCTGGTTGGGGGTCGCCGCCGTGGCGATCAGGCGATCGACCAGGGCCCGCGAGGCCGGGTGGACGAGGTATCGGTTGGTGGCCGCCTCGATTTCCACCGGCCGCCCCGGCGCGTCGGCCCCGCCCGCCGCCTCGCGAGGAAGACTTGATTCCATGGCCTCTTTGGCTCCTAAGGGACGCGCGCATGGCGGTCTTGTGACGGCGGGCGCCAGGCGTTAAGCCTAAACTCCGTCCTTTTGGACTTAAGGATTCCACCAGCCCGGGCCCTTCGAGGGGCCTTCGGTTCCATACCAATTTCCAGTCCCCAAAGGGAAAACTCATGGCCAAAATTCGCGCGGCGATTGTCGGAGTGGGCAATTGCGCGAGCTCGCTGGTCCAGGGTGTGGCCTATTATCGGGCCGCCAACGACAACAGCGTCGGCCTGATGCACTGGGACCTGGGCGGCTATGACCCCACCGACCTGGAGGTCGTCACCGCCTTCGACATAGATGAGCGCAAGGTCGGGACCGATCTTGCCCGGGCCATCTTCGCCAAGCCCAACTGCACGACGGTGTTCGCCGAGGTGCCCACCTCGGGGATCGTCGTGCGCATGGGCGCGGTGCTCGACGGCATGGCCGATCACATGGAGGCCATGCCCGCCGATCGCAGCTTCCGCGTGGCCGACGCCGCCCAGCCCGGCCAATCCGACATCGTCAAAGTGCTGAAGGAGGCACGCGTCGATGTGCTGGTGAACTTCCTGCCCGTGGGTTCCGAGGAGGCGGTCAAGTTCTACATGGAATGCGCCCTGGAGGCGGGCGTCGGCGTGGTCAACTGCATGCCGGTGTTCATCGCCAGCGACCCGGAGTGGGAGCGGCGCTTCAAGGCCGCCGGCCTGCCGATCGTCGGCGACGACATCAAGGCCCAGTTCGGAGCCACCATCGTCCACCGGGCGCTGACCAACCTGATGCGCCAGCGCGGCGTGCGCCTCGACCGCACCTATCAGCTCAACACCGGCGGCAACACCGACTTCCTCAACATGATGGACCGCACGCGCCTGGCCTCGAAGAAGATTTCCAAGA
>JBPCMA010000135.1:0-3689 GCA_051002715.1 Caulobacteraceae bacterium
CTCGCCGCCGGGGGCGCGGCCATGATCCGCGTCGCCATCGGGGTCTGCGTGGTGGCGCTGGCCATCGTGGCGGCCATTTCCCTGCAGGGCGATCCGGGGACGGCCAGCCTCACCTGGCTCGGCTGGCGGGCGGACAGCACGGCGGCGGCCGGCGTGTTGCTGATCGGCCTTCTGGCCCTGGCCGCCATCCTCTTCTGGCGCGCCCTGGTGTGGCTGCTGGAGGCGCCGGCCAGAGCCGCCCGCGCCAACGCCGAGGCGCGGCGGCGCCTGGGCGGCGAGGCCTTGACCGGCGGCTTTCTGGCGGCGGCGGCCGGCGACGGGCCTGAAGCGCGGCGGCTGGCCCAGAAGGCGGCGGCCCTGACCCAGGAGGCGCCGCAGCTGGTGCGCATCCTCACCGCCCAGGCGGCCGAGGCGGCCGGCGACCGCCCCGCCGCGCGCGCCGCCTATGAGGCCATGCTGGGCTTTCCCGAGATGCGCCTGGCCGCCCACCGGGGCCTGATGCAGATCGCCCTCATCGACGGCGACGCCGCCGAGGCGGCCGGCCAGGCGCGGGCCGCCTACGATCTCGCCCACACCGCCACCTGGGCCTGGCGCGCCCTGCTGGAGGCGTGGCTGGAGGCGGGCGACTGGGCCGGCGCCCTGGCCCTGGTCGCCGGCGCCCAGGAGCGCAAGATCGTCTCGCCGCTTATCGCCGAGCGGGCCCGTGCCGCCCTTCAGGCCGCCAGCGCCGCCAGCCTGGGAACCGGGGCGCGGGCGCTGGAATTCGCGCAAGGCGCGGCTAAGGCGCGGCCCGACTTCACCCCGGCCGCCGCCATCGCCGCCGCCTTGCTCACCGCCGAAGGCCGCGGCCCGCGCGCCGCGCCGCTCGTCGAGGCGGCGTGGAAGGCGCGCCCCCATCCGGCCCTGTGGCTGGCCTGGCGCGACCTGCGCACCGACGAGACGCCCAAGGCGCGGGCCGAGCGCCTGCTCGCCCTGGCGGGGCTTCATCCCGATGTCCGCGAAAGCCGCATCCTGGCCGTCGAGGCCGCCCTCATCGCCGGCGACGCCCCCGCCGCCCGCGCCGCCGCCGAGGCCCTCGTCGCCGAGGCGACCACCCAGCGCCTGGCCGGCCTGATGGCCCGCGTCGCCAACGCCGCCGGCCTGCGCGACGAGGCGCGGGCCTGGATCGCCAGAGGCGCCGCCGCGTCTCGCGAAGCCGAATGGTCGGACATCGATCCCACCGGCAAGGCCTTCGCCTACGCCCCCGCCGACTGGGGCCGCCTTGTCGCCGCCTATGCCGAGACCGGCGCCCTGATCCACCCCCGCCACGAACGCGGCGAGGCGACGATCAACGACCTGCCGCAGATTCCCGCCGCCTACGCCGACAGCGCCGCCTTCATCAGCGCCGCCGAGGCGGGCGAGCCCTTCCCGCCCATCGTCGAAGACAGCGACTTCGGCGACGCCCTACAGCCGGCCGGCGGCGAAGACGCGCCCTCGCCCCCCTGGGGCTTCCTGGCCCGCAAGGGGCGGTGAAGTTCGGAGCGCGGGCGTCCCGCCCGCTCCTTTTTTGTCGAACCATGGTTGGGCAAGAACCCGGGCGAGACGTCCGCGCGCCTTGGCTACCGCGCCAAGGCGCGCTACTAGAACCGCCGGCTCCAAGCCGCCTTAGCTCAGCCGGTAGAGCACCGCATTCGTAATGCGGGGGTCGTCAGTTCGAGTCTGACAGGCGGCACCACAGTTGGTGAATTTATTCAACACGTTATATTGTGGTGGCACCGCCCAGGGTCGGCCTCCATTCCAACCCCGATATCAAACCGATACCAACAGGACCATCTTGATCGACAAAACGGCCACCGTGCGACCGACCTGAGCGCTAGCTGCCGTCGCCACCGGTTGACATCGTGCCGGTTAGTCATCGCCGCACTGGGCGGCCTGCTAGACATTATGTGTCGTCTCGCCACCTACGAGACGGTGCCTGAGTCTGGGCAAGAAGGTCACCTTTGGGTCCGCCCGTCAGGCGATCCGGCAAGGGCGAGTTTTGATTGATTGTGTTGAAGAAGTCGGGTTTGAGCGTGGCTCGCCTCGTGGCCTGATGAGTCGCGAGCGGCGTGTCCGCTGCTCAGGCGGGCGCCAGGCACGCTGGGGCCGGGATCAGCTTGGCGAGTCTCCGCAGGTTCTGGGCGGTGGCGGCGAGGAGAAACTCGTCTCGGGCGCCGCAGGGACCGCGTAGCCGCAAGCGGTCGGGCGTGAAGAAGCACGTCGGTGTTTTGGAGCGGGCGGGGTTCGTCACGACGGAGAAGGTTGGGCGCGTGCGGACCTGCGGGCTCGGCCTGCGCCGTCTCGAGGAAGAGGCGGCCTGGATCGAGGGGCACCGCCAGCTTTGGGACGCACGCTTCGACGCCTTGGACAAGGTTGTCGAGGAATTGAAACGGAAGGAGAAGGTCGATGAATAGCCGCACAACGGTCGAACGGACGTCAGACCGGGAGCTCGTGGCGACGCGAACCCTCGATGGGCCGCCGCGCATCGTGTTCGAGGCGTGGACAAAGCCCGAGTTGATCATGCGGTGGTGGGCGCCGAAGTCGTTCGGAATATCCTTCCTGTCCTGCGAGACCGATGTTCGCACGGGGGGCTCGTACCGTTTCGTGTTTGGTCACGCCGCTTCGGAACAGCCCATGGCCTTCTTCGGCCGGTACATCGAAGTCACGCCGCCCTCCCGCCTCGTCTGGACCAATGAGGAAGATGAGGACGGGGCGGTGACCACGGTGACCTTCGAGGAAAGAGGCGGCAAGACACTGGTCGTCCTGCACGACCTCTATGCCTCGAAGGAAGCGCTCGACGGCGCCATCGCCTCCGGAAGCACGGGCGGGTGGCCCGAGCAGTTCGAACAGTTGGACGACCTTCTCACCACTCTGGGCGCGAGCGTGTGACGCTCATGAGCCCCGCTCAAGCCCGCTCCCCGTCCGCGGGGCGAGCGGTCAGTTCACCAGAAAGCCGCCGACGTTGAGGGTGATGGCGCACTGATAGTCGCCCGCGGCGGCGGCGCCGGCGGAACAATAGTCCACCCCGAACAGGTCCCTCACGACTTTCCCTGTGGAGCGCCAGGTTCGACCGCTCGCCGCCCACTCTGAATGATGGGCCGCGCTCCACCCCTCGAGCGCGACATAGAGGGCGCGCGCCGGCGGGCCGGTGCAAGTGAACCGCAGCAGGTGCGCCTGGCCATCGCTGGTGATGTCATAGCTTGCCACGCCGGCGGCTTGGCCGACGCATTGCGCGTACAGCTTCGCCCCAAGGGTTGGCGGCGATCCGCCTATCGGCGCAAGGTCGGGCGGCTGGACGGATCGTCGAGGAATGGAGGCGCAAGACCAAATGGCGAGAATGCCGAAGAGGACGATCGAGACGCGGGCGCGCATGATGGTGGGCTCCGACATGGACCAGCCTTTCAGCACATTTTCGCGCCGCCAGGGCGGACGAGAGAGGGGTTACCACGTCGAAGTGACTGTTGTCCCTCTTCCACCGAGGCGCTCGCCCCCGGTGGGCGCCGCGTTGCTATATCGCAACAGACCGGGATCGACCGGGTCGCGCCACTTGCGGACGTTGGCATTGCGCCGGATTCGAGACATTGCCGGTAATGCCGAACGTCGGGTTTTGGCATGGCGGGCAGGGGCACAGTTCGACCCAAATCGGTTCCTGCCGAGGTCCGCTATTGCAC
>JBPCMA010000136.1:0-13456 GCA_051002715.1 Caulobacteraceae bacterium
CAAAGGGCGCGGGTGCGGGCGGCGTGGGCGATCAGGGTCCCGAAGTCGAAGGTCATGTCGATCCCCGCGTCGGCGCGGCCGAAGAGGGCGCCGTTCAGCTCCACCATCACCTGGCCCGACAGCCGCCCGTCCTTCCACGCCTCGCCCAACTCGTCCGGCGTCACCGCCACCGGCGAGAAGGCGCTGGCCGGCTTGGACTGGAAGAAGCCGAAGGATTTGGCCAACTCGCCGGGGATCAGGCCGCGCAGGGAGACATCGTTGACCAGCATGATCAGGCGGATCGCGGCCAGCGCCGTCGCCCGGTCGGCGCCTTGGGGAACGTCGCCGACGACTGCCGCCACCTCGGCCTCCAGGTCGCAACCCCACGCTTCGTCGGCCAGCGGGATGGGATCGCGGGGTCCCAGGAAACCGTCCGAGCCGCCCTGATAGATCAGGGGATCGGTCCAGAAACTCTCCGGCATCTGCGCCCCGCGGGCGCGGCGGACCAGCTCGACATGGTTCACATAGGCCGAACCGTCCGCCCACTGATAGGCCCGGGGCAGGGGGCTGGCGGCGGCGCGCTCGTGAAAGCGGGTGCGCGCCACCGAACCGTGCTCCAGGCTCTCGGCCAGGCCGCGCAGCAGGGGCTCGCACCGCTCCCAGTCGTCGAGCGCCGCCTGCAGGGTGGGCGCGATCGCGTCGGCCTCGACGCACCAGGCCAGGTCTCGCGAGACCACCGCCAGGCGCCCGTCGCGGCCCGCTTTCAGGGAGGCGAGATTCATCCGTTCTTCCAGCTGTCCGCATAGGCGGCGTTCTCCACCGCCGCCGCGCCGTCGCCGACATCCAAGGGATCGCGGGCGTCGATCATCACCGCGTATTCGTCGGTGGCCGCCTTGGCCTGGACCAGCATGGATTTCAGCGCCTTGGGGTGAGGGCCGTGGGTGAAGCCGCTGGGGTGAAAGGTCATCATCCCGGCCGATATGTTGTCGCGGCTGAAGAAGTCGCCGGCGTGGTAGAAGAGGACCTCGTCGTAGTCGTCGTTGTTGTGGAAGAAGGGCACCTTGAGCGCCCCCGGATCGGTCTCGAAGGGGCGCGGGGCGAAGGTGCAGACCACGAACCGGTCGGCGGCGAAGGTGGTGTGGACGGATGGCGGCAGGTGGTAGCGGTGGCTGGCCACCGGCCGGATCGAGCGCACGTTGAGACGGGCCGGTGCCAGATCGCCGTGCCAGCCCACGGCGTCCAGGGGATTGTAGGGGTAGGTGACGGTGGAGACCTGGCCGCGCTTCTTGATCTCGACCCGATGATCGCCCGCGGCGTCCTGGTGGGCGCGGAAGGCGCCGTCCATCTCCGGCGTGTCGAGCATGGCCGGATCGAACACCGCGTGCGCGCCCAGCATCCCGCGGTCGGGCAGGGTATAGTGGCCGTTCGTCGCCTCGATGGTCAGGATTGCCGCGACGCCCTCCGGCGCCAGGCGCCACAGGGTTCCGCGCGGGATGTAGAGATAGTCGCCGGCTTCGAAGGCTAGGTGGCCGTAGTCGCAGAAGAGATCGCCGCGCCCTTCATGGACGAACAGCAGCAGGTCGCCGTCGGCGTCGCGGGCCAGGGCCGGCATGGGGCCGGCCAGCTTCCAGAAACGCATCTCCACGTGGGCGTTCCCGAGCACCCGCGGCGCGGCCCACGGCGATGCCGTCGCTTCGTTCAACGCCGCCAGGTCGAAGGCCCGCGGCCGCAGCGGCCCCTCGAAGCTCGTCCAGCCGGTGGGCGGGCGGCGGTGATGGAAGAAGGACGCCGGGCCGAAGAACCCCTCCTTGGAAACCTCGCGCTCGAAGGTGCCGTCCGGCATGTCGGCGTGCGCCTGGCGCGAGTGCTCGCCCTGGGCGCCGCGGACGGGGATCCAGTTGCGCTTGGCCACCTTCAGTCGGCCTTCGCGGGCAAGACGCCCCGCCGCATCTGGTCGGCCTCGATGCTCTCGAACAGGGCCTTGAAATTGCCCTCGCCGAAGCCCTCGTTGCCCTTGCGCTGGATCATTTCGAAGAAGATCGGGCCGATCATGTTCTGGGTGAAGATCTGCAGCAGCAAACCCTGGCCCTCGGTGGGGGCGCCGTCCAGCAGAATGCGGTCGGCGCGCAGGCGCTGCAGGTTCTCGCCGTGGCCCGGGACGCGGGCGTCGAGCTGTTCGTAATAGGTGTCGGGAACCTCCTGGAACTTG
This sequence comes from Caulobacteraceae bacterium, assembly GCA_051002715.1. Lineage (GTDB taxonomy): Bacteria > Pseudomonadota > Alphaproteobacteria > Caulobacterales > Caulobacteraceae > Acaudatibacter. The sequence continues at coordinate 2,189 of JBPCMA010000136.1, forward strand.
ACCCCCCGCTCGTTCATGGTCTCCACCGCCGCGCAGATGTCCCCGGTCCCCAAGGCGATGTGCTGGATGCCCTCGCCGCGATAGTCCCGCAGGAACTCCTCGATCTGGGAGTGGTCGTCCTGGCTTTCGTTCAGGGGGATGCGGATCTTGCCGCAGGCGCTGGTCATGGCCTTGGAGACCAGGCCGGTCTGCGCCCCTTCGATGTCGAAATAGCGGATCTCGCGGAAGTTGAAGATGCGCTCGTAGAATTCCGCCCACTTGCCCATCTGGCCGCGGTGGACGTTGTGGGTCAGGTGATCGAGGTAGGTCAGGCCGACGCCGGGCGCTGTTTGCGCCGCGCCGTCGATGGGAACGAAATCCACATCGTAGATGGCTTTCGCCCCATAGCGGTCGATCAGATAGAGATGGGTGCCGCCGATGCCCTCGATGGCCGGGATGTTCAGCTCCATGGGCCCGACGGGGCCGCTGATCGGCGTCGCACCTCGCTCCACCGCCATCTTCAGGGCCTTGGCCGCGTCGCGCACCCGGAAGGCCATGGCGTTGGCCGAGGGGCCATGCTGGGCGCGAAAGACGGCCGGCTGGCCGGCCGGCTCCATGTTGAGGATGAAGTTGATGTCGCCCTGGGCGAAGCGCAACACGTTCTTGGAGCGGTGACGCGAAACGGCGCAAAAGCCCATCAGCTCGAACAGGCCCTTAAGCTTCTCCGGCTCGGGCGAGGTGAATTCGACGAATTCGAACCCGTCGGTGCCGAGGGGATTGTCGAAGAGATCGGTCGGGGCGGCGGCGGGCGCGTTCATGGCGAGTTCCTTAGACTGAGACTGATATAGTGTCATTGGAAGCGCCTTCGCGGAAGGGCGGCCCGGTCATTTGGAATTCTCGAGCGATGCTGCGACGCCTCTACGCCTGGACGATGAGGCTGTCGGCCTCGCGCCATGCCGCCGTCGCCCTGGCGGCCATGGCCTTCGCCGAAAGTTCGTTCTTTCCCATTCCGCCGGACGTCCTCCTTGTCCCCATGGTGCTCGCGCGGCCCGAGCGCGCGTGGCGTCTGGCGGCGATCTGCGCGACCGCTTCGGTGGTCGGCGGGCTGGCCGGCTATGCCATCGGCTATGGACTCTCGCCGGTCGGTCACTGGCTGCTCGCCGCCACCGGCTATCCCGGCGCCGAGCGGTCCCTGCGCGCCGCTTTCGCCCGCTGGGGCATGGGCGTCATCCTGCTGCAGGGCCTGCTGCCCATCCCCTACAAGCTGCTGACCATCACCTCGGGCCTGGCCCATTTCACCTTGTGGAGATTCGTGGCCGCCTCGATGGTGGTGCGCAGCGCCCGCTTCTTCGGCGTCGCGGCGATCGTCAAGCGGTTCGGGCCGGTCGCCCTGCCGCTCATCGAGCGGCGCCTGGCGCTGGTCGCCGGCATCCTCGCGGTTCTGGCGATCCTGGCGGTGATCGCGGCGCGGCTCTTAACCTGACGGGAGAATTGAGCCATATCCCTCGCGGTGGAAAGGTTCGCGCGACATTGGCCCTGGATGGCCTTGCTGGCCAGCGCCGGCATGCTGGCCATCGCCCACGCCTTCGAGACGTTCGGCCATCTGGCCCCCTGCACCTTGTGCCTTAGGGAGCGGGAGATCTATTGGGCCGCCCTGGCCATCGCCGGCGCCGCCACGATTCTGATGGCTACGCCGCAGCGCGCCAACGCAACCCGCCTGGCCAACGTCCTGCTGGTCCTCGCCTTCGGCTACAGCGCCCTGGTGGCCGGCTATCATGCCGGCGCCGAGTGGAAATGGTGGCCGGGGCCGACGACCTGCAGCGGCGGCGGTCACGTCAACGCCGCCGATCTGACCGCCTTCCTGAAGGGCGCGCGCGCGGCCATGCCGGCCTGCGACAAGGCAGCCTGGGTGTTCCTGGGCATCTCCATGGCCGGCTGGAACGCGGTGATCTCCGCGGCCCTCGCCGTCGCCAGCGCCCTGGCCGCCGCCCAGGGCCATCCAGCCGGCTGGACGCGGCGCCGGTGAACGCGCGGCCGATCCCGCCCGTGCCCGGGCCAGGGGCAAGCCGGCGGCGGCTGGCCGAAATCCTGCGCGTCGATCACGCCGGCGAGCTGGGCGCGGTGCACATCTATCGCGGTCAACGCGCGGTGATGGGCGGGGCGGCCGGGCGGGAACGCATCGCCGGCCAGCTCGAGGCGATGGAGGCGCACGAGGCGCGGCATCTGGCCCGCTTCGACGTCCTTCTCACCGACGCGCGGGTGCGCCCGACCCTGCTCGCGCCACTATGGCGCGCGGCCGGCTTCGCCCTCGGCGCCGGCACCGCCCTGATGGGCGAAAAAGCCGCGCACGCCTGCACCGAAGCGGTCGAGACCGTCATCGAGGCCCACTACGCCGGCCAGATCGACGAGATCGGCGCGCGCCATCCGGGTCTCGCCGCCGAGCTCAGCCAATTTCGCGACGAGGAGCTGGCTCACCGCGACCAAGCGGTGGCCGAGGGCGCGCGCCAGGCGCCCGGCTATCCCATTCTCGCCGCCGTCATCCGCGCCGGCTGTCGCGCCGCGATCGGGCTCTCGGAGAAGGTCTGATGGATATCGACGCCCTGCGGCGCGGCGCCGAGGCGCCAGTGGAAGCTCTCGCCGCCGACGTGCCCGGCGTGGCCGACGACCTGGCCGCCGCCTTCGCGGGCGACGTGATGTTCGACTGGTTCTTCCGCGCCGACAGCCGGCGGGACGAGGCGCGGCGGCGCTTCTTTCGCCTGCTGATCGGCAAGATGGCCTTTGGCGTGGGCTGCATCGAGCGGCCGGCGGGCGGCGGCGCGGCGGCGGTGTGGATGCCGTTCAGTTTCGTCGGCCCGACACCGCTCTTCCAGGAATTGCGCGCCTTGCCGACCCTGCTTTTCGTCACCGGCGTGGCCCGCTTTTCCCGCCTGACCGCCCTGCGCGCCGACATGGACGCGCACCATCCCATGGACCGGCCGCACGCCTATCTGTGGTTCCTGGGCGTGACCCCCGAAGCCCAGGGTCATGGGGTGGGCTCGCGGCTGTTGAAGGTCGGGACCGATCGGCTAGATGCGGCGGACGAGCCGGCCTATCTTGAAACCCAGACCGAGCGGAACATCGGCCTCTATCGCCGCCACGGCTTCGAGGTGATTTCCGAACACCGGGCGCGGCCCGACGCCCCGCCGCTGTGGAGCATGTGGCGCGAGCCTCGGGCGGCGGAGGCGTAGGGTGGCTCGCGCTAGACGCGACGCGGCGCGGTCCGGGCCGGAGCGGCGATATCCTCGCGACTCACCCTCGCCCACCGCCGCAGGGGCCTAAAGCGAACGACCGCCTCGGTGATGGCTATGTAGCCGGCGACCATGGCCAGATCCTCCAGCCCCGAGCCGATCGTCAAGCCGGGGGGAGCGGGCGTCTCTTGCAGGTTCAGCGGCTGGACGAAGAGCACGATGGCGATGTTGTTGACCGCGTGTGCCCCGGTGGAAAATTCGACGCCGCCCAGGCGCAGGGTCATGTAGGCGAACCCCGCTCCCATCAACGCCCGGGTGAGGAAGCCGTCGGCGCTGAAATCGCCATGGGCGGCCGAAAACACAAACGCGCTCACGCCGATGATTACGGCCGGGCGACGGGTGAAGGCGGCGGTCTGGCGGATGAGCCAGCCGCGGAAGAGCAGCTCCTCGGCCGCCGCGGCCGGGATGAGCAGCAGGGCGCCCAGCCCATAGGCCGCGCGCGCCGCCAACTCCGGGGCGATGGCGATAAGGGGCGGCGGCTCCAAATCGCCGGAGAAGAGGCGGTCGGCGGCGACCACCGGGCCAAGGGCGATCGCCGCCAGCACCAGGCCGGCGATGAGCAGCCGCCAGCGCACGCGGCGCGCCGCCGTCACATAGTGGTGGAAGGGATGGCGGGCGATGAGCGCCGCCACCGCCACGAAGCCGGCCGCGAAAGCGCCGTTGACGCTCGCCGCGATCAGCAGTTCGAGCAGGGTGACTCTCAGCCCGGGCGATCCGCCCCGCAGGGTAAGCGCGACTTGGCGAATGCCATCCATTCCCTCGCCGCCCAAGCCCGCAGCCAAGGTGTAGAGGGCGAGGACCAGGATCATGGCGGCCACAGCGGCGACCACGCCGACCGCCACGCCGCCGATCACGGCGCCCGCGAGGCGCCGCAAATCGCGGTCGCGGCCGTCCACGTCGGCGAGGAAGGGCGATGACGCCAATCCCGCCCAGACGCTTGGTCCGCTCATGGAGAATCCCGCTTTGCCCGCGCCTCCCGTCATCGGCTAGGGAGGGGCGAATCCAAAGGACAATCGCATGCGGATCGTCGGCGGAATGCATCGCGGGCGCGCTCTTGTGGCGCCAAAGGGACAGTCGACCCGCCCCACCGCCGACAAGACCCGCCAGGCAATCTTCAACATCCTCGAACACGCCGCGTGGTCGCCGGGGCTGGAAGGGCGCCAGGCGATCGACATCTTCGCCGGCGCCGGCGGGCTGGGCCTGGAGGCCCTGTCGCGCGGGGCGGCCTTCTGTCTATTCGTGGACGCCGACGCCAACGCCCGCGCCGCGATCGGCGCCAATATTCAGTCGCTGCGCCTGGAAGACTGCGCGCGGATCGATGGACGCGACGCGGCGCGGCTGGGCCCAGCGCCCGAAGCCGGGGAGAAATTCGATCTCGCCTTCCTCGATCCTCCCTACGGCCAGAGTCTCGGCGAGCTCACCCTGGCCGCCCTGGCCAGCGGCGGATGGTTGGCGCCTGGCGGGCTGGTCGTGGTCGAGCGCGGGGTCGGCGAGCCGCGCCTTGACGTTCCTCCATACGAAACCTTGGATACGCGGACCTGGGGCGGGGCTCAGGTCGCGTTTCTCAAGGCGCAATAGCCCCACTACGCTTCATCGGCGCCCGAACAGCCGCTCGATGTCGGCCAACTTAAGTTCCACATAGGTGGGTCGGCCGTGGTTGCATTGGCCGGAATGGGGGGTGGCCTCCATCTGGCGCAGCAGGGCGTTCATCTCCGCCGCCGTCAGCCGCCGGCCGGCCCGCACCGAGCCGTGACAGGCCAGGGTGGAACAGACCGCCTCCAGCCGCTCGCCGAGCGCCAGACCGGGGCCGCCCTCGGCCAGATCGTCGGCGATATCCCGGATCAGACCGGCCACATCGGTCTCGCCCAGCAGGGCCGGAGTCTCGCGGACCAGCACCGCGCCGGGCCCGAACGCCTCCACCGCCAAGCCCAGCTCGGCCAGCTCGTCGGCCCGCGCGCACACCCGCTCGGCCTCGGCCGGCTCGAGCTCGACGACCCGTGGCAGGAGCAGGCTCTGGCGCGCCACGCCGCCGGCCGCCATTTCCCCTTTCATCCGTTCATAGACCAGGCGTTCATGGGCGGCGTGCTGGTCGACGATCACCACCCCGTCGCGGGTCTGGGCGACGATGTAGGTTTCGTGCACCTGGGCGCGCGCCGCGCCGAGGGGAAAGTCCGCCGCTTCCTCCGCTTCCAAGCCGGCCGGCGGCCCAATCCACGGCTCGGACCGGGCCGAAACGCCGGCAAGGCCCGGCAGATCGGCCTCGCCCGGCGGCGCCCAGCCGCTGGCCCGCCACGCCGAGAAACCCGCCGCCGAGGGACCTGGCCGGAAGCTCCCCAGGGCGGCGGCGGCCACCGTGGTCGAGGCCCGGTGGCCGGCCCCGGCCAGGGCGTGGCGCAGGGCGCCGACGATCAGGCCGCGCACCAGAGCGGCGTCGCGGAAACGCACCTCGGCCTTGGCGGGGTGGACGTTCACGTCCACTGCCGTGGGGTCCAGGTCGAGATGGAGCACGGCGGCCGGATGCCGGTCGCGGGCGAGAAAGTCGGCGTAGGCGGCTCGCAGCGCGCCCTGCAACAGGCGGTCCTTCACCGGCCGGCCGTTGACGATGAGATACTGATGGGCGGCGTTGCCGCGGTTGTAGGTGGGGAGGCCGGCGTAGCCGGTCAGGCGCATCACCTCGCGTTCCTGGTCGATGGCCAGGGCGTTGTCGGCGAACGCGCCGCCCAGGATCGCCGCCAGCCGCGCCTTGCGGCCTTCCGGTCCGGGCGCCTCGGCCGGCAGGCGCAGGACCTTGCGACCGTCGAGGTCGAGGCTGAAGGCCACCGCCGGGTTGGCCATGGCCGCCCGCTTGACCGCCTCGGCGATGGCCATGTCCTCGGCGCGCGGCGACTTCATGAATTTCAGCCGGGCCGGGGTGGCGTAGAAGAGATCGCGCGCCTCGACCCGCGCCCCGCTCGCTCCGGCGAAGGCGCTGGGAGCCACGGCGCCCACCTCGCCGCCGCGCACCGCGATCGACCAAGCGTCCCCCTCGCCGGCGGCCCGCGCGGCGATGGTCAGGCGGGCCACCGCCCCGATGGAGGGCAGGGCCTCGCCGCGAAAGCCCAGGGTGGCGATGCGCAACAGATCGTAGCCGCCGCCCGGTCCGGCCTCGAGCTTGGAGGTGGCGTGGCGTTCGACGGCCAGGGAAAGCTGGTCGCCGGCCATGCCCGCCCCATCGTCGGCCACCAGAATACGGGTCAGGCCGCCGCCCTCGGCGTGGATCTCGATCCGACCCGCGCCGGCGTCGAGGGCATTTTCGATCAGTTCCTTCACCGCGCTGGCCGGGCGCTCCACCACCTCGCCGGCGGCGATACGGTTCACGATCTCGGGCGGCAGGCGGTGGATCGGCATGGCCGGCCACTATAGGCGCGATTCCGCCTTAGCGCAGTCGGCAGACGGCGATGAGTTCGGGCGCGTCGCGGTCGCGCGTGGCCTTGGGCCTGGCCAAGTGGCGGGCCAGGCCCAGAAGCGTCGCCAGCAAGGCCCGGGCCCTGGCGAGGCCGCCGGCTTGCCCGTCGGCCACGATGTTGCGGGCCGTGGCGGCGGCGTTGAGCGCCGCGTTGAGGCGCGGCGGCGAGATGAATTGGCAGGTCAGGCCGGCTTTCGCCGCCAGCCGCTCGAGGCCGCGGCGGCTGAAAACCTCCCGGTGGCGAGGGAAGTCGATATCCCGCGCCCACGGGCCGGCGGCGGTGAAGAGAAAGCTATCGGCGTTGGGCGTGGCGATCCACAGGCCCCCGCCCGGCGCGAGGGCGCCGGCCAAGTGGGCGAGGGCCGCCGACGGATCGGTGAGATGTTCCAGGACATGGCCCATGGTGATCCAGTCGAACGGCGCGGCGGCGGCGATGTCGCCCGCCTCCAGCCAGGCGAAGGGGGCGGCGCCGTGCCTCGGCGCGAAAGGATCGACCCCGTAACAATCACGCTCGGCGAAGCGGGCCAGATAGTCGCCCGCCCCGCAGCCGTAATCGAGGATCCGCCGGGCCCGCGCCGGCATCGCCCGATCGAGATAGGCCCGCCGCGCCCGGTTCGCCAAGCGCCGCGTCCACCCGCGCCAGGCGCCGCGCCGCCCAGTCGCCGTATAGTAGCCGTCATAGGCCGCGCTCGCCGCCGCGCCGGCCAAAAACCAGTCGGGATAGAGGGCGCCGCAGCCCTCGCAGCGGATCATCCGGCCTCGCGCCGAAGTCGCAGCGAAGTTGAGATCGCGAACCGCGAACAGGCCCACGCGCGGCGCCGCCGACGGCGCGCAGCTACAGGCGTTTTCCAGCCAGCCCACCGCTCCCTCCCACCATCGCCGCCGCCAGTTCGACCACCGACTTGATCAGCCACGCCACCATAAGGCCCTCGGCGCCCATGCGGCGGACGAACACGAAAAAGACCAAGGCGGCGAAGGCGGCGCAAAGGCCCACGATCACCGCCGCCCGCCGCGCCGCGCCCAGCCCCTGAAGCTCAGCGATGCGCAGCTGGGTGAGGGCGCCGATCGCCACGGCGGCGGCGAAGGCCACCGGGAACAGCCCGAACGAAGCGCCCACCAGGCGGCCGAGGGCTTGCGGCGCGGCGAGACAGAAACCAGCCATGGCGGCGACGAACAGCGCACCCGCCGCGCCGGTCGCCAGCCAGGCCCGCCGGATGAAGGCGCCGCTTTCCTGGCCGGCCGCCAGCCGGGCGAAGAGGATGGGCGTCAGCAGATAGGGGGCCAGCCAGAACCGGCTGAACACCTCGTAGAGCAGGTAATAGGCCGGATAGGCGGCGGCGGGCAGATAGCGCAGGGCCAGCACCCGGTCGATGGAGCCGCCCAGGGCGGCGACGAGCGAGGCGGCGGCCAACTCGACCCAACGGATGTCGCCCAGCAGCGCCTTCATCCGGGCGAGGCTGACGGGCGCCGCGCCCCTGGTCCAGGCGGCGGCCCAGGCGACAAGGGCGAGACGCCCGGCCGTCGATGCGCCGATGGCCCAGAACACGGGAACGCCCGCCCAGGCAAGGGCGGTCAGCCCCGCCAAGCCCCCGGCCAGGCTGCCCTGCTTAAGCCAGATGGCTGCCGTGTGCCGGCCCTGGATGTCGAGCAGCACCCTCTGGTCGGTGGCCGCGAACCCGGCCAGGGCGACCGCCGGCAGCCAAGCGAGATCGACGAGGGAAACATGCGGATCGGCGAATCGCCACAACACCGCCAGCAAGGGCGAGACGGCCAGGGCCTTGACCGCCCCGACTCCCAGCCAGGCCGGCGCGCCGACCGCCCAGATCCCGCCGTCCCGCCCAGCGTCGTCCGCGCCGCCGCGCAGCGCGGCCGCCTTGACCGTGGCTGGTTCGAGGCCGGCGGCGATGGCGGCGATGAAGACGAAGCCGAGCAGGCTCCGCAGGGCGGCGGGCGAAATCACCCGTCGCAGGATCACGATCGCCGCCGCGGCCACCAAGGCGGTGACCAGATAGGCGCCCACCGCCCAGGCGGCGCGAACCCCGACATGGAATTGCAAGTCCCGCCCCCCGACGCCCTTCTCCTCAGCCTCGCCTATCATCAGGCGACCGGCGAGGCGATAGTTTCGGCGCCGACATATTGGCCGTCCAGGGGAACCCGCGGCCGCCGCCGCCGTTGGATCAAGCTAGTTTCCAGAGCCGGATGGTTTCGTATACGAAGCCTGAATCCGGCTCTGGAGTTTGAGCGTGGAGCAGGATTCAGCTCCGAGGCGATTTCGCCTCGGGCTATCTTGCTCCAGGGCGAGGGATCATGCACCGGTCACATCAGGCTTTTGGTTTGCTGGTCGTCGGGCTTGCCGGCGCGGCGGCGGCCGGCGCGGCGCGCGCAGAAGGGTGGATTGTGACGGTCGGCGGCCGCTTCGCCGCCTATCCGCCGTATGAGGGCGCCGGTCACGATACCTATGCCCCTTCCCCTAAGCTGAGCATCAAGCGGGCCGACAGCCCCGATCGGTTCGAGCCGCCGGACAACGGCAGCTCCCTGTCTCTGATCTCCGGCCGCTACATCGTGGCCGGCCCCCTGGTGCGTTTCCGCCTGAGCCGCGGCGACACCGGCAAGCTGACCGGCCTCGACACCATCGGTTTCGCCGCGGAGCCGGGCGTTTTCGTGGAACTGTGGCCGACCGACTGGCTGCGCGGCCGCGTCGAGGGGCGGCATGGCGTCTTCGGCCACGACGGGCTGGTGGGCGACGCGGCGCTGGACCTGGTTCACACCGGCAAGGTGTGGAGCGCCTCGATCGGCCCGCGCGTCGGCTATGGCGACGCCACCTATTTCGACACCTATTTCGGGGTGACGCCGGCCGAAGCGGCGCGCAGCCCGTTCATCAACACCGCCTACGAGCCCGGCGGCGGCCGGCGCTACGTGGGACTAGAGGCGGCCGTCGGCCGGCGCTTCGGCAAGCGCTGGCAGGCCATCGCCGATGTCGGCTATCACCGCCTGGCCCCGGTGGCGGCCAACAGCCCGGTCGTCGAAGTCGCCGGCTCGCCGAACGATATCTCGGCGGGGGTCAGCCTCACCTACAGTTTCACCCTGTCAAGTAATCGCCGCGGCCCCCTCCAGCCAAGCCGGCGAGCGCATTTCGGCCAGGCGCGAGGCGGCGCGCTGGAATTCGAAGGCCTGATCGCCAGCGGGATACAGGGTTTCCGGCTCGCCGGCGGCCAGGACGACCAGGCGGGCGCGGGCTTCGTAGAGGGTGTCGATGAGGGTGGCCAGACGGCGCGCCTCGTTACGCATCTCCGGCGTGAGCCTGGGAATTCCTTCAATGAAGACGGTGTGGAAGCGCTCGGCGATGGCCAGGTAGTCGGCCGGGCCGAGGGCGTGGGCGCACAGGCTGTTGAAGTGGGCGCGCAGGCGACCGCCGGCGGCGCGCGGCCAGTGTTCGGTCCTACCGAGCACTTGCAGGGTGGCGCCATTTTCCGCGTCGGCGCCCAGCATGTCGCGCCACAGGTCATCGAAAGCCCGTTCACCGGCCCGGTCGATGGGCGAGAACCAGGTTCCGGCGGCGCGCAGGCGCCCGAGGCGATAGTCGTGGTCGCCATCCACCGCGACGATCTCCATCCGCTCTTTGAGCATGGCGATGAAGGGTAGGAAGAGCTGGCGGTTGAGGCCGTCGCGGTAGAGATCGTCGGGCGGCCGGTTGGAGGTCGCCACCAAGGTGACGCCGCGAGCGAAAAGGGCCTCGAACAGGCGCCCCAGGATCATGGCGTCGGCGATGTCGGTAACCTGGAGTTCGTCGAAGCAGAGGAGCCGCGCCTCGCGGGCGATCAGGCGGGCCACCGGCGGGATGGGATCATCTCCCTTGGCCTGACGGAACCGTTCGTGGCGGGCGGCGGCGTCGCCGGCCCGCCAGGCGTTCCCCAGGGCGTGGACCTCGGCCATGAAGAAATGGAAGTGGACGCGGCGCTTGGCCTCGACGGGGGCGGCCGCGAAGAACAGGTCCAAGAGCACAGACTTTCCCCGCCCGACCGGCCCCCACAGATAGGCGCCGGCGACGGGATCGGCCTTGCGGAAAAGGCCGGAGGGCCTGGCTTCCGCCAGCGCCGCCTCGACCCGCTCGAGCGCCGCGAGGGCGCCCGCCTGGCCCGAATCGGCGACGAGATCGCCGACGGCCAAGCGTCGGTCGTAGGCGGCGCGCAGGAGGCCGGGCATGAGGCGCAGTTAGCGCGGGCGCGCGGCACCGGCAACGGGGCAGGGCCCTCCCCGGCCGAGGAGGGCGGGCGTCAAGCCCCCAATTCCCGCTCCATGGGGCCATAGCTTGGGGCCGCGCGGCAGACGCAGGCGTGCATGACGCCGGCCTTGGTCCACCAGATGGCGGTGGGCCAGTCGAAGGCGATGCCGTTGGCCTTGAGCAGGGGCCGGAGGGTCTTGATGGCCTGGCGGCCGGTCGCGACGACGGCGGTGCGCGCCGCGTCGCCGTCGGCCGGGGGGAAGCCGGGGGCGGCCCAGGCCGCCAGCGGCGCGGCGGGGAGTCAGCGTTGCAGTAGCATCCAGTCGCGGTTTCGC
>JBPCMA010000137.1:0-16930 GCA_051002715.1 Caulobacteraceae bacterium
GCGCCCTCGGCCATCATCCGCGCGATGGGTTCCGAGACGGCGCCCAGATCGGCGATCAGATCGCCGGAGACCCCCAGCAGTTCCTGCTTGGCGCGGTTGGTGTAGGCGACGAAGCCGCGCTCGAAGACGTCCGAGGCGCCGGCAATGGCGCAGATCGCCGCCGCCACCAGGCCGCCGGTGCAGCTTTCGGCGGTGACGATGCGCAAGGATCGCGCGCGGGCGTCGTCGATCGCCAGCCGGGCGAGGGTTTCGATTTCCAGCGAGAACATCGGCGCCTTCCTTCCAATGGCCCGGCGTCAGGCCGGGAAATCCACGCTGACGACCGCCTGGGCGGCGAGGCCTTCCTGGCGGCCGGTAAAGCCCATGGCCTCGGTGGTGGTCGCCTTGACGCTCACCTGATCGGACCGCAGGCCCAGAAGGTCGGACAGGCGCGCCCGCATGGCGTCCCGATGCGGCTTTATCCTCGGCCGCTCGCAGATCAGGGTGACATCCACGTTCACCACCCCGCCGCCCCGCGCCGCGATCAGCTCGGCGGCGTGGGTGAGGAAGAGACTGGACGGCGCGTCCTTCCAGCGCGGGTCGGTCGGGGGGAAGTGGTCGCCGATGTCGCCTTCGCCGATCGCCCCCAGCAGGGCGTCGGTCAGGGCGTGCAGGCCGGCGTCGGCGTCGGAATGGCCGATCAGGCTCTGGTCGTGGTCGATCCTGACGCCGCACAGCCAGACCGCGTCGCCCGGCCCGAAGCGGTGGGCGTCGAAGCCCTGGCCGATCCGCGTCACCCGCGCCGCCCCGGCGAGCCGCTCGGCCATGGCGAAGTCCTCCGGATAGGTCAGTTTCATCAGCATGGGGTCGCCGGCGGTCAGGGCGACCCGCCCGCCGGCTCGCTCGACCACGGCGGCGTCGTCGGTGGGTGTCTCATCCGGCGGCCAGGCGTCGTAGGCCGCGCTCAGCACCGCGCGGCGAAAGGCCTGCGGCGTCTGGGCGCGCCACAACGACGCGCGGGAGGCGGTGGTGACGGCGCCGCTCGCCGCGTCGCGGCGTTTGAGGGTGTCGGCCATCGGCAAGGCCGGGAGAGCGCCGTCCGCGCCGGCCAGCGCCTCGATGAGCGCCGCCATGTGCCGGGCCGCCAGGAAGGGGCGGGCGGCGTCGTGGATCAGCACGATGTCTCCGGCGTCGGCCGGCAGGGCGCGCAGCCCCGCCAGCGTGGATTGGGCGCGGGTGGCGCCGCCCGCCGTCGCCAACCAGCGATCCAGCCCGGCGAAGGCGGCGGCGGCCCGCGCCTCGTCGCCGGCCGGAATGACCGCGACCACGCGTCTCGCGCCGGCCGCCAGGAGCGCTTCCATCGACCAGCGCGCCACCGGTTTTCCGGCCAGTGGCCGCCACTGCTTTGGGCCGCCCGGTCCGGCGCGCTCGCCCGTCCCCGCCGCGACGATGACCGCGCAAAATTCCATGACGCTGTTTAGCGCGGCTGCTCCGCTTGTCCACGCTTTACCGCGTCGCGCAATTCCTCCTAGAATCAGGCGAGAGAAACGGGTGAAGCGTGGGCGGAAAACTGAAGATCGGGGCGGTCGAGATCGCGGGGCGGGTGTGGATCGCGCCGATGACCGGGGTTTCCGATCTGCCGTTTCGCCGGATCGCCGCCGGCCTCGGCGCCTCTTACGTCGCCACCGAAATGGTGGCCTGCGCCCAGTTCGCCCAAAATCGGCCCGATGTGGTCAGGCGCGCCGCCGTGGGGGCCGGCCTGCCCTTGATGGTGGTGCAGCTGGTCGGCCGCGAGGCGAAGTGGATCGCGAAAGGCGCGCGGCTGGCCGTCCGCGCCGGCGCCGACATCGTCGATCTCAACTTCGGCTGCCCGGCCAAGGAGGTCACCGGCCATCTGTCGGGCTCGGCCCTGATGCGCGACCTCGATCTGGCGCAAGCTCTGGTCGCCGCCGCCGTCGAAGCGGTCGATGCGCCGGTCACCGTCAAGATGCGCCTGGGGTGGGACGACGACACCCGCAACGCCTCGGAACTCGCCGCCCGCGCCCAGGCCGCGGGCGCCGCCGCCGTCACGGTGCATGGGCGGACCCGCCGCCAGTTCTACGCCGGCGTCGCCGACTGGAACGCCGTGCGAACGGTGAAGGGCGCCGTGACCATTCCCGTACTAGTCAACGGCGATGTGGTGGACGCCGCCTCGGCGCGGGCGGCCCTGGCCGCGTCCGGGGCCGACGGCGTGATGATCGGCCGGGGGGCCACCGGAAGGCCCTGGCTCGCGGCGGCGATCGAAGCGCATCTCGATGGCCGGCCGTTCAGCGAGCCGGATGCGCGCGAGCGCCTCCACATCGTCTGCGAACATCTGGCGGCGAGCGTCGGATTTTACGGGGAAATGTTGGGTGTGAGGATGTTCCGCAAGCATCTGGCGGCCTACATCGCCGCCGCGCCGGGCCTCGAGCCCGAGGCGCGACGCGCCGCGCGGGCGGACCTCTGCCGTCTGGAGGCGCCGCGCGACATCCGCACCGCGCTCGGCGCCCTGTGGCTTTCGCCGTCGTCGCGGCTCGCCGCTTGACGTCGAGACCATCCGGCGAGGCGCGGCGACGGCGTCCGCGAGAACGCCCGTGCGACCGATCGGCCACAAGACTGTTGAATTTCGGGCACAGGCCGCCTTAGACTCCCCCCATGCCGGCCGCGACCAGCCTGATCTCGACGCCTTTCGCGTCTCGCGTGGGCGCGGTGCGTTTGCGCTTCCTGATGGGCGCCGGCTATGCCCTGGCCGCCGTCCTGACGGCGGTCTCCGTGGCCCTCGGTTCCTCGCCGAGCCTGAGCGGAGCGCTGGGGCCGGCCAGCCCGCTGGTCCTCGGCTTTCTGAGCCTCGGCTTTTTGCTGTTGGCGGCTCTGGGGGCGCTGCTGGCTTGGCGGGTGTTGCGCCTGCTGGGCGCGCGGTCCAGCGACGCCGGCGCTCGCCTCCACCTCAGATTCGTCGCCCTGTTCTCGCTCGCCGCCGTGGCGCCGGCGGTGATCGTCGCCCTATTCTTCGGGGTCCTGGTGACCCGCGGGGTCGACAGCTGGTTCAGCGCCCGGGTGCAGAGCGTCGTCGAAAACTCGGCCACCGTGGCGAGATCCTATGTGGAGGAACAGAAGGACTACATCGGCGCGCATGTGGCGATGATGGCCGGCCAGCTCGACCAAGCGGCGCCCACCCTTTCGGACACGCCGGTCGCCTTTGGCCACTTCCTGAAGGACATGACGGCCGACAACGGCTTTTCCGCCGCCTATCTCATCGACCGGGAGGGCAGGGTGTTGGCCAGGGCCGAGCCTCCCGGCGCCGCGCCCCTGTTGATTCCGCCGCTCTCGACCTTCAAGGCGGCCGACGAGGGCGACGTCTCGGTGGGCGCCTTCGAATCGGTCGATCTCTTCCGCGCTCTCTATCGCCTGCGGGGTTACCCAGACGCCTACCTCTACGTGGTCCGTCCGGTGGATCGCGGGATTTTCAGGCATCTGCGCGAGACCGAGGCGTCCCTGGCCGCCTATCGCATGGCCAAGGCGCGCCGGGCGCGCATTCAGGGCGCCTTCGCCTTCAGCTACCTGGAGACCGTCCTGCTGGTCCTCATCGGCGCGGTATGGCTGGGCATGGCTGCGGCCGACAGCATCGCCGCCCCGGTGGCGCGCCTGGTGCACGCGGCCGGCCGGGTGGCGGGCGGCGACCTGACGGCGCGGGTCGACACCGCCAGCGATCCCGGGGAGATCGCCGTGCTGTCGCGCGCCTTCAATCGCATGACTCGCGATCTGGGCGAGCAACAGGAGGCCTTGCGCGCCGCCCACGTCGACGCCGAGTCGCGGCGGCTGTTCATGGAGACGGTGTTGTTCGGGGTCAGCGCGGGCGTCATCGGCCTTGACCCGCGAGGCCGCATCTCGGTGGTCAACCGGCAGGCGTCGCGGCTGCTGGCCCTGGCCGACGGGGAGATTCAGGGGCGGATGTTGCGCGACCTCGCGCCCGAACTCGAAGCGGTGGCGGTCGGCGCCGCCGGCCATGGCGGAGAAGCCGAGGAGGATGTCGATATCACCCGCGGCGGCGAATCGCGCCGGCTTCGGGTGCGGGTGAGCGGCGGGGCCGACGGCCTGGTGCTGACCTTCGATGACATCACCCGGCTGGTGGCGGCCCAGCGCAACGCCGCCTGGAGGGACGTCGCCCGCCGGATCGCCCACGAGATCAAGAACCCCCTGACCCCCATCCAGCTTTCCGCCGAGCGGCTTCGCCGTAAATACCGGAGCGAAATCACCGGCGATCTCGAGACCTTCGACCGTTGTACCGACACCATCATCCGGCAGGTGGGCGATATCGGCCGCATGGTCGATGAATTCTCCGCTTTCGCCCGCATGCCGGCCCCCAGGTTCGCCCCTCATGACGGCGCCGAACTTCTCCGCCAAGCCGTGTTCGCTCAACGGGTGGCCGATCCCGACGTCGCGGTGGAGATCGTCGAAGCGACTGGCGAAGTCACCTTGATGTGCGACGGGCGCATTGTGGGCCAGGCCCTGGCCAATGTCTTGAAGAACGCCGGTGAGGCCATCGCGGCGCGCTGGGCCATCAAGCCGGAGCCGCCCGGCCGCATTCGCGCGCGCATGGCCGTCCACCGTGACACCCTCGACTTCGTGATCGAGGACAACGGCGTGGGCCTGCCGGCCAGGCACCGCGGACGCCTGACCGAGCCCTATGTCACCACCCGCGAGAAGGGCACCGGCCTGGGGCTGGCCATTGTCAAGCGAATCCTCGAGGACCATGGCGGCGCGCTCACCCTCGCCGACGCGGAGGGTGGGTCGGGCGCGCGAGTCACCCTGTCTTTCCCCCTCGCCCATGCCGTTGCGGGCGAGGGCGGCGCGAAGGGCGAGAACGTGAGGGTTCGGGCATGACCGGCGATGTCCTGGTGGTCGATGACGAGGCCGACATCCGCGACCTGGTGGCCGCCATTCTCGAGGACGACGGCTATGCTGTCCGCACCGCCCAGAATTCCGAGGGGGCGCTGGCGGCCATCCGCGCGCGCAAGCCGTCGCTGCTCGTCCTCGACATCTGGATGACCGGCGGCGGCCTGGACGGGCTCGAACTGCTCGATGCCGTCAAGGCGCTCGACCCCGACCTTCCGGTGATCATGATATCGGGCCACGGAAACATCGAAACCGCGGTGAGCTCGATCAAACGCGGCGCCTACGATTTCCTGGAAAAACCGTTCAAGTCCGATCGCCTGGTCCTGCTGGTGTCGCGGGCGCTGGAGGCGGCGGGCCTGCGGCGTGAAAACCAGCGATTGCGCACCCAGGCCATCGTTCCCGACGGCCTGGTCGGCGCCTCGCCGGCCGCCCAGCAGCTTCGCGCCATGATCGCCAAGGTGGCGCCGGCCAACAGCCGGGTGCTGATTTCCGGCCCGCCGGGTTCGGGCAAGGAGACCGCCGCGCGCCTGATTCATGCGGCCAGCCCCCGCGCCAGGGGCGAGTTCGTGGCCATCGGGGGAGCCGGCATGAGCCCCGAACGCATGGACCTCGAATTGTTCGGCGAGGAGGGGGAGGGTGGGCGCCCGCGCAAGATCGGCGTCTTCGAACGGGCGCATGGCGGCACCCTCTACATCGACGACGTCGAAGGCATGCCGCGCGAAAGTCAGAGCCGCATCCTGCGCGTGCTGGTCGATCAACGCTTCCGGCGGGTGGGCGGCGACACCGACGTGCAGGTGGATGTGCGGGTCGTCTCTTCGACTTCGCGCGATCTGCGCGAGGAGATCGCCGCGGGACGCCTGCGCGAAGACCTGTTTCATCGCCTTAACGTGGTGCCGCTGCGCGTGCCGGGCCTGACCGAGCGGCGCGACGACATCCCCGAACTGATCGCCTACTATATCGACCGGCTGAGCGCCGCCTCGGGCCTGCCCCGGCGCCGGCTGGCCGACGACGCCTACGCGACGCTGCAGGTGCAGCCCTGGCCTGGCAACGTGCGCCAATTGCGCAACCTGGTCGAACGCATCCTAATTCTGGCCGGCGGCGACCCATCGCAACCCATCACAGCCGCCATGCTGCCTGTCGAATCGGCGGCGCCGAACGCCGGCGGCCTGGGCGCCGAGCGGATCATCGCCCTTTCCCTGCGCGAGGCGCGCGAACTGTTCGAAAGGGAGTATCTGACCGCCCAGATCACCCGCTTCGGCGGCAACATCTCGCGCACCGCCGCCTTCATCGGCATGGAGCGCTCAGCCCTGCACCGCAAGCTGAAATCGCTGGGTTTTCCGGCCGGCCGCGCCCTCGAAGAGGGCATGGCCTGATGGCCCGCGTCGCCTACGTCAACGGCCGGTTCCTGCCGCACGCCCGGGCCGTCGTTCACATCGAGGATCGCGGCTTTCAGCTCGCTGACGGGGTCTATGAGGTGTGGGCGGTGTTCGACGGCGCCCTCGCCGACTCCGACGGCCACTTCCGGCGCCTCGCCCGCAGCCTGGGCGAACTGCGCATCGCCGCGCCGATGAGCGATCGCGCTCTCAAAATCCTTCTGGCCGAGGTCATTCGCCGCAACCGGGTGACGGATGGCGTGGTGTATCTCCAGGTCACCCGCGGCGTCGCCCCGCGCGACCATGCCTTCCCCGATCCCCCCGTCGCGCCCAGCCTGGTCCTCAGCGCCAAGCGCGTCGATCACGCCGCGGCGCAGGCGCGGGCCGCCAGGGGCGTCGCCGTGATAACCCAGCCGGAAAGCCGTTGGGCCCGCTGCGACATAAAGACCGTCGCCCTTCTGCCCAATGTTCTCGCCAAGCAGGCGGCGCGCGAAGCGGGCGCGGCGGAGGCCTGGTTCGTGGATGACCTCGGACTGATCACCGAAGGGGCGTCCAGCAACGCCTGGATCGTCGATCGCCAGGGCGCCCTGCGCACCCGCGACATCCAGGCCAACATCCTGCGCGGCGTCACCCGCCATGCCCTTTTTTCCATCGCCGCGGCGAGCGGCCTGAAGCTGGAGGAGCGCCCTTTCACCGTGGAGGAAGCCAAGGGCGCGCGGGAGGCCTTCATCACCGGGGCCGGGACGCTGGTCATGCCGGTGGTGCGGGTGGATGGCCAAGTCCTCGGCGATGGATCGCCCGGGCCGGTGGCGAAGCGCCTGCGGGAACTCTATATCGAAGCGGCGCGGCGGCCGGCCGTCGCGGAGACACCATAAGATTAAAGAGGGAATTCAACCCGTGTCGGGCGAGAAGAAACAGAATCTGCAGGACACCTTTCTCAACAGCGTTCGCCGGGCCAAAACGCCCCTCACTTTATTCCTCATCAACGGGGTGAAGCTCCAGGGCGTGGTGAGCTGGTTCGATAATTTCTGCGTTCTGCTGCGCCGCGACGGCCAGGCGCAGCTGGTCTACAAACACGCCATCTCAACCATCATGCCGTCCCAGCCGGTGCAGCTCTATGAGCCGGCCGGCGACGAAGACGGCGGCGATTGAAAGCCAGATCTATCGATCGGGGCGACCGGCGCCAGTCGGCGGTGGTCATCCACCCGGCCCACACCCGCCGGGAATCCTCGCGGGCGCTCGCCGCCAGGCTGGAGGAAGCGGTCGGACTGGCCCGCGCGCTTGATCTCGATGTGCGCGCCCGCGAGATCACGCCCCTTCGCGCCGCGGCGCCGGCGACCTTGTTCGGCAAGGGCAAGGTGGCCGAATTCGCCACCTTGTGCGAAATCGAGTCCATCGACGTGGCGGTCGTCGATGACGCCCTGACCCCAGTCCAGCAGCGCAATCTCGAGCGCGCCTGGCAGGTCAAGGTGATCGACCGCACCGGGCTCATTCTGGAAATCTTCTCCCGCCGCGCCCGGACCCGGGAAGGCCGGCTGCAGGTCGAATTGGCCCGCCTCGACTACGAGCGTTCCCGCCTGGTCCGCACCTGGACCCACCTGGAGCGCCAGCGCGGCGGCTTCGGCTTCCTGGGCGGCCCCGGCGAGACCCAGATCGAGGCCGACCGGCGCCTTCTGCGCGAGCGCATCGTCAAGCTCAAGGGCGAATTGGCGGACGTCCGCCGAACCCGCGGCATGCAGCGGACCGCGCGGGCGCGCGTTCCCTATCCCACCATCG
Source organism: Caulobacteraceae bacterium (assembly GCA_051002715.1). GTDB lineage: Bacteria > Pseudomonadota > Alphaproteobacteria > Caulobacterales > Caulobacteraceae > Acaudatibacter. Next base: position 8,043 of record JBPCMA010000137.1, read on the forward strand.
CCCTGGTCGGTTACACCAACGCCGGCAAGTCCACCCTGTTCAATCGGCTGACCGGGGCCAAGGTGTTGGCCGAGGCCAGGCTCTTCGCCACTCTCGACCCGACCCTGCGCCGGCTCGACCTGCCGGGCGGCCGGCCCGCCGTCCTGTCGGACACGGTGGGTTTCATCTCCGATCTTCCGCACGAGCTGGTGGAAGCCTTCCGCGCCACCCTCGATGAGGTGCGCGAAGCCGACATCCTGGTGCATGTGCGCGATATTGCCGCCGCCGAAACGGACGCTCAGCGCGCCGACGTGCTCGAGGTGCTCGCCGAGATTGGGATCGCCGCCGAGTCCGGGCGCCGCATCGTCGAAGTTTGGAACAAGATCGACCTCTCGGACGCCGACGCGCGTCAAGACGCCGGTGAACGGGCGCACCGCGCCGGCGCCGTCGCCGTTTCGGCGGCTGACGGCGATGGCCTCCCATCCCTGCTCGGCGTCTTGGCCGCCCTGATCGACGAAGGGCCCGAGGTCGTCCTTGAACTCAATCCCTCCGATGGAGAAGCCCTCGCCTGGCTCTATCGCCACGCCCGTGTCACCGACCGTGAAGAGAAGCCCGGCGCCCTGGTTCTCCACGCCCGGTTGGACCCCCAGGCGCTCGGCCGCTTCGAGCGGATGCGCCCTGGCGCCTTTCGCCAACTAACGCCGATCATCGCCAAAGTCGCCCACGGACTCGAAGCCTGACGAGCCGTCGAGCCGGCCATCGTCGGCGACCGGCGCGGCCTCTCTCCTCTCCGCCGCCTTGGCCGCTCGCCACAGCTCTTCCTTCTCCGCCAGGCTTGCCGCCGAGGGCGACCGGCCCGCTTCGCGCAAGCGCGCCTCCATGAACGCGAAACGCCGGGTGAACTTGGCGTTGGCCCCGCGCAAGGCGGCCTCTGGATCGACGTCCAGTTCGCGGGCGACGTTGGCGCAGACAAACAGAATATCGCCCAGTTCCTCGCGCGCCTTGGCCATATCGCCGGCCGCCAGTTCCACCCGCAGTTCAGCGATCTCCTCCTCAAGTTTTTCCAGCACCTCGGTCATCGACGGCCAAGCGAAACCGACGCCGGCGGCGCGCTTCGACAGCTTGGCCGCCCGGGTCAGGGCCGGCAGGGCGACGGCGATTCCGTCCAGCAGGCCGGCGGCGACGGGGCTCTTGGCCGCCCGCTCTTCGGCCTTCAGCGCCTCCCAGGCGGACGTTTGCTCGGCGGCGCTTCGCGCTTCGCCTTCGCCGAACACATGCGGATGGCGGCGGATCATCTTGTCGGCGGTCGCTTCGGCCACCTCGGCGAAGTCGAAAGCGCCGGCTTCGGCGGCCATCTGGGCGTGGTAGATCACCTGCAAGAGCAGATCGCCCAACTCCTCCTTCAGATCGGCCAGATTCCCGCGCTCGATGGCGTCCGCCACCTCGTAGGCTTCCTCCACCGTATAGGGAGCGATGCTGGCGAAGGTCTGTTCCAGGTCCCACGGGCAGCCGCCGCCCTTGTCGCGCAGGCCGGCCATGACCGCGATTAGGCGGACGATGGGGTGGTCGGACGATTGCGCGTCGGCGGCCATCGGGGCCGGTCAGGCCCGCTCGTCCCGCCGATCGCGCGTCGACATCAGTCCCCAGCCGTTCGGCCGCAGAATCTCCAGTGGCGAAAACCGGGCTTTGTAGTCCATCTTCTCGCTCCCCCGCACCCAATAGCCGAGATAAAGATAGGGCAGGCCCAGCAGGCTCGCCTGGATCACATGGTCCAGAATGATGAACGAGCCGGGGCTGTCCCGGGAATGCCCTGGGTCGAAGAAGCTGTAGACCAGGGAAAGGCCGTCGGCGAGCTGGTCGACCAGGGCGCAGGCGGCGAGGGCCCCCGGCCCGCGGTCCTCGGTGCGCGTCCGATACTCCACCACATGGGTGCGCACCGCCGTATCCTCGACCATGGCCACATAGTCGGACCAGGTCATGTCGGCCATGCCGCCGTCGGCGTGGCGTGAATGGAGATAGTGGCGCAGAAGATCGAACTGCTCGACCGTGGCCTCCGCCTCGACGACATGGCGGGCGAAGACGTCGCCGCGCGCCAGCACCCGCCGCTCCGAACGCGAAAACACATAGTCGTCCACCGGCAGGCGCGCCGACACGCAAGCGGCGCAGCTCTCGCAGGCCGGCCGATAGGCGATGTTCTGCGAACGGCGAAAGCCGCCCTGGGTCAGGGAATCGTTGACCGCCGCGCCGTCCAGCATCGGCAGATGGGCGAAGACCTTGCGCTCCTCGCGCCCCGGCAGATACGGACAGGGCGATGGCGCGGTCAGAAAAAATCGCAACTGGCGGGTCGGAAAGTGCTGGGTCACCTGATTTGAATTCGTCCTCGAAAACCGCCCTTTCAACGAGGGGATTAGGGGTCATGCCGGGCCGCGAAGCAAGATCGTTGTTTGGACCTGCGTCACGATGGAGACATCCATGAAACTCGCCTTCATCGGCCTTGGCGCCATGGGCGCCCCCATGGCCGGACATCTCGCCGCCGCCGGCCATGAGATGACCGTGTTCAACCGCGGATCAGCCAAGAGCGCGGCGTGGGTCGCCGCTCATGGAGGCCGGGCCGGCGGATCGGTCGCCGAGGCGGCGGCGGGGTGCGAGATGGTCCTGCTCTGTGTCGGGACCGACGACGACATGCGCGAGGTGGTCGAAGCGGCGCTTCCCGCGCCGCAGGCCGGGGCGATCGTGGTCGACCACACCACCACCTCGGCCCGGCTGGCCCGCGAGATGGCGGCGCTGGCGCTGGCGCGCGGGCGCCATTTCCTCGACGCGCCGGTTTCCGGCGGCGAGGCGGGGGCCAGGAACGGCGCCCTCTCGATCATGATTGGCGGCGAGGCCGGCGCGGTGGAACGCGCCTCGCCGGTCATCGGCGCCTACGCCAAGGCGATCACCCGCATGGGCGAGGCGGGCGCGGGCCAACTCGCCAAGATGGTCAACCAGATCTGCATCGCCGGCGTCGTCCAGGGGCTGGCCGAGGCGGTGGCCTTCGCCCGCCACGCCGGCCTCGATCCGACCCTTGTCCATGAGGCGATCTCCAAGGGGGCGGCGCAATCATGGCAGATGGACAACCGCTGGGCGACCATGGCCGAGGGGCGGTTCGAATTCGGCTTCGCGGTGGATTGGATGCGCAAGGACCTGGGCCTTGTGCTCGACGAAGCCCGCGCCAACGGCGCCCGCCTCGAACTCACCGCCCTGGTCGACCAGTTCTACGCCGAGGTCCAGGCCATGGGCGGGGCGCGGTGGGATACATCGAGTTTGGCCGCGCGGCTGGCGCCGCGGTGAACGTGATCCGCGCGGCATATCGGTGGCAGACGCCCCCTCCATCACGGCGCGAGAAAGAGCGCCGCGCCGCCTCCCCCGCTTCGCGAGGGAGGAGAAGAGAAGGTTCAACCCTTTTTCTCCTCGCCCGTGCCTCTTCACGGGGGAAGGGGCCCGCGAAGCGGTGGAGAGGGCGTCGCGCCCCAGCCTCACGCCCCGAGCAGCTTCGCCGCCTTCGGGGCGAAATAGGTGATCACGCCGGCGCAGCCGGCGCGTTTGAAGGCGCCGAGGCTCTCCAGGATGGCCCGCTCCTCGTCGATCCAGCCGTTGGCGGCGGCGGCGGCGATCATGGCGTATTCGCCGCTGACCTGGAAGGTGAAGGTCGGCATGGCGAAGGTCTCGACCACCCGGCGCACGATGTCGAGGTAGGGCAGGCCCGGCTTCACCATCACCATGTCGGCCCCCTCGGCGATGTCCAGGGCGACCTCGCGCAGGGCTTCGTCGCTATTGGCCGGGTCCATCTGGTAGGTCTTCTTGTCGGGAGGATTGGGAACGCCGCCGCCGCCCAACACTCTCGAGCCGATGGCCTCGCGGTAGGGACCGTAGAAGGCCGAGGCGTATTTGGCCGCGTAGGCCATGATCATCGTATCGACCAGCCCCTCGGCCTCCAGGGCGGCGCGCAGGGCGCCGACCCGCCCGTCCATCATGTCGGAGGGGGCGAGGATGTCGCAGCCGGCCCTCGCCTGCATCAGCCCCTGCTCGACCAGCCGCGAGAGGGTGGCGTCGTTGTGCACCTTGCCGGCCTCGATCACCCCGTCGTGGCCATGATCGGTGAAGGGATCGAGGGCCACGTCGCACATCACCCCCACCTCGGGCGCGGCGTCCTTCATGGCCTTGACCGCCCGCGCCACCAACCCGTCCGGATCGGCGGCCAGGCTTCCGGCCGCGTCCTTTCCCGCCCCGTCGATTTGGGGAAAGACGGCGATGGCCGGGATGCCGAGCGCCTTGGCCTCGCGCGCGGCGGCGGCGGCCTCGGCGATCGACAGGCGCGCCGCCCCCGGCATGGAAGCCACTTCGACCCGCCCGTCGCCCTCGTGAACCACCATGGCCCAGATCAGGTCGGCCGGCGTCAGCACGCTCTCGCGCACCAGGCGCCGCGCCCATTCGGCCTGGCGCGGGCGGCGAAGGCGCAAGGCGGGATAAGGGGCGAGGGGGGCTGGGCGCATGGCGGGTGTCCCGGGCGAGCGGACGGTCGCCCGCGCTGTGGCCGATCGAACCGGCGGACGCAAGGCGCCCCCTGACTTGGCCGCCGCGCCGCGCTATGACTGCGGCGCCATCAACCGACGGGAGACCACCCACATGAAACGCGCGACTATCGCGGCCCTTTTCGGCGCCGCATCGATCTCGGGAGCCATGAGCGCGGCGGCCGCCTCCGCGGCCGATGCGGCGCCGCCAGGCGTCGCGGCGGCCATCGCCGATCCGGCCCGCCCCCAGGCCGACAGGGATCTCGACGCGGCGCGCAAGCCGGCGCAAACCCTGGCCTTCATCGGCCTCAAGCCGGGCGACAAGGTGGTGGATGTGTTCCCCGGCCTCTATTTCGACCGCCTGTTCGCCGACGTGGTGGGGCCGAGCGGCAAGGTCTATATGTTCATCCCCGCCGAGGTGGTGAAGATCAAGGAAGCGCCGGCCGTGCCCAACGGTTCGACGCCGTTTCCGGACCATCCTAACGCCGTCTCCCTGACCGCGCCGATCAACGCCTTTTCCATCCCGGATTCGGTGGACGTGGTGTGGATCCGCCAGAACTATCACGACCTGCACGACAAGTTCATGGGCCCGGCCGACGTGCCGGCGTTCAACAAGGCGGTGTTCAAGGCCTTGAAGCCCGGCGGCGAATTCATCGTCATCGATCATGCCGCGCCGGACGGTTCGGGCCTGGCCGACACCGACACCACCCACCGCATCGACGCCGCGCAGGTGAAAAAGGAGGTGACCGCCGCCGGCTTCGTCTTCGCCGGCGAAAGCGACATCCTGCGCAATCCGGCCGACCCGCGCACCGCCAAGGTGTTCGACCCATCCATTCGAGGGCATACCGATCAGTTCATCTACAAGTTCCACAAGCCCGCCTAACTACATGACTAAGATCGCTTTCATCGGTCTCGGCCACATGGGGGCCGGGATGGCGGCCAACCTCGCCAAGGCCGGTTACGAGGTGCTGGCCTTCGACATCGCGGCGGCGGCGGTGGAGCGGGCGGTGGAGGCGGGATGCCAGGCGGCGGCGTCCGGCGCGGACGCGGCGCGGGCGGCGGATATCGTGGTCACCATGCTACCGGCCGGTTCGCACGTGAAGGCCGTGTGGGCCGACGACATCATCCCCAACGCCCGCCTGGGCGCGTTGCTGATCGATTGCTCGACCATCGACGTGGAAAGCGCCCGCTTCGTCGCCGACCTCGCCGCCCAGGCTGGGTTCCGAGCCGTCGACGCCCCGGTCTCCGGCGGCATCATGGCCGCCGACGGCGGGACCCTGGCCTTCATGGTCGGCTGCGCCGACGAGACGTTCGCCGACGTGCGGGCGGCGCTCGATCCCATGGCGCGGGTGGTCATCCACGCCGGCGGCGCGGGGGCCGGCCAGGCGGCCAAGATCTGCAACAACATGCTGCTCGGCGTCTCCATGCTGGGGGTGTGCGAGGCCTTCGCCCTGGCCGAGAAACTCGGCCTGGATGCGGAACGGTTCTTCGACATCGCCGCCAAGTCGTCCGGCCAATGCTGGTCTCTGACCAACTATTGCCCGTGGCCCGGCCCCGTTCCCTCGGCCCCCTCGAACCGCGGCTATGAGGGCGGATTTCTGACCGCCTTGATGCTCAAGGACCTGAAGCTGGCCCAGGAAGCCGCCGCCAAATCCGGCGCCGCCACGCCCATGGGCGCCCAGGCCGAGGCGCTCTATGCCCTCTTCGACGGCCTGGGCTATGGCCAAAAGGACTTTTCGGCCGTATTGCAACTGATGCGCGGGCGCCTCGCCGAGCTTTGAGCGGCGCCGCGGCCCGGCAGCTTGGAGTGGGCTACAGGCGATGGATTACAAGGCCGCTTTTCGGAACGCCGTCGAGGAGGTGCGCGGCGAGGGCCGCTACCGCGTGTTCGCCGACCTGAAACGCCATCGCGGCGATTTCCCCTTCGCCACCTGGACGCCGCCGGAAGGCGCGCCGCGCGAGGTGATCGTCTGGTGCTCCAACGACTACCTCGGCCAGGGCCAGAACCCGGTGATCCTGGAAGCCATGCACCGGGCCATCGACGAGGCCGGCTCGGGCTCGGGCGGCACGCGCAACATCTCCGGCACCACCCACTATCACGTCGAACTGGAAGCCGAGCTCGCCGACCTGCACGGCAAGGAAGCGGCCCTACTCTTCACCTCCGGCTATGTCTCCAACGAGGCGGCCCTGGCTACCCTGCAGAAGATCCTGCCCGGCCTGATCGTCTTTTCCGACGAATTGAACCACGCCTCGATGATCGCCGGCATCCGCCACGGCGGCGGCCCGCGCCGGATCTTCCGCCACAACGACCTGGCCCATCTCGAGGCGCTGCTGGCCGCCGCGCCGGCCGAGGCGCCGAAGCTGGTCGCCTTCGAGAGCGTCTATTCCATGGACGGCGACATCGCCGACGTGGGCGCCACCGCCGCCCTGGCCCACAGGTACGGCGCCTTGACCTATCTCGACGAAGTCCACGCCGTTGGCCTCTACGGCACGCGCGGGGGAGGGGTGTCGGATCGCGACGGCGTGGCCGACCGGATCGACATCGTCGAGGGAACCCTCGGCAAGGCGTTCGGGGTGATGGGCGGCTATGTGGCGGCGGACGCCAGTCTCATCGACGCCATCCGCTCCCACGCCGGCGGCTTCATCTTCACCACCTCCCTGCCGCCGGCGCTCACCGCCGGGGCCCTGGCCTCCATCCGCTGGCTCAAGGAACACAACGAGGTGCGGATCGCCCACCAGGAGCGCGCCGCCGCCTTGAAAGCCCGCATGGCGGCCGCCGGCCTGCCGGTCATGCCCTCGGTCAGCCACATCGTGCCGGTGCTGGTCGGCGATCCGGTCCACTGCAAGCTGGTTTCCGACATGCTGCTGGCCGAACACGCCATCTACGTCCAGCCGATCAACTACCCCACCGTGCCGCGCGGCGCCGAGCGCCTGCGCTTCACCCCCACCCCCTTCCACACCGACGCCATGATGGACAACCTGGTCGGCGCCCTCGAAGCCCTGTGGGCCCGCTGCAACATCAAACGGATGGGCGGCTACGCGGCGTAGTGGACGTGAGGGATGACCAAGCGGCAAAGGCTTCCGGCGCGACCCCAATAACCGTCATCCCGGAAAGAATCGCCGTCAGGCGGAGCTTGTCCGGGAGCCATGGCGCCGCCCGTGAGTATTCCATGAGTCCAACTGTCGCGCGACCATGGCGGTAGGATCAATCGCATTGGCGGCGGAGGGTTCGATGCGCGTTCTGGTGAAAAAATGGGGCAACAGCGCCTCGGTGGGAATTCCGGCGAAAATCATGGCGGCGGCGCTGAACGTCGATCAGGCGGTCGATGTTAGGGAGGAAGGAGGGCGGATCGTGATCGAACCGATGCGCGCGCCGGTCTATGATCTCGACCGGCTTCTCGATGCGGTGACCCCCGAGACTTTCCCCGAGGAGGTCGATTTTGGGCGACCCGTGGGACAGGAAGTGTGGTGAAGGCGAACTACGTCCCCGATGCGGGCGATGTGGTGTGGCTGGAATTCGATCCCCAGGGGGGGCACGAGCAGGCGGGCCGGCGACCGGCCTTGTGCTTTCGCCCGCCCGCTACAACGGACTTCGGGGCATGATGATCTGCTGCCCCATGAGTTCGAGATCAAGGGATATGCGTTCGAGGTCGTGGTCAGCGCCGATCCGCCCAGCGTCGTCCTCGCCGACCAAGTCAAGAATCTGGATTGGCGAGCGCGGCGGGCGGTTTTCAGGAACGTTGTTACGCCGGACGTTTTGGCCGACGTCCATGCCAAGATCAGGTCGCTGTTGCGGCTATAGCTCGCGGTTGATCGGGCGGCGCAAGGGGATATGAAGGCCTCCCGCATCGCCGCGAGCCAGAGGAGGCGATTCTTGAGCGTCACCGCAACCACATCCAACGCCGCCCCCGATCCGTTCTTCGCCGCCGGCCTGGCCGACGCCGACCGGGCGGTGTTCGACGCGAGCGCGCGCGAGCTCGCCCGCCAGCAGAATCAGATCGAGCTGATCGCCTCGGAGAACATCGTCTCGCGGGCGGTGCTGGAGGCACAGGGCTCGGTGCTCACCAACAAATACGCCGAGGGCTATCCCGGCCGGCGCTACTACGGCGGCTGCGAGTGGGTCGATGTGGTGGAGACCCTGGCCATCGAACGGGCCAAGGCCCTGTTCAGCTGCGCCTTCGCCAATGTGCAGCCCCATTCCGGCTCGCAGGCCAATCAGGCGGTGTTCATGGCGCTGATGAAGCCGGGCGACACCTTCATGGGCATGGACCTGGGCGCCGGAGGCCAACTCCCCCCCAGCAAAAGAATCGAACCATCGGGGAAAGGGGTCCCCCCCGTGGTCTACCAAGTGCGGCCCCA
>JBPCMA010000138.1:0-3387 GCA_051002715.1 Caulobacteraceae bacterium
AGTACATCACCAGGTCGGCCGAATCGTTCATCTTCGGATTGAGCCGCCACAGGGCCGCCGCATAGGCGTCGCCCTGCTCGGCGCGGATGTCCTTGCCGCCGCCGAACGGCGGATTGCCGACGATGAATTCGGCGTCCGGCCAGGGCGGGCGGCGCGCGTTCGGATAATCCGTCCCGCCGCCGCCGATCACCGGGCCGTCGCTTTGCAGCACCGCGTCGATACACGGGTCGGCCGGCCGCCGGCGGCTGGCGGGCGGGTTGATCGCGCCATAGTCCTCCAGCACCGGGTCGCGCGGCCGATAGGCCGGGTCGCGGCGAAAGCTCGCCTGCAGATAGCCGATCCACAGCACCAACTCGGCGATGGCGGCGGCGCGCGGGTTGAGCTCCAGGCCGAAGAAGCGCCGCGGATCGACGCCGCGCGCGATGTCGGGGGTGATCAGCTCGGGGTCCTCGTGGGCCAGCAGGCCGGCGCGGGCCTCCAGCACCTCGGCCTCCAGCCCCTTCATCAATTCCAGGGTCACATAGAGGAAGTTGCCGGTGCCGCAGGCCGGGTCGAGCACCCTGGTGTGGGCCAGCTGGTCGTGAAAGGCCATCAGCTCCAGGGCCGGCGCCCCCGGGATCGCCGCTCGACTGCTTGTCCTGCGCCGCCGCCCGCGCCGCGTCCCAGTCGGCGCGCAGGGGCCGCATCACCGTCTCCTGGACCAGCCGCTCGACGTAGGGCCTGGGCGTATAGTGGGCGCCCAGGTGAATCGGCTCGGCCCGGTTCGTCACCTCGTGAGCCCCAACAAAATCCATCACCTCTATCTGGCGGAATGGAAGGCGGCGTTTCCTGGGGCGCAACTGTGGGGGCCACGATCGACGATCAATAAACGCCCGGACCTCGAGTTCCGCGGAGCGCTGGGCGATGATCCGCCGCCCGAGTGGCTCCCCGACATCGATCAGGCCTGGTTCCGGGGCTCTTTCGCCATGGATGAGATCGTGTTTCTTCACCGTCCCTCGGCCACGGCGATCGTCGCCGACCTGATCCAAACATTCAGCGACGCGTTTCTCCAAAAGCACTGGGGTTGGTTCAGCTTCCTGGCGCGTCTGGATGGTCTCACCGCGGACCAGGCCCGCGCGCCGCTGGAATGGCGATTGTCATTCATCAACCGCGCACCGGCGCGTCGGGCGCGCGACAAGGTGCTGGGCTGGGAGTGCCGAAATCTGATCGTGGCGCATGGCGAGCGACCAGGCCCCATCGGCCAGGGGTTTCTAACCCGGTCGTTTAGATGGCTCGGAGCCCGAGGTGGTTCGCTGGGATGACCGACGTCGGGGCAAAGGCCTGGCCGCCCGGCGGCCTGCCGCAAAAAAACCCCGCCGGCGGTGAGGCCGGCGGGGCGCGGGTTCGTCGCGACGCGCGAACGCATTGACAACTTGAAATGAAGCACCCTACCCCTACCGTCATCGCCGGGACTTGCGCCCGGCCATGACGGCCTTTGGGAATTGCGCCGGCGGCCGACGCTACAGGCCGGCGGCCTTCAACATGGCCAGCAGGGCCTGGATCGTCGGGCTGGTCAGATCCGCGACGAAGGCGATCCCCGCCGCCTCGGCCTTGTTGAGCACCGCCGTCTCCAGGTCGGCGAAATCGCCGCCGGCCACGTCGGCGATGGCCTCCAGCGCCAGCGACTTGAAGATGGCGTACTGCGCCGGCAGGAGGCTGGTGAAGGTGGCCTTGAAGTCGTTCCACAGGATCACCGCGTCGGTTTCGACGGCGTGGACAATGCCGCCCCACACGGCGGAAAGGTCGGCTTCGATGGTCTGGATCAGAGTGGTCATGGGAGGGGCTCCTATTGGGCGGGAACGGCGAGGGCGGCCTTCAGCCGGGCCAGGCGGGCGCGGGCGGCGAGCCAGGTCCAGCCGCACGAGGCGCCGAACAGGGCGGCCGAGACGCCGATCTGGACCAGCTGATCCTCCTGGGCCGCGGCGATCAGGCCGTGCGCCGCCAGCGCCACGGCGGCGGCGGTCAGCGCCTTCTGGGCGAAGTCGTGGACCAGCGCCGTCAGCAGCGGCGGCGCGGACGGCGGCGGGGGAAGGGTGGTGTCGGTCATGGGTTTCTCCTTGGTTTTTGAAGGGTTCGGCGCGGATCGATCCTCCCCCGTAAGCGGACGGGGAAGGAGAAGGCGGCTGGCGTTTTCTTTTCTCCTCCCTCGCGAAGCGGGGGAGGTGGCGCGCGGCTCTCGCCGCGTGACGCAGGGGGCGTCCGCCTTACGCCGCCGCCGCCCGCGATCCGGTGCGTATCAGCGCCGCCAAGCGGGCGGCGCGCGCCCCGACCTCCTCGGCCCAGCGGGACGCCAGCATTCGGGCGCTGGCGCGGGTCCAGTCGCCGCGCCGGATGGACTCCAGGGTGTGGGCAAAGCCGGCGCGAACCTCGCGGCCGGTATGGCCATAGCCGATGGTCATGACCCCGCCGCCATTGCGATAGGCCGTCAGGCGCAGGCCCTCGTCGCGCATCAGGTCGTTGACCAGGAAGGCAGTCGTCATGGCCTCATCCTCCCGCGCGCCAAGGCCTCGTCCGTCGCCGGCTCGCGCATCCAGCGGATGGCGGCGTTCAAGTCCTTGAACTGTTCGAGCAGCCCCTCCAGCCGCGTCTCCATGCGCGTCACCTGGTGCGACAGGGCCTTCAGCGGTTCGATCTCCCGCTCGATGGTCTTGACCCGATGGCCGAGGGTGGCGCCCCAGATCAGCAGGCCGCCCAGCTGCGCCGCGCCGGTGGCGGCGAGGGCCAGCATCGGCAGCGCCGTTTCGCTTGTCATGATTCACGCTCCCGTCGCGGTGTAGTTGAAGGAATCCAGCGTCGCCCCGCCGTCGGAGACGTTCAGCACCGTGACCGTGCCGCTCACGGCGGCGGTCCCGGTGTTGACGATCGACCAGATCACGCCGTCGCCGGCGGCGACCGTGACGCGCCCACATATTCCCGGCTCGACCCGTTCACCGTCACTTCCAACAGGCCGCCGCCGCTCTGACTCGCGGCAAGGGAGATCGGCACGCTGGTTTCAGCGATGGTCTGCGAATTGGTGTGGGCGAAGACGCCGCCAAAAGCGTCCGTCCAATCGAGCGGCCCAGGCGTCACGTCGCCGCCGCCCCCCGCTCCTTGCGTCGCGCCCAGGGCGGCCAGGATCGCGCCGGTCACGAGATACCCGTCCCGCTGATCACCCAATCGTCGTTCTCGTCCATGATGGCGCTGGCCAGGCCCCATTGGGCGAGCGCCACGTCCTTGCTGGTGGCCGATCCGGCGATCCGCAGCGTCACCCCCGCCCCGCGCGTGATCGTCACCGTGCCGCCGGCGAGCGAGCGGAAGACGACCGCCGTGCCGACCGGCAAGGCGACGGACGCTTGCGGCGGGATCGTC
>JBPCMA010000139.1:0-15213 GCA_051002715.1 Caulobacteraceae bacterium
GGGTTGGCCGCGCCGGGGGCGGCCACGGCAAGCGGCTGGGTCATGGGCCGCCGGGACGAGCCCGGTGATGAAGGTAGAAGTTGGGCTTCATTTTGGGCGGCAAGTGCTCCAACGGAGAATTTTAGGAGAACCAATGGCATTTCCTTGCCGCGGCCTTCCGGTGGTCGCGATGCTTCTCGCGGCGACGCTCGCCCGAGCCGCTCCGCCACCTCCGCCCGCTCTTTCCGCCCCCGACGCCGCCCTGGTCGCCAAGGCGGTGGCCTATCTGCAGGAGCTCACCACCGCCAAGGGCCGTTTCGTCCAGACTGGCGCGCGCGGGGCGGTCAGCGGTGGGACGGTCTATATTCAGCGGCCGGGCAAGGCGCGGTTCGAATACGACCCGCCGTCGGGCCTGGTCATCGCCTCCGACGGCCACGAGGTGTCGGTGGTCGATCGGCGCTTAAAGACCATCCAGAGCTATCCCCTGGGCCTGACCCCGCTTTCCCTGTTCCTGGCCCGCGACATCCGCCTGGACAAGGGCGTGACGGTGAGCCGGGTCGACCGCCGCCCCGGCGGCTTTTCGATCATCGCGCGGGACGCCCGCAAGAAGGCCGAGGGCCAGATCGTCCTCGATTTTTCGCAAGCGCCCCTGGCCCTGACCGGCTGGGCGCTCACCGACGCCCAGGGCCGCACGGTGCGGGTGCGCCTCGTCGCCTTGGCGCCGGCGTCGCCGCGCGACGCCAAGTTCTTCGAACTTCGAGATCCCGCCTCGCGGCCGGGGGCCGAAACGACGCCGCGCTGACAAAAGAAACCGGCGCCGGGCCGGCGGATCGGCTAGGACGCCGCCATGCGCCTGCGGATCGCCTCCTGGAATATCAACTCGGTGCGCCTCCGCGGCGAACAGGTGGCGAGATTCGTCGCCGAGCAGGCGCCCGACGTGCTGTGCTTGCAGGAAATCAAGTGCCGGGAGGCCGAGTTTCCCGCCCAGGCCCTGGCCGCCGCGGGCCTTGTCCATCTCAAGGTCGCCGGCCAGAAGGGCTGGCACGGCGTCGCCATCGCCTCGCGCCTGCCCCTGGAAGACGCCCCGGCCTTCGAGGTCTGCCGCGAGGGCCACGCCCGCCGGGTCGGCGCGATGGTGGCGGGAATCGAGATCCAGAACTTCTACGTCCCGGCTGGCGGCGATGTCCCCGACCGGGCGGCCAACCCCAAGTTCGACCACAAGCTCGACTTCTACGAACGCCTGACGCGCGACATGGCGCGGCGCGACCCCAAGGCGCCGCTCGTCATCGCCGGCGACCTCAACGTCGCGCCCGGCGAGAACGACGTGTGGAACCACAAATTCATGTCCAAGGTGGTCAGCCACACCCCGCCCGAGATCGCCGCCATGGCGGCCTTGAAGGCCAGCCTCGGCTTCATCGACTTGGCCCGCGAGGCGATCCCCGAGCCGGAAAAGCTGTTTTCCTGGTGGAGCTACCGGGCCGCCGATTTCCGCGCCTCCAACCGCGGCCTGCGCCTCGACCACATCTGGGTCACCCCGGCCCTGCGCGCGGCGGCCTTCGCCAGCGGCGCGCCGGTGGCCCGCGTCCACGCCGACGCCCGCGCGTGGCCCCGCCCCAGCGACCACGCCCCGGTGACCATCGATCTGGTGGTCTAGTTCGGAGGCGCCCCTCTAAGGCGCCAGCCGGTAGCCTCCGGCCTCGGTCAGCAGCAGGCGGGCGGCGCCGGGGTCGGCTTCGATCTTCTGGCGCAGACGATAGATGTGGGTTTCCAGGGTGTGGGTGGTGACCCCGGCGTTGTAGCCCCACACCCGCTCCAGCAGTTCGTCGCGGGCCACCGCCTTGCCCCCGGCGCGGTAGAGGTATTTGAGGATGTTGGCCTCCTTGTCGGTGAGGCGCAACTTCCTGCCCTTGTCGCCGACGAGCATCTTGGCGGCGGGGCGGAACTCATAGGGCCCGATGTGGAAGACGGCGGTCTCGGACTGCTCGTGACTGCGCAGCTGGGCGCGGATGCGGGCCAGCAGGATATTGAACTTGAAGGGCTTGGTCACATAGTCGCTGGCCCCCGAATCGAGGCCCAGGATGGTGTCCGCCTCGCCGGCCGCCGCGGTGAGCATGATGACCGGCGCGCTCACCCCGCTGTTGCGCAGCAGGCGGCACGCTTCGCGGCCGTTCATGTCGGGGAGATCGACGTCCAAAAGGATGAGGTCGGGGCGCCTTTCCTTGGCCGCCCGCACGCCCTCGCCGGCCGTGGCGGCTGACGGCGCGTCGAATTCCTCATGCAATTGAAGCTGTTCGGCGAGCCCTTCGCGAAGGTCGGCGTCGTCGTCGATGATGAGGATGGTCTTGCGCTGGGCCATGGGCTGGAACATGCACCGTTTGACGCCCCGCCGCAAAGGGCTGGGGCGCGAGGAGCCGCGTCGGGTCATGATCTTCACCGCCCACGCCGATGGCCGCCTGACCCTCGCCGGGCGAACCGTGCGCTGCGCCCTGGGCCGGGGCGGGGTGGTCGCCGCCGCCGCCAAGCGCGAGGGAGACGGCGCCTCGCCGGCCGGAGCCTGGCCCCTGCGTCGCGTCCTCTACCGGCCCGACCGCGGCGGCGCGCCGGCGACCGGCCTACCCACCCGCGCCCTGTCGCCCGATGACGCCTGGTGCGAGACGCCGCTCGACCCCGACTACAACCGCCTCGTCACCCTGCCCCATCTCTCGGGCGCCGACCGGTTGTGGCGCGACGACGCCCTCTACGACCTGATCGTGGTCCTCGGCCACAACGACGCGCCGGTCGTTGCCGGGGCCGGCTCGGCCATCTTCCTGCACGTGGCGCGGCCGAACTTCGGCGTCACCAGCGGCTGCGTGGCCCTCACCCGGCCGGACCTGGAGGCCCTCCTGGCGCTCGCCGCGCCCGGCGACGCCCTGGCGATCTCTCCGAACCCGGCCCCTCAGGAATGAGGCGGCCGGGCGCCGAACAGGGCCGAGCCGAGCCTGACATGTGTCGCGCCGAAGGCGATGGCCGTCTCGAAGTCGGCGCTCATGCCCATGGAAAGGCCGGCCAGGCCATTGCGGGCGGCGATCTTGGCCAGCAGGGCGAAGTGCGGGCCGGCCGGCTCGGCGAGAGGGGGGACGCACATCAGCCCGTCGATCGCCAAGCCGTATTCCCACCGGCACCGCGCGACGAAGGCGTCCGCCTCGCGCGGCGCCACGCCGCTTTTGCCCGGCTCCTCGCCGGTGTTGACCTCGATGAAGAGGCGCGGGGCGCACCCCAGGCGCTGGATTTCGCCGGCCAATACTCCAGCCAATCGCGGCCGGTCGAGGGTTTCGATGGCGTCGAAAAGGGCGGTCGCTTCTCGCGCCTTGTTGGTCTGCAGAGGGCCGATCAGCCGCAGTTCGACGCCCGCGCGGCGATCGGCCCAGCGGGCCGCCGCTTCCTGGACCCGGCTCTCGCCGAACGCCGTCTGGCCCGCCGCCAGCACCGGCGCGATGGCTTCCCACGGCTGCTGCTTGCACACCGCCGTCAGGGCGACGGCGCCGGGATCGCGTCCGGCGGCCCGCGCCGCCGCGTCGATCCGGCGGCGGATGTCGGCGAGAACGGCGGGGCCGGTCATTGAGCGGGTCGGGCGTCCAGGTGTTGTGGCGGGAGGCCCGCAGGTTAAGCGCCGGCGGGCGGGCGCGAAAGTCCTTGCCACCCTTGTTGTTCTTCACCGACCCGGCCCGCGCGCCTCGGCCGGAGCGGGTGATCGCTCGCCTGCCGCGCGGCGCGGGCGTGGTGTTCCGCGCCTTCGGGGCGCCTGGCGCCATCGCCCAAGGTCGGCGCCTGGCGCGCCTCGCCCACCGGCGCGGCCTGCTGTTTTTCGTCGGGGCCAACGCCGCTCTGGCCGTCCGCCTGCGCGCCGACGGGTTGCATCTGCCGCAACGCTCGGCCACTCGGGCCGGAACGATAGCCGCGCTGCGGCGGCGTTTCCAGGTCACCGCCGCCGCTCACGACCTGCCCGCCGCCCTGCGCGCCCGCCGCGCCGGCGCCGACGCCTTGGTGATTTCGCCGGTCTTCGCCAGCGCCAGCCCCTCGGCGGGAAGGCCGCTGGGCATTTTGCGGTTCGTGGCCCTGGCCCGCCGCGCCGGTCTGCCCGCCTATGCGCTCGGCGGAGTGAACGCCAAAACCGCCCGCCGGCTGAAGAGTTCCGGCGCCGTCGGTGTCGCGGCCATCGAGGGGTTGGTAGCTTCGATTGACGACGCCGGACGCCCCCTTAGAACTTGAACGTCGTCTCCAGCCTCACTCGCGGAGCGGGAAGCTGCGGGTCGCCGAGGCGCTGGTTTTCGATCTCGTCGGGAGCCAGGCTCACCGCGCCGCCGATGTGCAGGCGGGGCGTCAGGCGGTAGAAGACGCCGGGCTGGATGTCCTTCCACTGGACGTCGCGGTCGGTGTGCTGCTCGACCCCCAGCTTGAGCCCCCAGCGGGCCTTGCGCGCATCCCACTCCAGGGTGCGCCTGGGCGTGGTGTCGCGGGAATCGCTGGCTTGAGAGGCGAAATCGTTGGCGACGAGGGTCACGCCCGCCGGCGCCTGCTGGGCGTGGGCCACGCCGGCCGCCAGGGCCAGAGTCCCCGCCGAAATCACCGTCCACATGAGCCGCGCGGGCGCCATCACCAGCCAACTAGCCCCAAACCCTTCGCCGGCGGGAATTCGCCGAACGTCTGGAAAAGATTAAGGACGCCCAAACGGCAAGGTCAACGGGCCGGCGCGCGATTCGGCGACGGGGGGCGCGATGGGCCGGGGCCTGTTGCGGCGAAGCCACGCGATTCCCGTTTGGCGGCGCGGCGCGAATGTTATAGACGTTTGGGGTCGGCGGGCGAAGGCCGGAGCGCGCGGGCGCTCGTCCATAAGGTGGTAAACAGATGATCATGCCCTCTAGGCGCGGTTGGGCGAGGCGTGGCGCGACCGTCGCCATCCTGTGCCTGGGAGCGGGCGCCTTGGCGGCGTGCGGCGGGCGCATGGCGCACCCGCTGGGCGGCCAGGCCAGCGCGCGGGCCGCGCCTGCCAGCGCCATCGGGGTCAACGGCTATCTGTGGCGCGCCACCCTCGACACCCTGGCCTTCATGCCCCTGGCCTCGGCCGACCCCTACGGCGGCGTGGTGATCACCGACTGGTACGCCAACCCCGAAAAGCCCGACGAGCGGTTCAAGGCCACCGTCTACATCCTCGATTCCCGCCTGCGCGCCGACGGCCTCAACGTGACGGTGTTCAAGGAAGTCAACAACGGGGCCGGCGGCTGGACGCCCGCCCCCACCGCCGATCAGACCTCGACCGACATCGAAAACGCCATCCTCACGCGCGCGCGGCAGCTTCGGCTTTCTAACCTGCGGGGCTAGGGCCGTCTCGCCGCCCATGGTTCGCTACAATCCCAAAGAGGTCGAGCCCCGCTGGCGCGCCGCCTGGGCCGAGGCCGGCGTTTTCCGCGCCGACGGCGACCCCGACCGGCCCAAATACTATGTGCTGGAGATGTTCCCCTACCCGTCGGGCCATCTGCACGTGGGGCACGCCCGCAACTACGCCATGGGCGACGTGGTGGCCCGCTTCAAGCGGGCGCGGGGCTTCAATGTCCTGCACCCCATGGGCTGGGACGCCTTCGGCCTGCCGGCGGAAAACGCCGCCACCGAGCGCGGCGTCGATCCGGCCGCCTGGACGCGGGCCAACATCGACATCATGCGCGAGGAGCTGAAGCGCCTGGGCCTTTCCATCGACTGGTCCCGCGAGTTCGCCACTTGCGATGTCGAATATTATGGCCGCCAGCAGGCCTTGTTCCTGAAATTCATGGGGCGCGGCTTGGCCTACCGCAAGGAGAGCCTGGTCAACTGGGATCCGGTGGACATGACCGTCCTGGCCAACGAGCAGGTGATCGACGGCCGCGGCTGGCGCTCGGGCGCGGCGGTGGAGCGCCGCATGCTCACCCAGTGGTTCCTGCGGATCACCGCCTACGCCGACGATCTGCTGGCCGGCCTGGAAACCCTCGATCGTTGGCCGGCCAAGGTCAGGCTGATGCAGGAAAACTGGATCGGCCGGTCGAGGGGGCTGCGCCTCACTTTCGCCTTCGCCGGCGCGGCGGGAGGCGTGGAAGTCTATACCACCCGGCCCGACACTCTGTTCGGGGCCAGCTTCGTGGCCGTCGGTCCCCATCACCCGCTGGCCGAACGCCTCGCCGCCGAAGACGCCCGCGCCGGCGCCTTCGTCGCCGAATGCCGAACAGGAGGCGCCTCCGAAGCCGAGATCGAGGCGGGGGCGAAGCTCGGCTTCGACACCGGCCTCAGGGTCGTTCATCCATTTGATTCTACGATAGAATTGCCGGTCTGGATCGCGAACTTCGTGCTCATGGACTACGGAACCGGAGCGATCTTCGGCTGCCCGGCTCACGATCAGCGCGACCTCGATTTCGCGCGAAAATACGATCTGCCGGTGAAGCCGGTCGTCCTGCCGCCGGGCGCGGATCCGGCCGTGTTTCACGTGAAACAGGAGGCCTACGTCGGGCCGGGACACATCTACAATTCGGCCTTTCTGGACGGCCTGGATGTCGAAGCGGCCAAGACAGCGGCCATCGCGCGGGCCGAGGCGGCTGGGCTCGGCCAGGGCGCCGTCGTCTATCGCCTGCGCGACTGGGGCGTTTCGCGCCAGCGCGGCTGGGGCTGCCCTATCCCGGTCGTCCACTGCCCGGCCTGCGGCGTGGTCGGCGTGGCGCAAGGCGACCTGCCGGTGCGCCTGCCCGAAAACCTCGACTTCTCCCGCCCTGGCAACCCCCTGGCCCGCCATCCGACGTGGAAATTCACCACCTGCCCGGGCTGCGGCGGCGCGGCGGAACGCGAGACCGACACCTTCGACACCTTCGTTGATTCCTCGTGGTATTTTGCCCGTTTCGCCAACCCCGCGGCCGAGGCGCCCATAGACACCGCGGCGGCGGATCGTTGGCTGCCGGTGGACCAGTATATCGGCGGCATCGAACACGCCGTGCTTCACCTGCTCTACGCCCGCTTCGTCGCCCGCGCCCTGAAGGACGAGGGCGTCCTGGGGGTGGCCGAGCCCTTCGCCGGCCTGTTCACCCAGGGCATGGTCACCCACGAAACCTATCGCCGCCAGAACGGCGAGTGGGTCGAGCCGGCCGCCGTCCAGCTGCTCCCCGAGGGCGCGACGCGCCGCGCCACTGACGCCGCCACCGGGGAGCCGCTGATCATCGGCGACAGCGAGAAGATGTCGAAATCCCGGCGCAACGTGGTCGCGCCGGCTCAGATCGCTGATACCTACGGGATCGACGCCGCCCGCCTTTTCGTCCTTTCGGATTCGCCGCCCGACCGCGACGTCCAATGGACCAGCGCCGGGGTCGAAGGCGCCGCGCGCTTGATCCAGCGGATGTGGGCCGAATTCGACGGCCAGCCCGACGCGCCGGACTCGGGCGCCCCCCCTGCGCCGCCGAGCGGCGCGCTTCGCCGCGTCACCCATCGCACCATCCGCTCGGTCACCGAGGCGATCGAAGGCTTTCGCTTCAACAGCGCGGTGGCCCGCCTCTATGAATTCGTGGCCGCGCTGCGAGCGCGCCCGCCCGAGGGCGCCGTTCCCGGCGAACTGGCGGCGCGGCGCGAGGCCCTCTCCGCCCTGGCCCGCCTGATCGCGCCGTTCGCGCCGCATCTGGCGGAGGAATGCTGGGCCCGCCTCGGCGAGGCCGGCATGGTCGCGCGGGCGCCGTGGCCAATCTATGATCCGGCCCTGGCGCGGGACGAGGAGAAGATCTTGCCGGTGCAGATCGATGGAAAGCGCCGCGGCGAGGTGCGCGCGCCGCCCGGCGCCTCCGAAGCCCAGGTCCGCGAACTGGTCCTGGACGACCCGGAGATCAGCCGCCGCCTCGAGGGCCTGACCCTGCGCAAGATGATCGTGGTCCAGGACCGCATCGTCAATCTGGTGACGGGGTAAGGCGTGGGGAAACCGCTTTTGATGATTCCCGGGATTATCTCCTCCCTCCCCTTCATGGGGAGGGCGACTCGCCGACGGCGAGCGGGGTGGGGTGACGCCGCAACGCGCCCTGTCCCGCGGGCACCACCCGTCCCGCGCTTCGCGTGGTCCACCCTCCCCATGAAGCGGAGGGAGGCGCTGCGCTTGGCCGCCTTCGCCCTTTCGGCCACATGCCTCGCCAGCTGCGGCTTCACGCCGCTCTACGCCACGCCCGGCGTCTCCCCCGGCCTCGCCTCCATCCAAGTGGTGGCGCCGCAGGGGCGGGTCGGCTTCCTGCTTCGCGAGGACCTCGACGACGCCCTTGGCCACGACAAGGCCGCCGCGCCCCTGTGGCGCCTGGATATGACCGTCACCCAGACGCGCGATCCGCGGGGGCTCAACGTGATTGGCGTGGCCGAGCGTTATGTGCTGGGCGTGGGCGTGAATTACGCGCTGACCGAGGTCGCCACCGGCAAGGTGGTCCACGCCGGCCAGGTCGCCTCTCACGTCAGCTACGACGCCGCCGACGCGCCCTACGCCGGCATCGCGGCGCGCCAGGACAGCCAGGAACGCGCCGCCTCCGACGCCGCGCGGCGGATTCAGCTCGATCTGGCGGCTTGGATGGCCGCCCGCGCCGGCAAGACCGCGCCGCCAGCGGGATGATCCTAAAGCGGCGGGCGGACATCGAGCGTTTCCTGAAAAGTCCCGACCCGGGGACGCGAGCGGCGCTGATCTATGGGCCCGATCTGGGCGTGGTGCGCGAGCGCGCCCAGGCCTTGGCGGGCGTCGCCACCGAGCGACCCGACGATCCCTTCGACACAGCCCTTCTGACCGAGGCCAGTCTCGACGACGAGGGCGCCCGCTTGGGGGGCGAACTGATGGCCTTCTCCATGATGGGCGGGCGGCGCCTGGTGCGCCTGCGGATCGGCGGCGAGGCCATGGAGCCGGCCGCCGCGGCGGACGCGCTTGCCCGGCACGCGGCGGGCGAATTCAACGCGGCGGCCTTCTTCCTCGTCGAGGCGGGCAACCTGAAGGACGACTCGCCCCTGCTCAGGGCGGCGAAAAAGGCCGAGGCCTGCGCCGTCATCGCCTGCTATTCCGACGAGCCGGGCGATCTGGCCCGCTTCACCCGCGAAGCCCTCGCCGCCGACAAATTGAGTCTGACCGCCGAGGCGCTGCAACTCTTCGTCTCGCGCCTGCCCGAGGAGCGCGGCGTGGCGCGCCAGGAGATCGAGCGGCTGGCCCTGTTCCTGGGTCCGGGCGCCGGGCGCGTGGCCGACGCCGCCGACCTAGCCGACTTCGTGGGCGTGGAACCGCGGGCATCCCTGGCCGCCGCCGCCCTGGACGCCTTCGGCGGTCGCGTGGGCGCCGCGCACGCCGGCCTGCGGCGGGCGGCGGGGGAAGGCGAGAGCGGCCCCGCCGCCGTCCGCGCCCTGAGCTCCCACCTTGGTCGCCTGCGCCGCGCCGTCGCCCTGCACGAGGCCGGCTCGGCCTTGACCCAGGTGGCGCGGGACATGCGGATTTTCTGGAGAGACGAGCGCGAATTCCTGCGCCAAGCGCGGGCCTGGACGCTGGCCGAAATCGAGCGGGTTCAACCCGATATCCTGGCGGCCGACCGCGCCTGCAAGGAAACCGGCGCCCCCGACCGGCTGATCGCCGAACGCCTCACCCTCGCCATCGCCGGCCGCGCCCGCCGCCTGGGGTTGTAGGGGTCCCGACGCCCTCTCTTCCCCCGCAAGCGGGGGAAGTTCGGCCGAAGGCCGGGATGGGGGCGTGACGCCAACGGTTGCGCCCGGCCAACCCCCTCCACCGCTTCGCGCGGGAGGAGAGGTTTTGATCCGTCTCTTATGAAGCGCCGCCCGGCGCCGCGCGCGTCAGACGCCGGCAGAGGTCGTCCAGCTGCTCCAAAGCGGCGTAGCGGATACGGATTTCCCCCGCGCCCCCCTTGTCGCGAATTTCCACCGCCAAGCCGAGCGCCTCGGCCAGGTCGTTTTCCAGGGCGCGCGTGTCGGCGTCCTTGGGCGGCGTCCCGCGCGCCGGGCGATCGTCACCCGGCGGCCGGACGCGAGCGCGGCGGGCCATGGCCTCGGCCTGGCGGACGTTGAGGCCACGCTCGATGATATGCGCGGCGAGATCCTCGGCCTCGTCCAGATCGAGGAGCGCCCTCGCGTGGCCCGCCGTCAGCCGTCCAGCCTCCAAGTGCTCTTGCACCGCCGCCGGCAGGCGCATGAGGCGCAGGGTGTTGGCCACGTGGCTGCGGCTTTTGCCGACGACGCCGGCGATGGTCTCGGCGCTGCGATTGAAGCGCTCCTGCATCGCGGCGTAGCCGCGCGCTTCCTCGAGGGCGTTCAGATCCTCCCGCTGGATGTTTTCGATGATCGCGACCTCCATCACCTCGAGGTCGTTCAAGTCCCGCACCAGGGCGGGAAGAGCGCGCAGTCCCGCCTGCTGGGCCGCCCGCCAGCGCCGCTCGCCGGCGACGATCTGATATTCGCCGTCGGTGTCATGCAAGGGTCTGACCAGAATGGGCTGAAGCACCCCGCGCTTTTCGATCGAGGCGGCCAGTTCGGCGAGTTCCGCCTCGGCGAAGGCGCGGCGGGGCTGATGGGGATTGCGCCGGATCAGTTCGATGGGAATGTCCAGCGCGCCAACCGCCCGGCGCCCTTCCGGCGTCGAGGCCGCCGCGGTCTCGTCGAGCAGGGCCGAAAGGCCGCGCCCCAGGCCTCGTCTCTCGGTCATCGGCCAACACCTCTTGGCTGAATCATCGCGCCGCCACCGCCCTTTGTGCCCGTTCGCGGCCGACCACTTCCCTGGCGAGTTTTAGGTAGGCTTGGCTGCCGGCGCAGTTGAGATCGTAGATCAGCGCCGGCTTGCCGAACGACGGCGCCTCGGAAACGCGCACGTTGCGCGGAATCACCGTCTGATAGACCTTGTCTCCCAGATTGTCGCGCACGTCGCGGGCCACCTGGGCCGACAACCGGTTGCGCCGGTCGTACATGGTGAGGACCACGCCCTGGATCTGCAGGGTGGGATTGAGGGCGCCGCGCACCAGCTCCACCGTCCGAATGAGCTGGGTCAGGCCCTCCAGGGCGAAGAATTCGCATTGCAGGGGCACCAGCACCGCGTCGGCCGCCGCCATGGCGTTGAGGGTGAGCAGATTGAGCGACGGCGGGCAGTCGATCAACACATAGCTGTAGCGGGCGCCGACGCGGAGCGGGGCCAGGGCGTCGGCGAGGCGATAGGCTCGCCGCGGCGCCTGGCCTATTTCCAGTTCGACACCGGAGAGGTCGGCCTCGGCGGGAAGCAGGTCAAGGCCGGGAAGCTCCGTCGCCATGGCCGCCTGATCGACGGGGAGCTGCTCCATCAGCACATCATAGAGCGTCTTGAGGCGCCGGGTCGGCGAGACTCCCAGGCCAGTCGAGGCGTTGCCTTGAGGGTCGGCGTCGACCAGCAGCACCCGCTCGCCCACCGCCGCCAGGGCCGTGCCGAGGTTGATGGCGGTGGTCGTCTTGCCGACGCCGCCCTTTTGGTTGGCCACGGCTAGAACGCGCAGGGCTCTAGGCGCGGCCGGCACGCGCCAATCCGCTCACCGCGAGCACCCGCCCGCGGGGGTCGCTGAGGCTGCCCAGGATTTCCACGTCGAACCGCCAGGCCGCCCGCGCGGCGGCGATCTCCGCCTCCGCCTCCTGGCCCTTCAGGAACAGGCCGCGCGCGCCGCGCGCCATGTACGGCTGGGCGAAACCCAGCAGCCGGGTCAGCGGCGCGCAGGCTCGGGCGGTCACCACCTCGACGCTCAGCCGCAGCTCTTCGGCGCGGGCGTGGTGGAGGGTGGCCGGCAGATCGAGCGCCTCGATCACCCGGCCTAGGAAACGGGCGCGTTTGGCGACGCTCTCGATCAGATGAACCCGGCCGCCTCGCCGGCCCTTCATCAGGATGGCCAGCACGATCCCCGGCAGGCCGGCCCCCGAGCCCAGGTCGGCCCACACCCGCCCCTCCGGCGCGAACCAGGCCAGTTGGGCGCTGTCGATGAAATGGCGGCGCCAGAAGTCGCCGAGGGTGGACGCGCCGACGAGATTCATCCGCGCGTTGGCCCGGGCCAGTAGAGTGCTGTAGGCCTCGACGTCGGCCCGGCGCTCGGCGCTAGCTCCGATGGCCTCGAGGAACCCGCCGGGCAAGAGCGAATCATGCGGCGCGGCGGCGGCGGACATGAGCCAGCAGGGCGGTGATCGCGCCGGGGGTGACGCCTTCGACGCGGGCCGCTTGGCCGAGGGTCAGCGGGCGGATGGCGGCGAGCTTTTCGCGAACCTCGTTCGACAGGCCCCTCAGCGCCGCGTAGTCGAGATCGCCGGGCAGGCTCAGCGCCTCGTCGCGGCGAAAGAGTTCGATGTCGGCGTCCTGGCGGTCGAGATAGCCGGCATAGGCCGCGTCGATCTCCACCTGCTCGCGCGCGAAGGCCGGCCATTCGGCCAGGGCCGGCCAGACCGCGATCAGATCGGCGAAGGCGACGTCGCGATGGGCCAGCAGCTGGCTCATTGTCCGCCGCCGGCCGTCGGGGTTGACCTTGAAGCCCGCCTGGGCGGCCTCGCGGGGCGAAAGCGCGAGGCTGGCGGCCTGCGCGCGGGCCGCCGCCAGAACGGCCGCCTTGGCGGCGTAGGCGCTCGCCCGCTTGGGCCCCACGCAGCCCAGCGCCTCGCCGCGCGCCGTGAGCCGCTGGTCGGCGTTGTCGGCGCGAAGGCGCAAGCGGTATTCGGCGCGGCTGGTGAACATGCGATAGGGCTCGGTCACTCCGCGGGTGACCAGATCGTCGATCATCACCCCGATATAAGCCTCGTCGCGTCCAAAGACGGCCGGAAAACACCCCGACGCAGCCCGCGCGGCGTTCAAACCGGCCACCAGTCCCTGCGCGGCGGCCTCCTCGTAGCCGGTCGTTCCGTTGATCTGGCCGGCCAGATAGAGGCCCGGCAGCCGTTTCGCCTCCAGGCTGGGACTCAGTTCGCGCGGGTCGACATAGTCGTACTCGATGGCGTAGCCGAACCGAAACACCTCGGCGCGCTCTAGCCCCGGGATGGTGCGGAGAAACCGCCGTTGCGTCTCCTCCCCCAGCGAGGTGGAGACGCCGTTGGGATAGACGGTGGGATCGTCCAGCCCCTCCGGCTCCAGGAAGATCTGATGGCTGTCGCGATCGCCGAAGCGGACCACCTTGTCCTCGATGGACGGGCAATAGCGCGGGCCGCGACCGCCGAGCCGGCCGCCGTATACCGCCGACTCTGAAAGATGGTCCGCAACGATGGCGTGAGTCGCCGCCGTGGTGGCGGTGACGCCGCATTGGATCTGGGGCGTGGCGATCGCCCCGGTCAGGAAGGAGAAAGCCGGCGGCGGCTCGTCGCCTGACTGCATGTCCAGGCTCGCCCAATCGATCGTCCGGCCGTCGAGGCGGGGCGGGGTGCCGGTCTTGAGCCGTCCCATGGCAAAGCCCAACCCGTAGAGGCGATCGGCCAAGCCGACGGCGGGGGCGTCGCCCAGACGCCCGGCCGCGATCCGCTCGTCGCCGCGATGGATGACCCCCTTGAGAAAAGTCCCCGTGGTGAGCACCACCGCGCCGGCGCGATGAACCGCCCCGCTCGCCCCGACGACGCCGACGACGCGCCCGTTCTCGACCAGCAGATCCTCGACCGCCTCGGCGCGAATCTCCAGGCCCGTCTGATCGGCGAGGAGGCCACGCATGGCCTCGCGGTAGAGTTTGCGGTCGATCTGGGCGCGCGGCCCGCGAACCGCCGGCCCGCGGGAGCGATTGAGCAGGCGAAACTGAATGCCGGCGGCGTCGGCGGCGCGGCCCATCAGCCCGTCCAGAGCGTCGATCTCCCGCACCAGGTGACCCTTGCCCAGCCCTCCGATGGCCGGGTTGCAGGACATCTCGCCGATGGTTTCCAGCTTATGGGTGATGAGGAGGGTGGCCGCGCCGGCGCGCGCCGTCGCCGACGCGGCCTCGCAGCCGGCGTGGCCGCCGCCGATGACGATAACATCCCAGACCTTGGTCACCGATTTTGTCCTGACGGCCCCGCCCACTAAACGCCCAGAGGGCGGGCGGGGCGCGAGAATCGATTAGCCCATCGTCGGCGGTCGGTCGAGCGGCGGCTTGGTCTGTTTCACGTGAAACAGTCCTATTTGCCGATGCAAAAGGCGCCGAATACCCGATCCAGCACATCCTCGGCCCCGACCCGCCCGGTGATCCGCTCCAACGCCCGCAGCGTCAGGCGGATATCCTCCACCGCCAATTCGGGTCCGGCGAGGTTTTCGAGGGCGCGAGCCAGATGAACACGGCCTTCCTCCAGCAACCGACGATGCCTCGCCCGGGTCGCCGCCGGAAACTCGCCGCCGCTCAGATCGCGGGTGACGCGGGCGGCGAGAATGTCCCGGACGCCGGAGTCTTCCGGTGTCGTGAGGGATACCCGGTGGATTTCGGCGCCGAGGTCGACCGCGGCCCGCGCCGCCGCCTCGCCATCCGGCCCCTCCAGCAGATCGGCCTTGCTGAGCAGGCAAATGTCGCCGGCCCGGACCAGGTTCGCCGCCTCCCGCCAGGCCCCTCCGGCGCCACTCTGGTCCACCACCCACAGGCGCAGGTCGGCCCCCGCCGCCCAGGCCCGGGCGCGGCGCACCCCTTCCTTTTCGATGGGATCGCCGGCTTTGCGGACACCCGCCGTGTCGGCCAGCAGGATCCGGAAGCCGGCCAGGGTGAGCTGGGCCTCGATCACATCGCGCGTGGCGCCGGGGGTCGCGGTGACGATCGCCGCGTCGCGCTCGGCGAGATTGTTGAAAAGGCTGCTCTTTCCGGCGTTGGGCGCGCCGACGATGGCCACGCGATAGCCGTCCCGCACCCGGCGGCCGCGAGCCGCATCGGCGAGACCGGCGTCCAGGTCGGCCAGAACCGCCGTCAGGGACGTGCGGGCCCCCTGCGCCACATCCGCCGCCAGGCCTTCGTCGGGAAAATCCACCGCCGCCTCGAGATGGGCCAGGGCGTCGATCAAGGCTCCCCGCCAGGCCTCGTATCGCCGGCCGAGCGCGCCTTCGAGCTGACCCAGCGCCTGCCTCGCCTGGGCGGCGCTTTCGGCATCGACCAGATCGCCGACCGCCTCAGCCCGGTCGAGGTCGAGCTTGCCGTTTTCGAAGGCGCGGCGGGTGAATTCGCCCGGCTCGGCCAACCTCAAGCCCGCGCCGAGCAGGCCTGCGGTCACCGCATCGACCACCGCCGTCCCGCCATGCAGGTGCAGTTCGAC
>JBPCMA010000140.1:0-3792 GCA_051002715.1 Caulobacteraceae bacterium
GCCGGCCGGCGCTTGGTGGATCGACATGGGGTTCAACTCGGCGCAGGCCCAGTCGTTCAACGCCGGCTTCATCCTCATCCTGGCGCCGGCCTTCGCCGCCCTGTGGGGCTGGCTCGGCCGCCGCGGGCGCGACCCCAACCCGTTGCTCAAGTTCGGCCTGGGGCTGGGCCAAGTCGGCCTGGGGTTCCTGGTCATCGTGTGGAGTCAGGGCCTGGCCGACGGCGCCTTCCGCTTGCCGCTTCTGGTGCTGGCCTTCGCCTATCTGCTGCACACCACCGGCGAGCTGTGCCTCAGCCCGGTCGGCCTCTCCGAAATCACCAAGCTCTCGCCGGCCGTCCTGGTCTCGACCCTGATGGCGGTGTGGTTCATGGCCCAGTCGGCTGCGGAGTTCATCGCCGCCCATGTCGCCGGCCTGGCCGGCACGGCGACCGCCGGCGGCCAGGTGCTCGACCCGCGCGCCGCCCTGCACACCTCTCTTGGGGTCTTCCAGATCATCGGCTGGACAGGGGTCGGATTCGGGGGCCTCTTCCTCGCCCTCTCCCCCTTCCTCAAGCATCTGGCGCACGGCGTCAACGACCCGGCCAATCACCCCGCGCCGGAATCCTCGGCGGCTATCGCAGCACCGTCAGCCCGTTCCTGATCACGGTGACGGCGCGCGCCTTGACCCGCGCCTCGAAGGCGATTTCTCGGCCGTCGCGCCACAGATCGACGGTGAGGGTGTCGCCGGGAAACACCGGGGCGGAAAAACGCGCCTGATGGCTCAGGATCGGCTCGGGGTCGAAGTCTGTGATTCCCGCCAGGACGGCCCGGCAGGTGATCCCGTAGGTGCAGAGCCCATGCAGGATCGGCCGCTCGAAGCCGGCCTGACGGGCGAATTGCGGGTCGGCATGCAAGGGATTGCGGTCGCCGTTGAGGCGATAGAGCAGGGCCTGGTCGGGGCGGGTGGAGAAATCCAGTGAGAGGTCGGGCGCACGCGTCGGGGTGGGGTGCGGCGTGGGCGCGCCTTCCGAGGGGCCGCCAAAGCCGCCATCGCCGCGGGCGAACATCGATCCGGTGAGAGTGGCGACCTTCTCGCCGGCCTCGTTTGTCCACATCGTCTCAAAGATGACCACCGCCCCCTTGGCCGCCCCCTTGTCGTAGGCGCCGAGCGTGTGGGTGGCGGCGGTGAAGGCGCCGGTGGCCGGCAGGGGCCGGTGCAACTCGACCTTCTGTTCGCCGTGCACCACCATCAGGTAGTTGATGTCGCTGAAACGGTGGCCGGGCGGATTGTCCACGCTGGAGCCCGCAATCGCCGCGCCGCCCGAAGCCAACACCGTGGCGGCGGTGGGTACGACCTTCAATCCCCATTCATAGACGAAGGCCAACTCCTGCTCGTTCAGAGGATCGGCCCCCAAGCCGATGCCCAGGGCGTAGAGCATCACGTCCTTGTCGCCGTAGGTGAAGGCGCTACGGCTTCATCGACGGGCAAGCCTGCTGTCTCGTCTACACTCTTCGCGGCGCCAACGTTCGGGCGATCAGCCTGCGCAGGGCGCATCGACGGGAAATCGACGATCGGTTGGACCTGTCGGATGACCGCTAGCAACCCCAGGGAGGATGGCCGCCATGACCGATCATGAGAACCCGAACTGGACCAAGGATGACTTTGCTCAGGCGAGCGGTCCAGAATCCTTGAGCGCGGCGGAGCTGGAGGCCTTTCCAAGGACGGCCGCAAGGATCGGCCGCCCGCGCCTCGCCAGCACGAAGACGCCCGTGAAGCTGCGCCTGGATCCCGACATCGTCGCCGCCTTCAAGGCCGAAGGCCCCGGCTGGCAGACCCGCATCAACGCGGCCTTGCGGGATGCGCTGGCCAAGCGTCGGGCGTGAGTTCGCCATCGATGGGCGCGGTTAACGGGAGGCCGGGAATTAGCCAAGCTAGCAAAACCGGACATCTTTATGCGCTCCCCACACGACGAATTCGGGAGGCGGCCGGCGAGCCGGCGGACGTGGGGAGTCTGAAGCGCCGCGGCGGGGAGGCCATCGGACGCACGCCCGCCGAGGCGGTTCGCGAGCAGCACGGTCACCAAGCTCGCGGAGCGAGATGCGTCTGAGCTTGCAGCCGCCGAGGAAGTTTGAGCTATAAACTAACAACGGTTTCCGCGCGTCCATCGAAAGCTTCGGCCCATGCGTCTGATCCCCACTTTCCGCGCTATTTGTCTAGCCGCCGTGACTGCCTTGGCTTCTCCACCAGTCATTGCAAATGCCGGATCGTTGAAAGATGAAAATCTCGTGGCGCTGATGCCAAAAGGCTTCGTCGTCGGAAAGACGGAAAACCAAGGCTCCATCTTGATCACCGAATTCGTACCCACGGGCGAAACCGTCCACGATTGGACACAAATGGTCACGGTTCAGATTTTCCACAACTTAAAGCGTTTTGATCCTGACGCGTTTGTTGGGGCCATCGGAAA
This sequence comes from Caulobacteraceae bacterium, assembly GCA_051002715.1. GTDB lineage: Bacteria > Pseudomonadota > Alphaproteobacteria > Caulobacterales > Caulobacteraceae > Acaudatibacter. Next base: position 2,445 of record JBPCMA010000140.1, read on the forward strand.
GCAATGGTCCGCCGCCTGCGAAAAATCGACGGTTCAAAAATTGAAGAGCGGGCAAGAAAATAGCTATCCATTCACGCTTTGGCTGATGTCTTGTCCGTTGAATGGGCAGACAGGGAAGCCGGAAAACACGTGGGTTAAGGCGATCGAAGGGAACGACAGCCTCTACAGTGTGCAATACGCGCTTCGAACCGGCCTGACCGCCGAAGCAATTCCCCGATAATGACGTATCTGCGGCAGGCGATCGCCTGTGATACGAGACGGAGTGACGCGCCCTGTCCAAAGGGGATGTGATGCCAGGGAAGCTAATGCGCGTCATCCCAGTTCCCCGCCGCGCGCGCCTCCACGAGTAGCGGCACCGAGAAGCTGACCGCCGGTTCGGCGGCGCGTTCCATCACGGAGCGGGCCAGGGCGCATACCGCGTCGGCTTCGGCCTCCGGCGCCTCGAACACCAGTTCGTCGTGGACCTGCAGCAGCATCCGCGCGGTCAGGCCGGCGGTCTCCAGGGCGGCGGGCATGCGGATCATGGCGCGGCGCATGACGTCGGCGGCGGCGCCTTGGATGGGGGCGTTGATGGCGGCGCGCTCGGCGAACTGGCGCTCGGCCACCGACTTGGAGCGGATCATCGGGATGTTGACCTTGCGGCCGAACACGGTGGTCACGAACCCCTGCTCGCGCACCTGGGCGCGGGCGGCGTCCATATAGGCGCGGATGCCGGGGAAGCGCTCGAAATAGGTCTTGATGTAGGTCCCCGCCTCCTCCTGCGGAATGCCGAGCTGGTTCGCCAGCCCGAAGGCCGAGATGCCGTAGACGATGCCGAAGTTGATCGCCTTGGCGCGGCGGCGCGTCTCGGCCGGCATAGCCTCCACCGGCACCCCGAACATCTCCGAGGCGGTCATGGCGTGGATGTCCAGGCCGTCGCGGAAGGCGTGCTTGAGGGGTGCGATATCGCCGATGTGGGCCAGAAGGCGCAGCTCGATCTGGCTGTAGTCGGCGCTGATCAGCAGGTGGCCGGGTTCGGCCACGAAGGCGCGGCGGATCTTGCGCCCCTCTTCGGTGCGGATCGGTATGTTCTGCAGGTTGGGATCGGAGGAGGAGAGCCGGCCGGTGGTGGTGGAGGCGAGGGCGTAGGAGGTGTGGACGCGGCCGGTCCGCTCGGAAACCGCCGCCGCCAGGGCCTCGGTGTAGGTGCCCTTGAGCTTGGAGAGCTGGCGCCAGTCCAGAAGGACGCGCGGCAGGGCGTGGCCCTGGGCGGCGAGATTTTCCAGCACCCCGGAATCGGTGCTCCACACGCCCGTCGCGGTCTTGCGGCCGCCGGCCAGGCCCATTTCGGCGAACAGGACATCGCCGA
>JBPCMA010000141.1:0-7035 GCA_051002715.1 Caulobacteraceae bacterium
GCGGGCCTGTCGGTGGAGGATTCCACCGGCGACGCCGCCGCGCCGCTCTACGATTTCACCCTCGCCGTGGAGCGGGTCGCCGCCGCCCGCGCCGCCCTCGACGCCAGCGGCTCGGGAGTGGTGCTGACCGCCCGCTCGGAAGGCTTCATCGCCGGCCGGCCCGACTTCGCCGAGACCCTGCGCCGCCTGGCCGCCTATGGCGCCGCCGGGGCCGACTGCCTCTACGCGCCGGGCCTCGCCGACGAGGCCCGGATCGCCGAGCTGGTCAGGGCCGTCGCGCCCAGGCCGGTCAATGTGCTGACCCTCGGCCAGCCGGTCGCCGCCCTGGCGGCGCTGGGGGTGCGGCGGATCAGCGTCGGCGGCTCGCTGGCCCGCGCGGCGTGGGGCGAATTCCTGCGCGCCGCCCGCGAGATCGCTGAGAACGGAACCTTCGCCACCTTCGCCCGCGCCGAACCCGGCGGCGACCTTAACCGTCTGTTTTCGGGAACGGAGACCCGGCCTTAGGCCGTTTCCGCGCCCGCCGCCGCGTTCATCGGCGGGCGGGCGGCGGCGACGATGTCGTCGTGTTCATGGCGGCGCACCCGCTCGGTGATGTTGAGGCGGGTGTAGAGATGCTGGGCGCCGTGGCCGGCCACCGCGCCGGCCCAGCGCGCCCGCGCGTCGGTCAGCAGGTTCTGGCCCTCGCCGACCAGGATCACCTCATAGCCCTCGCCGGCCTCGCGCACATAGGCGAAGTTGCCGCCCATGGGCGACAGCGGCCTGCCGTCGCGCAGCAGGTTGAACCGGTAGACCGCGCCCGAGGCGCCCTTCAGATCGATCAAGTCCCGCATCGAACACTCCAACAAAAAAACCGTCGCCCGCGTTGACGGCCCAAGAAAACGAGGGCGCGCCTTCAGGCCAGAAGCGCCTCGATCCACGCCCGGCCCTCATCGTAGCCCACCACCGGCAATTGGGCGAAATGTTCGTGGAGCCAGGCGAAGCGGCGAGGAAGGAGATCGGCTCGCAGGTCGGCGAGGCGCGGCCGATCAACCAGCACGCGGACGACCCCTACCCCGTGATCGATGGCCAGCAGGCGAAAATCCACGTCCGGTGAAGCGATCAGTTCGAAGGCGACTTTCCAGCCGTCGCCGGTCCAGCCGGCGGTCGACAGCGGCGGCACATGCTCCTCGATCCAGTCGCGCGGCAGCATGTCGTGCAGGGCGACCCACCCGCCCTTCCCCACCGCGCGGAGCGAATTGACCAGATCGCGGCGGACCTGATCGTAGAGGTGCAGGCCGTCGATGAAGACCACATCGAACCGCGCGTCCGGATTGGCGGCGAAGAAGGCGTCGCTGGTCTGCCGGTGGGTGCCGCCGCTCACCGGATCGACCCCCGTCTTGCGCTTGGCCATCACCGCATCGAAGAGGGTGTTGGAGGCGCAGCCTATCTCCAGGTAGGCGCCGCCGGGATTGCGCGAAAGGAGCAGATTGACCAGCGAAATCCGGTTATGGCCGATCGCCGCCCGGTCATAGTTGAGAACGTGCGGACAGCGGTCGGCGCGGTATTTGTGCGTCAGCAGGGACTCGCGGACGAAGGAATTGAGGCTGCGCTTTTTTCCGCGAACCGAAGGGACGGCCATTTTAGCCTCGTGGGGAACGCTGGGCGGGACAATGGGCTGTCAACTGGGCACCCACCCTGTTTGACGAAACGGTCAGACGCGCACCAAAGTTGCTCAGCCACGATACAGCCGCCAGAAGGAGAATATGATGGAAATCAAGCGCGCCGGGTCGCAGCCTTCGCAGAAAGCCCCTGCCGAATACTTTACAGGAACCGTCCGTCTCGATCCTTTGAACACGCCGCCGGAGCCGGCCCGCGTTTCGTGCGCGAGCGTCACTTTCGAGTCTGGCGCCCGCAGTAACTGGCACACTCACCCACTGGGCCAGACCCTTGTGGTCACCGCCGGCTGCGGATGGACCCAATGCGAGGGCGAGCCGATCGTCGAAATCCGAGCCGGCGACGTGATCTGGTGCCCGCCCGGCCACAAGCATTGGCACGGCGCGACACCGACCACGGCCATGACCCACATCGCCATCCAGGAAGCGCTCGACGGCAAGAACGTGATCTGGATGGAGCCGGTAACCGATGACCAATACCGGCTGTGAAGGGGAGCATTGTCGACAACCAAGAAGGCGGATGGGCCGCCCGGAGGAGATTGTATCGGCGGTTCTCTGGATCCGCGGCCCTGGGGCGAGCTTTGTGCTCGGCGTCGCCCTGCCTGCGGACGGTGGATTCACCGCGCATTGACGGGTTTGTCTTTCGCGACGAAACCTTTCCCTTTCACCCCGAACTCTGGATTTTCCATGACCGACAAGCCGAAACCAACCGCCGCCCGCAAGTCCTTTGGCGACATCGCCCCAGCCCTTGCCACATATACCGATGAAATTGTGTTCGGCGACCTTTGGGAACGAACCGAGCTGTCGCCGCGAGATCGCAGCTTGGTTACGGTCGCCGCTCTGATTGCGGGCTACAGAACCAATGAGCTACCCTTCCACCTCAAAAAGGCGATCGAGAACCGCGTCACGAAGGACGAACTGATCGAGGCGATCACGCACCTTGCCTTCTACGCGGGATGGCCGGCCGCGAATACGGCCGTGCAGATCGCCCGGATGGTTTTTGAACACTCAGGATCGTGAGTCGTGGCGCTCCAGGCGCCGGCAAAGCCAGTTGTCAACCGGCCGCCATCGCCGCCATGTTGACTCCCCTGGTGAAGTGGTGCGGGCGGCCGGAGTCGAACCGGCATGGGCCAAAGCCCAACGGATTTTAAGTCCGTTGCGTCTACCAATTCCGCCACGCCCGCGCGAAGCGGATCGTCATAGCGCGCATTCGACGGTGTTTTAAGTCCGTCGACGCGCCGCGCTCAGGTCTCGGGGGCGAGGATAATCGCCGCCGCCCCGATGTCGGCCAGGCCGGCCATAAGGTCCGCCGCCGTCGCCTTCACCTCGGCGGCGTCGCGGCCTCGGACGACCAGATTGGCGCCGTAGCCGCCCTCGCCGAAGAAGGGATAGCTGCCGAGCGAGAGCCCGGGGTGGGCCCTGGCCCGGGCCTCCAAGGGCGCGGCGATGGCGCTTTCCGGCAGGCCCTCGACGCGAACGGTGCGCGAGACAACCACGGCGCCGGTGCGCAGGCGCGGGCCGACGTCTTCCAACATTCCGCGCATGATGGCCGGCACACCGGCCAGCACGAAGACGTTGCCGATCTGGAATCCGGGCGGCCCCTGCACCGGGTTCCTGACCAGCGTCCCGTCGTGGGGAATGCGGGCCATCCGGCGGCGGGCGGCGTTGAGATCGCCGCTCCAGCGCTCGGTCATCAGGGCGATGATGTCGGGGTGTTCCTCGAGCGGGACGCCGAACGCCGCGGCGACGCATTCGGCCGTGATGTCGTCATGGGTCGGCCCGATGCCGCCGGTGGTGATCACATAGTCGCAGACGGCGCGCAGGGCGTTCAGGGCGCCGACGATCTCGGCCTTCACGTCGCCGACCACCCGCGCCTCGGCCACGTCGACCCCGAAGGGGGCTAGGTAGCGGGCGATGGCGGAAAGATTGGTGTCCTGGGTGCGGCCCGACAGGATCTCGTCGCCGATGATCAGGACGGCGGTGGTGACCCGTTCGCTCACTGCCATGGCCGCCTCTCTAAATGGACCTCGCGCCCGGGCCAGGGCATAGGCCGCGGGTGATCTTGCCGCAACAACTGGCGCACGGGCGCCTCGCCGCCCGCTACAAGCGCTTCTTCGCCGACGTGCTGCTGGACGACGGGCGCGCCGTCACCGCCCATTGCCCCAACCCCGGGGCCATGCTCGGGCTCAACACGCCGGGGCTGGGCGTGTGGGTGTCTCCGGCGGCGGGGGCCAAGCGCAAGCTCGCCTGGACCCTGGAGCTGGTGGAGGCGGATGGGGGCCTGGTGGGGATCAACACCCTCCTGCCCAACGCCCTCACCGCCGAGGCCCTCGCGGCGGACGCCATCCCCGAACTGACCGGCTACGCGACCCACCGGCGCGAGGTGCGGTTTGGCGAAGCCAGCCGGGTCGACTTCCTGCTCACTCATCCAGGGCGGGCGCCGTGCTGGCTCGAAGTGAAAAACTGCCACCTGCGCCGCCAAAAAACCCTGGCGGAGTTTCCCGACTGCGTGGCCGCGCGCTCGGCCCGCCACCTGCGGGAGTTGACGGCGCGGGTGGCGGCCGGCGATCGGGCGGTCCAGCTCTTCGTCATCCAGCGCACCGACTGCGACCGTTTCGCCGCCTGCGCCGATCTCGACCCGGCCTACGCCGCCGGCCTGACCGTCGCGGCCGCTGCGGGTGTTGAAGTCCTGTGTTATGGTTGCGACATAGGCGTGGGCGAAATCCGCATCGCGCGGCGCCTGCCGTGGATTCACGCCCCGGCCGCCCCGATTTGAGAGAGCCCCATGGCGCTTGTCGACGACGATCTGGAGAGCGAAGCCCGCACCGGTCGGATCAGGATTCACGGGGCCGAGGCGTTCGAGGGCATGCGCGCGGCCGGGCGCCTGGCCGCCGAATGCCTGGACATGCTGACCCCCTACGTGAAGCCGGGGGTCGTCACCGGCGAACTGGATCGGCTGGCGCGAGAGTTCGCCCTCGATAACGGCGCCCTGCCCGCCTGCCTCTACTACCGCGGCTATTCTCACACCCTGTGCATTTCGCCCAACCATGTCGTCTGCCACGGCATGCCCGGCGAGCGGACGCTGCGCGAGGGCGACCTCGCCAACATCGATGTGACCTTGGTGATGGACGGCTGGCATGGGGATACATCGCGGATGTATGCGCTGGGCGACGTGGCGCCCAAGGCCCGGCGGCTGATCGATGTGACCTATGAGGCGCTGGAGCGTGGGCTGGCTCAGGTCAGGCCCGGGGCGCGGTTGGGCGACGTGGGCCACGCCATCCAGGCCTATGTGGAATCCATGCGTTGCGGGGTGGTGCGCGATTTCTGCGGCCACGGCCTGGGCCGCCTGTTCCACGATGCGCCCAACATCCTGCATTTTGGCCGGCCGGGCGCGGGGGCGGTTCTGCAAGCAGGCATGTTGTTCACCATCGAGCCGATGGTCAATCTCGGCCGCCCCGCGGTGAAGCTGCTGCCCGATGGCTGGACGGCGGTGACCCGCGACAAGTCTCTGTCGGCCCAGTGCGAACATTCGGTTGGGGTGACCGAGACCGGCCGCGAGGTGTTCACCCTCTCGCCCAAGGGCCTGTTCAAGCCGGCGGCTTGAGGCGGCCCGCAAAAACCCCTGGCCTTTTTCTTAGGTTGTTCCTATTTTGTTCGCGGAGGCTTGCTCGCGAGGGAATGGGACATGGCCGCGCTGGAAGATAACGGGGTATCGCCAGGGGTCGCCTATGCGCGGGGGGCGCCCCCCACGCTTTGGCTGGACCACCCCGTCGAGTGGGCGCCCAAAACGCCGACATGCCCAGGCGCGAAGCCGCCTCACACCGGCCATCGCGCGCGGTTGCGGGCGCGGGCGGCGATCTCGTTCGAGGCTCTGCCCGACTATGAGCTTCTCGAGCTCATTCTGGCCCGCGGCCTGCCGCGCGGCGACACCAAGCCGACGGCCAAGGCGCTTCTCGCCCGGTTCGGCTCCCTGGCCGGCGTTCTGGGCGCGGGCCTGGCGGAGCTGAGGGCGATCGACGGCATCGGGCCGGGCGCGGCGCTCGATCTCAAGCTGGTGCATGAGGCCACGGTGCGGATGAGTCGAGGCGAGGTTGCCAAGCGCCCCGTCATTTCATCGTGGAGCGCGCTGCTGGCCTATGCCCGCGCCGCCATGGCGCACGAGGCGCGCGAGCAGTTCCGGGTGCTGTTCCTGGACAAGAAGAACCAGTTGATCGTCGACGAGGTGATGTGGCGCGGTGCCGTCGATCACGCCCCGGTCTATCCGCGCGAGGTCATGCGGCGGGCCCTGGAACTGTCGGCCAGCGCGGTCATCCTGGTCCACAACCACCCCTCCGGCGATCCCACCCCCTCGGCCGCCGACATCGACATGACCCGTCAGGTGGTCGAGGCCGGCCGACCCCTGAAGATCGCCGTCCACGACCATCTGGTGGTCGGCCGCGAAGGGGTGGCCAGCTTCAAGGCGCTGGGGCTCATCTGAACGTAGAAAACGGGCGTTCCGCCGGCGCCCATGAGAACGCCGGCGAAACGGGCCGCCTACATGTGTAGGCCTAGCCGCTTAACGGTGACCGCCGATCTTCAGATTGGGTTTGGAGTCGAGCGTCGCCGAGACCGAGCAAGGAACCAGGCCGGGAAGGCCCGCCCCGGCGATGACGATCTTGCCGGTGGCGTTGAGTTGGGCTTTCACGTCGCCCGGCCCGCAAACGCCCAGAACCACGGCGCTGACCGCCACATTGTGGATCTTGATGCTGTGCAGGCCGGCGATGGTGACCGGCCAGGGAAGGCCCGAGGCCGTGAGCGCCGCGCAACTGACCCCGCTGAATGACGCCGATGTGATGGTGGCGCCCGTCCCCACGGTCGTCGCATTGAAGTTGGCCGTGCAGGGAAGAGACACCGCGGCCGCGGTCACGGTCAGGGAACCGGTTATGCCGAACGGGCGGTTCACCGGGTGGATGAAGTGGTAGGCCGAGGCGGAGCTCGCGAAGCCGAGGGCCGTGACGCCGGCGAGGGCGGCGGTGATCAAGGTTCTCATGATGCTAATCCTCCAAATTGTGTCACCAACTGTGTTACCGAGGGCGAAAACGTGGCAAACGGGTGTTTGTTCCACGGCTGAAAGCCGTTCTCGCCCGGCGATCCGATCGCTGACCCGCGATGTCGGTGCGCGCGGGAGAGGCGGCGCCTGGGCGAACGGGTGGGAATACTTGCGGTGACAAGGGCTGTCTGGCCGCCGCTTTCACGGATACGCCGGCGCGCGTCCGAGCCCTCAGTCGTTGAGGCTGACCTTCCAGGTGTCGAGGGTCGTGCCCAGTTGCTGGTCGAGCTGGGTGAGGGCGTCCAGATAGGCGATGGAGGCCGACAGGGTCTGGGTGTCGGTCAGGCGAAGGTT
>JBPCMA010000142.1:0-3896 GCA_051002715.1 Caulobacteraceae bacterium
CCACGTCGACACCCCCAATGGCCAGCCACACCGAAAGGCCCATGGCCGCGCGCGAGTCGCCCAGCCCCGCCTGGTCGTGGCGCTCGCGCACCGCCTTGACCACGACGGCGAGATCGGCCGGATCGCCCGACGCCGCCCCGCTCTTGCCGCCCAGGCGCAATGTGAGTTCGGCCCCGACCCCCGCCTCGGCGCACGCGGCGGCGGCCATCGGATCCCAGATCGAGCCGAAGGCGGCCTCGGTCAGGCCACGGGCGAGCATGGCCACGAGCAGGGCCATGTTGTCGCCCGGCGCGCCGCCGCCGGCGTTGTCGGCGGTGTCGGCCATCACCACCCGCCCCGGTGTCGCCGCCGCCTGGTCCAGCGCCGCCTCGATGGCGGGAAAGCGCGGCGCCAGGGCCTCGCGCAGGGCGTAGACCTCGCGGCCCAGGCGCTCGGCCATCGCGGCGGCCAGGGCCGGATCGTCGTCGGCGATCGCCAGCATCTTCGAGCCGGTGTCGAAGGTGTCACCCCAGGGAAAGCCGTGGGCGAAGCTGACCGAAAGGATGCCGGGGGCGCCTTCGGCGGCGCGCATCGCCTCGAGAATCTCCACCATGGGGCCGCCGGTGGTCGGATAGAAGCCGACCATCTTGCAGTCGAACAAGCGCGAGACGGGTTTCAGCGCCCCGGCCGCCTTGCCCACGCACAGGCGATAGAGCTCCTCGGCGCGCGGCAGGAAGTCGGTGTGCGGATATTCCTTCATCAGGATCACCGCGTCGGCGGCGTCGACCAGAGCCTGCGAGAGATGGCAGTGTGGGTCGAGTTCGACGCCCACCGCCGCGTCCGGCCCGACGATGGCGCGGGCGCGGACGGCGAGATCGGCTTCGCAGTCGTCGCAGCCGGTGGCGACCATCGCGCCGTGCAGGAAGAGCAGCGTCACGTCGAACGGGCCCTTGCCCCGCAGTTCGGCCAGGATCTCGTCGCGCATGGCCTCGTAGACGCTCTGGACGGTGGGCCCGGACGGTTCGGCGACCGCGAACAGGCTTTCGGTGAACGAATGGCCGTCGCCGGCCGCCAGGTCGCGCCACAGGCGCGCGGTCAGATTCTGCGGCGTTTCGCCGGCGGCGCTGGCGTCGCCATGCCACATCCCGCCCTGAGCGAAACCGCGCGCCCCGGTCGGCCACGGGGCGAAGGTGTTGGTTTCGGTGACGATCCCGGCGGCGAAGACGCGCACGTTGCCAAACTTTCCACTTGTGAAAAACTTTCATTGCTGTCTACTCGGTCGGCGGCGGCGCGGCAACCGCAAACCCGCGCCGCGCGGCCCGACCGTTCGATCGACTTCGCCGAAAGGCTCCGATGGCCGACCCGTTCGACGTGCTGATCATCGGCGCCGGCATCGCCGGGGCGTCGCTGGCCGCCAGCTTGCCGGCCGGTTTGCGGGTGGCCCTGATCGAGCGCGAGGCCCAGGCGGGCTACCACGCCACGGGCCGCTCGGCCGCCCTGTTCTCCCAGATCTATGGCAACGCCGCGATCCGCGCCCTGTCGCGGGCCAGCCGCGCCTTCCTGTTCGATCCGCCGACGGGGTTCGCTCCGGCGCCGCTGGCCGCCCCGAGGGGCGCGCTCTACATCGCCCGTCCGGACCAGCGGGGCGCCTTCGAGGCGATGGCGGCCCTGCCCGATGTCGCGGCGGGCGCGCGCCCGGTGAGCGTGGCCGAGGCCAGGCGCCTCTCGCCCCTGCTGCGCGAAGGCTATGTGGACCGGGCCCTCCACGAGGACGACGCCCGCGACATCGATGTCAACGCCCTTCACCAGGGCTATCTGCGCCGCTTCGGCGCCGGCGGAGGAACGCTGCGCCCAGACGCCGCCGTGCTGGCCCTCGAGCGCGTGGGCTCCTCCTGGCGGGTGGCGACCTCGGCCGGCGAGCTGACGGCGCCCGTCGTGGTCAACGCCGCCGGCGCCTGGGCCGACCAGGTGGGGGCCATGGCCGGGGCCGCGCCCATCGGCCTGACGCCGCGCCGCCGCACCGCGGTGCTGGCGGAGGGGGCCGACGACCCGGCGGTGGCCGCCTCCGCCATGACCATCGACATCGACGAGCGGTTCTATTTCAAGCCCGACGCCGGACTCTTGCTGCTCTCACCGGCCGACGAGACGCCGGTCGAGGCCTGCGACGCGGCGCCGGAAGAGATCGACGTCGCTCTGGCCATCGACCGGGTCGAACGGGCGACCACCTTGAAGGTGCGCCGGGTGCGGGCGAAATGGGCCGGGCTGCGGAGCTTCGTGGCCGACCGCGCCCCGGTGGTCGGCTTCGATTCGGTGGCCCCCGGCTTCTTCTGGCTGGCCGGCCAGGGCGGCTACGGCATCCAGACAGCCCCGGCCATTGGCGCTCTGGCGGCGGCCCTCGTGGTCGGCGAGCCGGTCCCCGCCGACCTCGTCGATTTCGGCCTGGATGTGGGCGAGGTCGCGCCGCAACGGCTGGGCGCCCGGGCCGGCGATCGGAAGGGAGCGGTGCGGCGATGAATCCTCTCGGGAAGCTTTTCTGGGCTGGCCGACGGCTCGACGCCCCCTCCACCGCTTCGCGGTACCCCTCCCCCGTAAGAGGACGAGGGAGGCGTAAAGCACGGCTAGCCCTTCTTCACTCCTCCCTCGCGAAGCGGGGGAGGTGGCACGGCGCTCTTCCTCGCGCCGTGACGGAGGGGGCGCTTGGCCGCAACTTGGCCGCAACCGCCCTCTGCGCCTTCGCTCTCGCCTCCGCCGCGACGGTTCACGCCGCGCCCGCGCCCACCTTTGATCTCCCGGCCGGCGCGCGCGAGGCCGACATCGACGCCCTGGCCGCTCGCGTTCAAAAAACCTTCGCCGTTCCGGGCCTGGCCATCGCCGTCGTCAAGGATGGCAAGACCATCTTCGCCAAGGGCTATGGCGTGCGCGAAGCCGGCAAGCCGGGGAAGGTCGACGCCGACACCCTGTTCGGGATCGGCTCCAACACCAAGGCCTTCACCGTCGCCGCCCTGGCCATGCTGGCGGACCAGGGCAAGCTCGACTGGGACGACAAGGTCATCGACCATCTGCCGGCGTTCCGCCTCCACGATCCCTGGGTCACCCGCGAATTCACCGTCCGCGACCTTTTGACCCATCGCAGCGGCCTGGGCCTGGGGGCGGGCGACCTGATGCTCTTTCCGCACACCGATTTCACCCGCGACGAGATCGTCCACAACCTGCGCTATCTGAAACCGGTCACCAGCTTCCGCTCGGTGTTCGCCTACGACAACCTGCTCTACATCGTCGCCGGACAGCTCGTTCCGGCCGTCACCGGGCAAAGCTGGGAGAATTTCGTCCAGCAGCGCGTCCTCGATCGGCTGGGAACCGGCTGCGCGGCCAATCTCGCCCGGACGGCGGGCAATCCCAACGTCGCCGCCCCCCATATCCTCGCCTCGGGAAAACCGGCCGCCATCGCGCCCGACCCCGGCGAGGCGCTGGACCCGGCCGGATCGATCGAGTGCAGCGCCGGCGGCATGGCCAAATGGATGACGGTCCAGCTCGCCGACGGGCGGGTGGCCGGAGGCGCGCCGCTGTTCAGCGAGGCTCGGCATCGCGAGATGTGGACGCCGCAGACGATCGAACCGATCTCGCCGACCACCTCGACCCTGACGCGAACCCACTTTCGCGACTATGGCCTGGGCTGGAGCCTCGAGGACTACCAGGGTTTCGAGCGCGTCTGGCACACCGGCGGCCTGATCGGCATGGTGAGCTACGTCTCTCTCCTGCCCGAGCGGCGCATCGGCATCGCCGTGCTCACCAATCAGCAGAGCCGCGGCGCGATCGCCTCGCTCATGCAGGATATCACCGACCGTTTCGTCGGGGCGCCGCTCCGCGACTGGATCGCCTTCTGGAGCGCGGCCGACGCCAAGGACGCCGCCCTGGCG
>JBPCMA010000143.1:0-11751 GCA_051002715.1 Caulobacteraceae bacterium
TCCACGCGACATCCGCACGGCTCCCAGGATCGCCGCACGGCAAACGCCAGAACGCGAAACGACCCTATCAAACCCATCCCGAGAAAGAATAACCTCCCGCGTGAGACTTCTTCCTCAGCCTGCTAGAGCCTGTTCCGATCGGGTTGGACCAACCCGATCGGAAAAACAGGCTCTATCTTAGACACTTGAGCGCTTTCTGATCGCAAAACAGTTTCCACTTTTGCGGAAAGCGCTCCAGAGCGCTCTTTAGCGCCAGCGCCGCGACCACAGCACCGTCGGGCCGCCGGCTAGGCCGAAATAGAAGCCGATGTCGTAGGCGATGCTGTCGCCGCCGCCATACATGCGCCACGAGAGGTGCAGGAGGTTCGGGGCGAGCTTCTGAATGACCTCCACCAGCAGGGTCAGCGGGGCGATGATCCCGTGCCAGAAGCCGAGCAGCAGCTGGGATAGCGGGCCGCCGGCCGCCGCCCGGCTGGCCTCGGGGGTGCCGGCGGCGCAGGCGGCGAGCGCCAGGGCCAGTCCCGTGACGCAGACGATGATGACAAAGCGTTTCATGCGCTCCTCCCAAGGTTTTGCCGCAACCTAGGCCGATCGCGCGCCGCGTCGCAAGCACTCGCCTAGATTCGATGAAAGCGCCGATCGGAGCCGGGCGCCCGTCGAGTCTATCGCATCGCCTTGTTTTCTGGAATGAAGCGGCAAGCCGGCGTTCTCCGGCGGGGCAGGGCGCCGCCATGGCCGGCTTTTCGATCTCCGAGACTGCCTTCACTGGCTTTCGCATCGTCCGCGAACGCCCCAGGGCGGTGGTCGCCTGGGCTCTCATCCAGCTTGCCGTCTCGCTGATCGGCGGCGGCGCTCTGGTCGCCCTGGCCGGCCCCGATCTGGTGCGGCTGCGCGACCTGGGCGCGACGGCGGGAGCGCGGCAGGGCGGCGAGGTGCTGGCCCTGGCCCTGCGCCTGGCGCCTGTCTACGGCGTGATGCTTCTCTTCTTCCTGGTGTTCAATGCGCTGCTCCAGGCCGCCATGAACCGGGCGGTGATGCGGCCGGCCGACGAGCGCTTCGGCTATTTCCGCCTGGGCGCCGACGAGGCGCGCCAGTTCGCCCTGATGCTGCTGCTCTTCGGCGTCGCCCTCATCGCCTATATCGCCTCGATCCTGGTCGCGGTGGGGATCGGCGCGGTGGTCGCCCTGGCGGCCAAGGCGGCGGCGCCCCTGGCCATCGTCCTTTGCGGCCTTGCCGGCGCCGCCGCGGCGATCTTCGTGGCCACGCGGCTCTCCCTGGCCTCGGCCCAGACCTTCGCCACCGGCAAGGTGACTCTGTTCGGATCCTGGGCCCTGACCCGCGGCCGCTTCTGGCCCATGCTGGGGACCTATGTCCTGGCCGCCGCCCTGGCGGCGGTGGTCTATGTCGTCTGGTTCGTGCTGAGTTTCGCCGTCGTCGCCATCGTCGGCGGGGCCGGCGGCCTCGCCGCCTCCCTGGCCCCCGATATCAGCTCCCTGGCCGCCTTCCTGACCCCCGCCGCCCTGGCCAGAACCGTGCTGGGCGCGATCGTCACCGCCCTGGTGTGGCCGGTGCTCGGCGCGCCGCCGGCAGTGATCTACCAATGGTTGTCGGCGAAAGCGCCGGCCGGGGCGAGCGCTTGACCGGCGCCTCCCTGGCGATCGGCGAGCCGATGGAGGCGGCGACGATTTCGCGCCGGCAGGTGACGGCGGCGGTGATCGGCAACGCCCTGGAGTTCTACGACTTCACCATCTACGCCTTTTTCGCCCGGGAGATCGGCTCCGCCTTCTTTCCCGGCCATTCGGCCTTTCTCAGCCTGATCCTCGCCCTGGCCACCTTCGGGGCCGGGTTCATCCTGCGCCCGGTCGGCTCGGTGCTGATCGGCCGCTACGCCGACACCCACGGGCGCAGGCCAGCCATGCTGTTCAGCTTCGCCCTGATGGGCTGGGCCATCCTGGCCTTAGCCCTCACCCCCACCTACGCCCAGATCGGCGTCGCCGCGCCGATCCTGGCCTTGGCCTGCCGGCTGGCTCAGGGATTCGCCCTGGGCGGCGAGGTCGGGCCGACCACCGCCTTTTTGATCGAGGCCTCGCCCCCCGCCAAACGCGGGTTTTACGGGGCGTGGCAAGGGGCCAGCCAGAACCTCGCCGCCATAGCCGGCGGCCTGGTGGGCGTGGCCCTGGCGGCGATCGCCGGCGCGGCTGGGCTGCAGGCCTGGGGCTGGCGCGTGGCCTTCCTCCTCGGCGCGGCGGTGCTGCCGTTTGGCCTGTGGCTGCGGCGAAATCTGCCCGAGACCCTGCACCGGGTCGAGGCGGCCACCGCCCACCAGCCTGCCAGCGCCACCTTGCGCGGCCATGCCCGGATCATCGCCCTTGGCGTGGCCCTGATCGCCGCCGCCACCGTGCCCACCTACGCCATGACCTATATGACCACCTACGCCCGCGAGACTCTGCACATGGGGCCCGGCATCGCCCTGGGGGCGCAGGTCGCCAACGGCGCCGCCGGGGCGGCCGGGGGCCTGGTGGGAGGCGTCCTGTGCGACCGCTTCGGGCGCAAAACGCTGCTGATCTGGCCGAGAATATTCCTCCTCGTCGCCGTCTGGCCGGCCTTCTTCCTGATGGCCCGCAACCGCGACGCGGTCACCCTCATTGTCGCGGTGATCCTGCTGGCCGGCTCCCTGGGCTTGAGCACGGCGGCGGTCTACGCGGCGCTTGCCGAATCCCTGCGCAAGGAATTGCGCGGCGTGGTGTTGGGCGGCGTCTACGCCGTCGCCGTGGCCACCTTCGGCGGCACCACCCAGTTGGTCATCGCTTCATTGATCCAGGTCACCGGCGACCCGATGTCGCCGGCCTGGTATGTCATCGCCTTCACCCTCGTCGGCCTCGCCGCCTCGCTGGCCATGCGCGAGACCGCGCCGAGGCTGACGGAGGGGCGATAGGCGTCAGCCGTCCAATTCCGCCGCCGCGATGCCCGCGATGGCGAGGGGAAGAGCGGGATCGGCGCCGTCGCCGATGTCCCACGCCGCCGACAGGCCAGCATAGGCGAGGACCCATTGCAGCAGGCGTCGGGGCTCGATGCCGGCGGCGCGCGAGACCACGGCGACGCGGCGGGCCAGGGCGCCGGGCGCCGTCGCCGTCGCCAGGTCGGGATTGCAGAACAGGTTGGCGTAGTCGTAGCCGCGCTCGCCGAAGAGGCCCTTGGGGTCGATGGCCAGCCAGCCACGGGGGCCGAAATCAAGGACGTTGTCGTGATGGATGTCGCCGTGCAGCACCACCGCATCGCGCGGCGCGGCCAGGAGGCGGCGGGCGGCGCCGGCCGATTTAATCAGAACCCCGCCGTGGGCGTGGGCAGCCGGCTCCAGTTGACGAAACCAGACGGGGAGGGGGGCCAGCATGGCGGGCGGGGCCGCCGGCCGGGGGGCGTGCAGCCGGGCGACCGCGTGGCAGAGGAGTGCGGTGGCCGCGTCGTCCCGGCCGCTCCGCGCCATGGCCGCCAGGGACTTCTCGCCCACCGCCCGCTCCAGGAGCAGGGCCGGCCCTTCGTAGGCGAGAACCCGCGCCGCGCCGTCGCCACGGTACCAAGTCATCAGCGCCGCTCCCTCGCGCTCCTCCTGGTTGAGGGCGACCTTGAGCATGGCCGGCGTGCCACCCTGGCGAACCGGCAGCAAATGACTGCGGAAGGCGGTCACGAAGTCTTCCCCGTCGCGGGTCAGGCCCCAGCGGCGAAGCCACGGTCGGAAGATGTCGGCGGGCACGGCCCGAGATAAACTACTTCAGCCCCAGGGTCGGCAGGACGGCTGTCTCCTGCGCCTGATATTGCGCCTGGCGGAAGTGGGTCTTCAGGGCAGTCGGCGCGTCGAAGTCGATCAGGGTGTCGGCGGCGCGGGTATAGGCCGGCCAAGCGGGGCCGCCGGCGCAGGCCGGGGCGCCGGTCTTGGCGAAGCTTACCCAGCAGGAATGGACGAGGGCGGTCATCGCCTTATCCTTGTCGCTCAGCTTCAGCCCGGCCCCCAGGGCGCCCAGATGGTCCCAACTGTCGAACACGAAGGGGATTTCGCTGTCGTGGCCGGCCCCGGGGGCGGTCGCCTTCTGGATGTCGAGCACATAGGCGAAATGGTAGAGATAGGACGGGCCGTCGGCGGCTTGGCCGGCGATCCAGTGGGCCGGCGCGCCCATGAAGGCGTCGGTGAACAGGGCGGCGGCCTTGGCCTGGTCGTCGGGCTGGTCGGCGTAGGCGGCCTTCAAGGCCGGCGGCGCGATGGCCAGGACCATGGCTGGCGTGAGTTTGAGCGACTTCATCAGCGAGGCTTCGTAGCTATTGGAGCCGATCATCAGCGGCACATGGGCGACGTCTCCGGCGGCGAAGGCCTGGCTTACCGAGCGGGTGAACAACCGGCCGTCCACGGCGGGGCCGTAGTCGAGGCCTTCGCCCTTCACGACAAAGGCGTTGGCCGGCAGGGCGCGGAGCTGCGCGGCCGTGGCGCCCGCTGGCGCGCCGGCCTTGACCGCCTTGGCCTCGCCCCGCGCCTCGCTCACGGCCAGGGTCACCGGGGCCGACCAGCCGCCGCCCGATTCGACGACGGCCTTGGCGAAGAGGCCCCGCGCCAAGGGCGAGGCCATCAGGGCCAGGGTGTCCTCGCCGCCGGCCGACTCGCCGAACACCGTCACGTTGGCCGGATCACCCCCGAAGGCGGCGATGTCGCGCCTGACCCATCGGAGGGCGGCGATCTGGTCCATGATCCCGTAGGCGACCAGGGGCTCGCCGGGCGCCGCCGCCTTGGTCAGGGCCGGGTGGGCGAAGAAGCCCAGGGCGCCCAGGCGATAGTTGATGGTGACCAGGATCACCCCGTCGCGCACGAAGGCCGAGCCGTCATAGGCCCCCAGCGATCCGGCCCCCATGGAATTGCCGCCGCCGTGCAGCCACACCATCACCGGCGCCTCACGCGCGCCCCTCGGGGCCCAGACGTTGAGGAAGAGGCAATCCTCGCTGGTCGCCCCGCTCGCCCCACCCAGATTGGGCGATCCGTCGGCGTTGACCGGCTGCGGGCAGATCGGCCCGTAGGCGTCGGCCTTGCGCTCGCCCTTCCACGCCGGGAGCGGGGCCGGCGGGGCCCAGCGGCGGGCCCCTATGGGCGCGGCGACATAGGGGACACCCTTGAAGGAGAGGGCGTTCCCCTCCGCCGTTCCGACCAGAACCCCCGAATCGATGGCAGCCTTCGGCGGGGCCTCGGCCGCCAGGATGCCGGGCGCCGAGAGGCTCGCCGTGAGCAGAATGGCGGTCGCCGCCGCGGCTTTCGAAAAAGCGTTCATGGATCGTCCCCTCGCCCGAGTCGCGTCATCACCACGCCGGAGCACTGTCGGGCGCCCACGCCTCGCCGGTCAAGGTCGTGTGCCGTTTCCGAGAAAAGGGCATGATTGACCGGTCGTCAAACTGGTCGCGACCGAGCCCTGCGCGCCGCCGCCCAGGCCGAGGGCGTCATGCTTGTCTAGCCAGAACCATAAATTGCTAGCCACCCGCCGCGTCGCGTTCTAAGAACAGGGACGTTTTGAGAAGGAGGCCGCCGATGGCCCGCGCCGAGTCGTCCCAGTTCAATATTCGCTCCGCCTTCGCGCGGACAAAGGCCCGCGAATTGGCCAAGGAGACCGGCTTGACCGTGACGCAGATCGTCGAGGATGCGCTGCGCGGCTACGCCCCTCCCGGAGCGCCGGCCGAGGTCGGCCGCCTGGTGCGACGCGGCCGGATCCTGGTGGGGCCATCAGGCGGCCGGCGCGTGACCCTCGCCGAGGCCAACGCCGTCCTGAAGGCGGTGCGCGAGCGGACGCCTTGAGCGCGGATGCGCTCGTCGACAGCAACGTCCTAATCGCGGCGCTGGCGCCGGCTCACCAACACCATGCGCCGTCGCTGGCTCTGCTGGAGGAGCCGGAGCCCCTCGCTTTCGCTGTCGCCGCGCACAGCTATGCGGAGGCCTACAGCACCCTGACCCGGGGCGGCCAGCGGGGTCCATTCGGATTTTCGCCGCTGGAAGCCATGGCGGCGCTCGACAGCGTGCGCGCGGCCAGCGTGCTCGTCGGCCTGACGGCGGCTCAGGCGTTCGACGCCATGCGCGACTTTGCGCGAACTGGCGGCATCGGCGCGCGGCTCTACGACCGGCTGATCGGCGAGGTCGCGGTCATGCACGGCATCGGGGTGATCGTGACATGGAACGTTCGGCACATGCGCGGCCTGTTCCCCAACCTGAAGGTGGTCACGCCCGAGGGTTACGCCGCCTTATGAAGGGGCGACGCCGGTTCACCCCCACCGCCTGAACACCAGGCTGGTGTTCAGGCCGCCGAACGCGAAGGCGTTGAGGAGGAGGGCGTCGGCTTCGATGGGCCGCGCCTCGCCCACCACCAAGTCGAGGTCACAGTCCGGGTCGGGGCCGAGCCAGTTCAGGATCGGCGGGGCGCGGCGCTCGGCCAGGGCCATCAGGGCGATCACCCCCTGAACCACGGTGGCCGCGCCGATCAGGTGGCCGTGGGCGCTCTTGGTGGCGATCACCGGATGGGCCTTGGCGCGGGTCCCGAACACGGCGTGGATCGCCGCCGCCTCGTTGGCGTCGTTGAGCGGCGTGCCGGTGCCGTGGGTCGAGATCAGCACCTGGGGGCCGTCGATAACGCCGGCCTGCGCGGAGGCGGCAGTCATGGCGGCGACCGCGCCCTCCAGGCTGGGCTGGGTCCAGTGGAAGGCGTCGCTTGAAAGGCCCACCCCGGTCAGTTCGCCCAGCACGGCGGCGCCGCGCGTCTCGGCGTGGTCCAGCGCCTCGAGCACCAGGGCCCCGCCGCCCTCGCCTATGGCCATGCCGTCGCGCCCCACCGAAAACGGCCGGCAGGCGGTCGCCGTCATGGCCTGCAGGCCCTCCCAGCCGCGCAGGGAGCCGGGCGTGGCGATGGCCTCGCTGCCACCCACCACCGCGATGTCCGCCTGGCCCGAGGCGATGAAGGCGGCCCCCTGGGCGATGGCGTGGCCGGACGAGGAGCAGGCGCTCGAGACGGCGAACACCGGACCCTTGATCGCGAACTCCATGGCAACCGCGCTCACCGGGGCGCTCACCATCACCTTGGGGATGGTCAGGGGGTGCATGCGCGCCGCTTTCTGGCCGAAGAAACGTTCGTAGGAGGCTTCCATGGTGTGAACGCCGCCGAAGCCGTGGCCGAACACCACCGCCGCCCGCCGCTCCAGGGCCGGCGCGCCGATGAGGCCGGCTTGGCCCAGCGCCTCGCGGGCCGCCTTGAGGGCGAAGAGGGTGAACCGATCGAGGGTGGCCCCGACCCGCCGGTCGAGCGCCGCCTCCACCGCTCCGACCACGTCGCCCTCGACCAGGGCGGCTGGGGTGGGGTGGCCCTCCGGCCCGTTCGGGCCTGGGTCGAAGGGGTGAAGGGCGATGCCGCCGCGCCCTTCCCGCGCCGCCTCCCAGGTCTCCGGCGCCGTCATCCCCAGGGCGCAGATCGCGCCCAGGCCGGTGACCGCGACGCGGCGAGGGGCGCCAATCATCGTCAGGCCGGCGGCTTGCCGATTAAACCTTCGAGAATATCGAGGAACCCGCCCAGATCCCTGGTCTCGGCGAAGGCGTTGTCGGGAATCTCGACGCCGTATTTTTCCTCCACCGCGAAGACGATGCTGATCAGGTCGACCGAATCGAGGCCGATGTCGGCCAAGGTGGCCTCGCGGGTCAGGCGGGCGCGATCGACCAGCGACTCGCCGGCGATGAGGTCCAGAAGTTCTTCGTCCAGGCTCGCCATCGCGCCTCTTTGCCCGCCGCGCGGCGCCATGGCAAGGCGGCGCGCCGGCTCCAACCACCCGCTCGCGCCAATCGCGCGGCTGGGGGATATCGCCGGGTTCGATCGCTTCACATAAAAGTACTTTGCATATCAAAGTAGATAGTGTTACGAAGCGGCGACACCAGCGGAGGCGACCCATGGCGGACAAGATGCGGGCCTTGCAGGCCGATATCGGCTTTCTCAAAGCCCTGGCCGAGGAGGGACGCGCCTCACCGCTACTGGGCGGCTCGATCCTGGTGGCGGCGGGCGCCATCTACGCGGTGGCCAGCGTCACGGACTGGGCGGTCTACACCGGTCGAATCGCCGCCGCGCCCTGGGCTCTCCCCGCCATATGGGGCGGCGCGTCGGTGGTGTTCGTCATCGCGCTGTGGCTCATCCGCGCCCGTCACGCTAAATGGGCTGGCCCCGCCAACCGGGCCGCCGGCCTCGCCTGGCGGGGCGTGGGCTGGACGATCTTCACCCTGGTCGTTTCGGCGATGCTGGCGGCCTGGCGCGCCCAAAGCCCCGTGCCGTTCCTGATGCTGCCGTCGGCGGTCATGGCGCTTTACGGCCTGGGCTGGATGGTGGTGGCGGCGGTGTCGCGCAAGCGTTGGATCTGGCTGACCTCGGCCGGTTCCTACACGGCGGCGATCGCCCTGGCGGCTTTCTGCACCCTGCCGGCCGTCTATCTTCTCTACGCCGCCGCCCTCATCCTGCTCGCCGTCGTCCCGGGCGCTGTCCTGATGCGCCAAGCCGCCAAGGCGGGCTGAGGCGCGCGATTATGGACGAGTTCACCATCGAGGGCATCGACGAGGTCATCCACGGGCGCCTGCGCCTGGGCGTCATGGCCTACCTCGCCGGCCGCCAGGGGGCGGATTTCAATGAAATCAAGGCGCGGCTGAACGCCAGCGACGGCAACCTCTCGGTTCATCTGCGCAAGCTGGAGGAGGCGGGCTATGTGGCCATCGGCAAGAGTTTTGTCGGCCGCAAGCCCCTGACCCGCGTTCGGCTGACCGATCCCGGCCGCGACGCCTTCATCGCCTACCTCGACGCCATCGGCAAACTGGTTGCCGAGTCGGCGTGAACGAATTTCGAAAACCCCCGAACCTTTCATCAAGGAGCCGCCAAGCATGTCACTTCACCCCCACTTTGCTCTCGCCACCGCCTTGATCGTCACGGCGCCAAGCCTCGCGGTCGCGGCTCAACCGGCCCCGGCCATGCAAGAGGCCAACCGCCTTTTTCCGGACAGCCGGATCATCGTCCGCGATCGCATCAGCGTCGAAGTCGTGGGGACGGGACCGGACCTGATCTTCATTCCCGGCCTCGCCTCCTCGCGCGACACCTGGCGGGCCACCGCCGAGCGGCTGCGTGGCCGCTTCCGGCTGCATCTGGTGCAGGTGGCGGGGTTCGCCGGCGAGCCGGCGCGCGCCAACGCCGCCGGGCCGGTGCTGATCCCCACCGCCGAGGCGATCGACGCCTACATCACCGATCAGAAGCTCGCGCCCGCCACCGTGATCGGCCATTCGATGGGCGGCACGATCGCCCTGTGGCTGGCCGAGCATCACCCCGCCGACCTGAAGAAGGTGATGATCGTCGATGCGGCTCCCTTCTTCGCCCAGGTGCTGATGGGCCCGGCGATGACCCTGGAACAGGTGAGGCCGATCGCCGAAGGGATGCGCGCCGCGCCGCGCCAGTCGGACGAGGCCATGAACAAGCTGATCGCCTCGATGGTCACCAGCCCGGCGGACCGCGCGCGGGTGGCGGGCTGGAGCCGCGCCAGCGATTCATCGGTCGTCCAACATGCCCTCGCCGACGATCTCGAACTCGACCTGCGCCCCGGCCTGGCGGCCATCCGGACGCCGATCACGATTCTCTATCCCGACTATGTGGCCCTCGGCGCGCCCGTCGGGGCGACCGATGCCCGCTACGGCGACTTCTACGCCGCCTTGCCGCGCAAGACGCTGAAGCGCGTCGATGGCTCGCTGCACTTCATCATGTTCGACCAGCCGGCCGCCTTCGCGGCCGACCTCGACGCGTTTTTGGCCAGCTAGGAGCGAGACGATGAACGAGAACATCCGCAAGGCAGGCGCCTTCATCCGCCAACGGGGGGCCGGGATCGCCGTTGAAGTCCTGGTCAATTTCGCCCTGCCCTTTCTGATCTACGATTTCACTAAGCGCGATCTCGGCGATGTCCGCGCCCTCCTGGCCTCTTCGGCGCCGCCCATCGCCTGGAGCCTTTTCGAGTTCGCCCGCAAGCGCCGAATCGACGCGGTGTCGATGCTCGTCCTGGCCGGCATCGCCCTTTCCCTGCTCGCCTTCGTCGGCGGCGGCGGGGCGCGCTTCCTGCAACTGCGTGAAAGCCTGGTCGGCGGCCTGATCGGCCTCATATTCCTGGGCTCGGCGGCGATCGGCAAGCCGCTGATCTATCAGCTCGCCCGCGCCAGCCTGCGGCGCAAATCCTCCGCCGAGCTGGGGGAGTTCGAGGCTCTGCGCGACAATAAATACTTCCGGCGCTCGATGACCGTCATGACCCTGGTCTGGGGTTTCGGGCTGCTCGCCAAGACGGCGCTGGAGGCCGCCCTAGTCTTCGCCGTGTCGATCCGCGACTACCTTCTGGTGAGCCCCATCCTCGGCTACGGAACGATGGGCGCCCTGGCGCTGTGGACGGTCTGGTATGTCCGCCGGCAGAGGCGAAGGGGGGCGGCGCGGCGGGCCGCCGAAGCCGCGGCGGGCGATCCCGCGGCGGTTTTGTCCGAGCCGGGAGAGGCGAGAGCATGACGCGCTCGGGCGCCCGGGCCGAGACGGCCGCGGGCGACGTCTTTCCGCGCGACCATTGGTATGCGGCGCCTGCCTCCCAGCGGCTCGCCGAGCGGCCGGTCGCCGTCCAGATCCTCGACTGGCCCCTGGCCTTATTCCGCGACGCCGACGGCCGCCCGCGCGCCCTGCATGACCGTTGCGCCCATCGCGGGGCCGAGCTGCACCTGGGCGAGGTGGCGGGCGGCGCCCTCGCCTGCCGCTACCACGGCTGGCGCTACGGCGGGGACGGCCGCTGCCTTCACATTCCCTCCCTCCTCGATGGCCAGAAGATCGCCAAGGGTGTCGCGGTGCGCGCCTTCGCCTGCGCCGAGGCCGACGGCTACATCTGGGTGTGGATGGGCGAGGGGCCGCCGCGCGGCGCCCCGGCCCCGATCGGCGACGTCGCCCGTTTCAACTGGACGCAAGGTTCGCTGACCCTCGAGTGCGCCGTCCTGGCGACGATCGAGAACAATCTCGACTGGTGCCATCCGGTCTTTACTCACGCCTTCACCCACGGCCAGTTCTTCGCCAACCGGGCCATGGGCTTCCAGGAACAGGCGGTGGAGATGCGGCGCACCGAGCGCGGCGTTACAGTGTTCGCGCCGCCGGCCGCCGGCGCCGCCTACCCTATTCCGCCGACCGCCCTGGTCGTCCTGAACTTCGAATTGCCCGACCGGGTGACCGTCGCCTTCAACGCCGGCCCGCAAGGCCCGATGCGCATCGTCATGCACCTGGTCCCCACCGGCGCGGTGACCTGCCGGCAGGAGTGGATGGCCTCCACCGGCCCGGCGGAGGCCGGGGCGGCGCCGGCGGTGGCCTGGACCGACGAGCCCCAGCCGATCTTCGAGCAGGACCGCTTGGTGCTGGAGTCGGTCCAGCGCGCCGTGGCCCGCGAGGGTCACGCCTTCGAGCGCAGCGTCGAAGCGGACGCCCCGACCCTGCTGGCGCGACGCGTCTACGCCCTGGCTTGCGCGGGGCGCTGGGACGCGGATCGCGACCGCCTGACCGAGCGCCGGGTGATCCGGGTGCGAAGCTAGGGAATGCCGGAGGATTGGATATCGAGAAAGGTGCCCTGGGGGGGGGGGGAGGTGTACAACCCCCCCCCCCACGCCACGCAAGCCGCCAAAATCCCACAATTCTCCAAAAATCGGGACGCGAGGAT
>JBPCMA010000144.1:0-2657 GCA_051002715.1 Caulobacteraceae bacterium
CCGCCAAACGCACCGTGGCCTGCAGTTCGATGTCCGCCGCCGAGGGGCCGATCAAGAGATCGTAGGCGCCCGGCTCGGCGATCCAGGCGTGGCGGGCGGGGTCCCAGAAGGAGAAGGCGCGGGCGTCGAGGGTCAGGCGCACCCGCGTCGATTCACCCGGCGCCAGGGCGACCTTGGCGAACCCCTTGAGTTCCTTGACCGGCCGCTCGACCGAGGGGCCGCGCGGGCGGACGTAGAGCTGGGCGGTTTCCTTGCCGGGCCGCCGGCCGGTGTTGGCGATGGTGAAGGAGACTTCGACGGGATCGCCGGCGCGAACCTCTTCGGGCGCCTGGAGGTCGGC
The DNA here is from genome assembly GCA_051002715.1 of Caulobacteraceae bacterium. Taxonomy (GTDB): domain Bacteria; phylum Pseudomonadota; class Alphaproteobacteria; order Caulobacterales; family Caulobacteraceae; genus Acaudatibacter. Next base: position 341 of record JBPCMA010000144.1, read on the forward strand.
GTAGGAGAAGCGGGTGTAGGTCAGACCGAAGCCGAACGGGAAGAGGGGCGGCTCGGGCCCGCGGTCGAAATGGCGGTAGCCGACGAACAGGCCCTCGCCGTAATGGGCCTCCTCGCCGCCCGGATAGAAGGGATGGGCCGGCGTGTCCTCCAGGCGGCGGGGGAAGGTCACCGGCAGGCGGCCGGAGGGTTCGGCGTCGCCGAAGAGGATGCGGGCCACCGCGTCCGGCCCCTCCTCTCCCCCAAGCCAGGGCGTCAGTACCGCCGGCGCGTGGTCGATCCACGGCGGGGCGTAGGGGGCGCCGCCGACCACCACCACGACGGTGCGCGGATTGGCGGCCAGCACCGCCTCGACGAGGGCGTTCTGGTCGCCCGGCAGATCGAGGCCTTGGCGGTCGTAGCCCTCGGCCTCGCTGGTCGAGGCGGCGCCCACCACCACCACGGCGGCGTCGGCGCGAGCGGCCAGGGCAGCGGCCTCTTCGACCGATCCCGTGGGCTGGCGAAGGCCCACCGCGACCTGCTCCACCATCAGGGCGGCATGATCGGCGGGCCGGACGTATTCGATGGCGATGGGGTAACCCTTACCGGCGGTCAGCGTCACCGCCGCCGTCTTGCGCGACGCCGTCGCGCCGACGATGTCCATCCGGTCGGCGACTCCGGGGGTCGCCTCGTCGATGAGCACCACGCCATCCAGGATCACCCGCGCGACGCCGGGCCCGCGGACGGCGATCTCGTGGCGCCCATCCCTGACCGGCCATAGCCAGCCCCTCCAGCGCACGGCGCCCAGAGTCTCGCCGGCGCCTCGGAGAGGCCCCGTCGGAAGCCGTTTGCCAATCTGGCGTTCCGCGCGGCTTTTGTAGGGCGCGCCGGCGAAACCGGGTTCGGCGAAGTATTCGCACAGCAGGCCCGCCTCGCCGCGCCCCTCGTCGGGGCTGAACAACTCCCGCCGGGCGGCGGCCGGGACCGGCTCGTTGTCGCCGCCCTCGGCGTGAAGCACCTCGCACCGGCCCGCCAGCAGCGTTTCGATCGCCGCGAGGATCGATGTCTGGCGGCCGGCGCGAACCTGGGAGGAGCCGCCCCCCTGAATGCGCCGCGCCGCCGCGTTGGGGCCGACCACCGCCAGGGCGCGGATCGCGCCGGCGTCCAGCGGCAGCAGGTCGCCGTCGTTCTTCAGCAGCACCGCCGCCTCCTCGGCCGCCCGCGCGGCAATCTTGCGGTGACGGACCGAGCGCAGTTCGCCGGGAGGGGCGGCCTTCCCGTCGAGGACGCCGGTGCGCAGAATCAGGCGGGCCATCCGGCGGGCGGCGTCGTCGATGCGCGCCGGCGGAACCTCGCCGGCCCGCGCCGCGGCGAGCAGTTTCTCACCGAACCAACGGGGCGGGCCGGGCATCTCCAGGTCCAGGCCGGCATTGGCGGCCGGCGCGGTGGAATGAACCGCCCCCCAGTCGGAGACCACCACCCCGTCCCACCCCCATTCGCCCTTCAGAATGTCGGTGAGCAGATGGAAGTGTTCGCTGGCGTAGGTCCCGTTCACCTTGTTGTAGGCGGCCATCACCGTCCACGGGCGCGCCGCCTTCACCGCCATCTCGAAGCCGGCCAGGTAGATTTCGCGCAGGGTGCGTTCGTCCACCTGGGCGCTCACGGTGATCCGGTTCTCTTCCTGGTTGTTCACCGCATAGTGCTTGAGCGAGGCGCCGACGCCCTCGCCCTGCAGGCCGGCGATGAAAGCCGCGCCCAGGGTTCCTGCCAGGAAGGGGTCTTCCGAATAGGTCTCGAAGTTGCGGCCCCACAGCGGCGTGCGGACGATGTTGATGGTGGGCGCGAGGACCACCTGGTCGTTCAGCGCCAGGGCCTCGCGGGCGATGGCGGCGGCCACTTCGCGCACCAGGCCGGGATTCCAGGTGGCGGCGATCGCCACGCCCACGGGGAAGACGGTCGCCGCCTCGCCCTCATGGGAGCGCACCCCGGTCGGCCCGTCGGTGACCCGGATGCCCGGAACGCCCAGGCGCGGGACCCCTTCGAGGGTGAAGGCCGCCGCCCCGGCCATCAGGGCGACCTTCTCCTCTAGGGTCAGGCGGCGAAAGAGATCGTCGACCCGCTCCTCCAGCGCCAGGGAGGCGTCGCGGAAGGCGGGCCGGTTCTGATCCATGGCGAGACCCTAAGGCCCCGGCGGATGGGCGGGCAAGGCCCGCCTAGCAGGCTGAGGAAGAATTCTCACGCGGGAGGTTATTCTTTCTCGGGATGGGTTTGATAGGGTCGTTTCGCGTTCTGGCGTTTGCCGTGCGGCGATCCTGGGAGCCGTGCGGATGTCGCGTGGA
>JBPCMA010000145.1:0-6855 GCA_051002715.1 Caulobacteraceae bacterium
GGTTCGGCCGGGGCGTCGGCTGCTCCGGCGGCGGCACGAAGGCCGGGACGGCCCTCGCCGCGTTGGGGTCGTCCTTGTAGATGGACAGGCCGGCGGCCGGATCGGGCGTGGACGCCTGGGGCGGGGCGGCGCTCCTGAAATCGCCCACCGGCGCGCCGACCGGCCGGGGCGCGTCGCCCACGCCGCGCGCGCCGCCGCGATAGATGTAGAAGACTCCGCCGCCCACCGCCGCCAGCAGCATCAGGCTGAGGATCAGGGTGACCGGGGCGGGGCCGGCCGGCCGTTGCGGGCGCCGGGGGTCGAACCTCAGCGGCGGTTCGCCGCCGGGCGGATAAGCGCCGCGGTCGTATTCGGACATGGGAACTCCCGAGGCCTCGCTTGGCCGGCCCTTTGGGGCCAAACGAATCACCCTCAACAGTTTATCGAAGGTGAAGGCGCGCTGGAACGCCCGCCGCGCCGCCTCACGCCCAGGCGTCGAGGTGGAAGAGGCGCCGGTGCTCCTCGATGGCGTAACGGTCGGTCTTGCCGGCGATGTAGTCGCAAATCACGCGGGCGCGGGCTCCTTCGTCCAGGTTGCGGAGGCGTTCGAACCACTCGGCCGGCAGGACATCGGGTTCGGCCATGAAGAGGGCGAACATCTCGGCGACGATGCGGCGGGCCTGGCTGCGGCTGCGGTTGACCCGCCAGTGGCGATACATTCGCTCGTGCAGAAAGGCGCGTAGGCGAGCGAGGTCGGCAGCCATGGCGGGGGAGAAGGCTGCCAGCGGGCGGCCAAGCGCGCGCACGTCGTCGGCCGAAGCCACCCCCGAGGCGGCGGCCAGGGCGCCCGTTTCGGCCATCACGTCGGCGACCATGGCCCCGATCATCCGGCGCACCGCCTCCAGGCGGGTCAGCCGCGGGTCGAGACCGGGATGATCGCCCCGCACGCCGGCCAGGATCGGGCCGATGATCGGCAGGCCGGCCAGTTCCTCCAGGCCGAACAGCCCGGCCTCCAGACCGTCATCCACGTCGTGGTTGTTGTAGGCGATGTCGTCCGACACCGACGCCACCTGCGCCTCGGCCGAGGGCCAGCCGCCGAGATCAAGGGGAAAGTCGCGGTCGAAGGCGGCGACCGCCCGCCACGCCGGGCGGCGCAGCTTGCCGGCCACCGGGCCGTTGTGCTTGACCACGCCCTCCAGGGTCTCCCAGGTGAGGTTGAGGCCGTCGAAGGCGGGGTAGCGGCGCTCCAGCTCGGTCAGGACGCGGAAGGTCTGGACGTTGTGGTCGAAGCCGCCGAAGGCCGCCATGCAGCGCTCCAGCTCCTCCTCCCCGGCATGGCCGAAGGGTGGGTGGCCAAGGTCGTGGCCAAGGGCGATGGTCTCGGCCAAGTCGGCGTCCAGCCCCAGGGCGGTGGCGATGGAGCGGGCGATCTGGGCCACTTCCAGCGAGTGGGTGAGGCGGGTGCGGAAATGGTCGCCCTCGTGGGCGACGAACACCTGGGTCTTTTCCTTCAGGCGCCGGAAGGCCGAGGTGTGGATGATGCGGTCGCGGTCACGGGCGAAAGGGGTGCGGGTGGCGCTCATCGCCTCGGCGTGACGCCGGCCGCGCGATTTGGCCGGATTCTCGGCCCAGGGCGCTCTGGCCGGCGCCGGTCGTGCGAAGGCCTGCAGCGGCTCGATGTGGATCGCCCCTTTGCGAAGACGCGCGGACACCCTCATATAGAGGCCAGAGCCCGATCCCCAAGCCATGACCCAGCCTGACATCACCCTTTCGCCCGCCGCCGCCCGCCGGCTCAACCTCATCGCCGCCGCCGAGGGGCGTCCGGTGATGCTGCGCGTGGCGGTGGACGGGGGCGGCTGCTCGGGCTTCCAGTATCGCTTCGACCTGGTCGAGACGGCGCAGGCCGACGATGTGAGGGTGGAGCACGACGGGGCCGCCGCCCTGGTGGACGTGATCTCCCTGGCTCTGCTCAAAGGCTCGCAAATCGACTACGCCGACGAGCTGGCGGCGGCGGAATTCCGCGTGGTGAACCCCAACGCCAAGAGCAGCTGCGGCTGCGGCGTCAGCTTCTCGATCTAGGGAAGCGGCCGGCGCGTGCGCATCGCCACCTGGAACGTCAATTCGATCAACGCCCGGCTGGAGACGGTGCTCGCCTGGTTCGAGGCGGCGGCGCCCGACGTCGCCTGCCTGCAGGAGATCAAGTGCGTCGACGAGAAGTTCCCGACAGAGGCCTTCGAGCGTCTGGGCTACAATGTCGCCGTCCACGGCCAGAAGACCTACAACGGCGTCGCCCTGCTCTCCAAGACGCCCCTGGAAGACATCCGCAAGGGCCTGCCGGGCAGCGACGGCCACGCCGATGGGATCGAGGATCACGCCCGCTATATCGAGGCGGTGGTGTCGGGGCCGGCGCCGGTGCGGGTGGCGGCGATCTACCTGCCCAACGGCAATCCGGTGGGAAGCGAGAAATTCGCCTACAAGCTGCGCTGGCTCGAGCGGCTGAACGCCCACGCCCGCGATCTGCTGGGACTGGAGGAGCCGCTGGTTCTGGCCGGCGACTACAATGTCATTCCGGGGCCGGAGGACGCCGACGATCCGGCGGCCTGGATGGGCGACGCCCTCTTCCAGCCGGAGAGCCGCGGGGCCTTCCGGGCGCTGAAGTGGCTGGGCCTTACCGACGCCTACATGGCCGCCGACGGGGCGCCGGGCGGCTACACCTTCTGGGATTACCAGGCCGGGGCCTGGCAGAGGAACCACGGCATCCGCATCGATCATCTGCTGCTCTCGCCGCGGGCGGCCGATCGCCTCGAGAGCGTGACCATCCACCGCGACGCGCGCGGCCAGGGCAAGCCCTCCGACCACGTGCCGGTAGTGGCGGCGCTGGATTTCGGAAGCTAGGCCCTCTCGCCGATTTGACAGCGGGCGCGACGCCTTTCATCGTCGGGCGCGCAAAGAAAGAGGGGTCTAACCCATGATCAATCTGATCGTCGCCGCCGTGGCGTTCCTGCTGCTGCACCTGGTGGTCTCCGGAACCCGGGTGCGCGAGACGGCGATCGGGACGATCGGCCAGGGCTTCTACATAGCGCTTTTCTCCCTCGCCTCGGTGGGGATGCTGGCGTGGCTGATCATCGCTTACGGCGGGGTGTGGGGCGATCCGTCCGACACGACCTATTGGCAGTCGACGGTCGGCACCCGCTGGGTCCAACTCTTCGTCCAGTTCATCGCCTTTCAGTTCGTCGTGACGGGCCTGACCACGCGCAACCCGACCGCCGTCGGTCAGCAGGGGGCGCTGGAAGGCCCCGACGCGGTCCAGGGCGTGCTACGCATCACCCGCCACCCGACCTTGTGGGGCATCGCCATCTGGGCGGCCGGACATCTGCTGGTGAACGGCGATCTGGCCGGGATCGTCCTCTTCGGGTCCCTGCTCATCCTGGCCCTGTTCGGCACGGCGAGCATCGACGCCAAGCGAGCGCGCGCGGCGGGCGAGGGATGGACCGCCTTCGCCGCCAAGACCTCCAACATTCCCTTCGCGGCCATCGCGGCGGGCCGCCAGAAGCTGAGCTTCGGCGAGATCGGCTGGGCGCGGCCGTTGGGCGCATTCGTGGCGTGGGCCATCCTCCTGGGCGCCCATCCCCACGTGTTCGGCGTCTCCGCCCTGCCGAGTGGGTAGGGATGATGGGCGGGAGCGAGGCCAATCACCTGATTTTGCAGGAATAAGCCACGAACCTCACGAACCGAGATCTCCTGGCTGGTCAATTTTGAAGCGCGCCAAGGCGCGCATACGAGCGCCCGATCGTATGATTTTGCTCGCTTTTCCTCTTGTTCGTGAAGTTCGTGAGGTTCGTGGATAATCAAGGCGACTCCGCCGCCGCCCGTTCCACCGCGAGGGCGAGGTCGAGCGCCATAACCCCATCGTGGGCGCCCGCCAGCGGCGCGCCTTCGCCGCGCGCGGCGGCGAGGAAGGCGGCGAGACTGGCCCCCAGACGGTCGGCGCCGGCGGGCGTTTCGGCGAAGGCGGGGTCGAGCGGAAAGGCGGTGGTGTTCGCGAAGCGGTGGCCGAGAAAGTCGATGGTCACCTCGCCGCTTGGATAGACGAGCCGCATGGTTCGTTCGCGCGCCTCCGCCATGCGGGAGGCCGACAGATGGGCGGTGAAGCCGTCCTCGAAGACCACCTCCGCCCGCGCCTCGTCGAGCCGGCGGTTCGCGACACGCGCCCCCTCCGCCTCCACCGCCAGCACACCCGTTCTGGCCAGCGCCAGGGCCAGGTCGAGATCGTGGATCATCAGGTCGATGACCACCGAGACGTCGAGGCCGCGCGGCGAGGCGGGTCCGCGCCGCACCGCCTCCAGGCGAAGCGGCGCGACCGGAACCTCGAACAGATTCATCGCCTGGAAGGCGGCCCGTTCGAGAAAGCCACAGGCGACGGTGAGCCGGGCCGCCCGCGCGGCGACGGCGATGGCGTCGGCGTCCTCCAGCGTCGTGGCGATGGGCTTTTCCACATAGACATGCTTGCCGGCGGCCAGGGCGGCCAGGGCCAGGGCGGCGTGGGTGTGGGCGGGCGAGGCGATGGAGACCACGTCCACCTCGCTCAACAGGGCGGCGAGGTCTGGCTCGGCGCGAGCCCCGAAGCGCTCGGCCAGGGCCTGGGCGCGCTCGGGGTGGGGATCGAGGACGGCGACCAACTCCGTATCGGCCCGCCGCGCGTACTGGCCGGCGTGATAGCCGCCGAACACCCCCGCCCCGACCACGCCGGCTCTCAGAATGGACGCCATGGCCCGCCGCCTTCAGATCGCGATGCGGGTTTCGATCTCGTCGTAGTCGGCGCGCAGGCCGCCGGCTCCGGCCTCGAGCAATCCCGCCGAGGTCAGGGCGCGGACGTCGGCATGAACGTTGCTGTAGTCTCGCCCCAGCGCTTTGGCGAGGGCGCGGACGCTCGCCACCTCGTGGCGCCGGACGTGCCGCAGCAGTTGCATCCGCTTGCCGGTCAGGACGCGCGACAGGGCGTCCCAACTCTCGAACGCCAGATGACGCTCGCGGAATGTCTCGCCGCGCTCGGCGCGCCGCCAGGCGTCGACAAACCGGCTCGCGGCGGCTTCTTCCATCGGACCGCCGACCGTGACCCTCACCTGGCTCATGCGTCACCTCTCAACGCTCGAACGTCGGCCCAGAAGTCGGCCATCAATCGTTCCGCACCCAGAAAGACATAGGGCGGCCGGGCGTCGCGAAAATGCCGATGGTCGCCTTTTCCGCGCTCGTTGTCATAGCCGACCTCGCGCGAACCGGCTCGACCGTGGAAGAGCGAATGGCTCATGCGGCCATAAGGTGTCAAGCGCCGCATGGCGAGGGCGGATCGGGGTCAGATGCCGCTATCGGCGCGGCGGCCCTTTGCGATAAACAGGCGTTTGAACGCGCCGCCTCCGCGCCGCCCAGGGAGAGACTTCAAGCCATGACCACCTCGCGCGAAATCCGCCTCAAGAGCCGCCCGAGCGGCACGCCCACCGCCGATAATTTCGAGCTGGCCGAGGTGACCCTGGCCGATCCGGGGGCCGGCGAGGTCCAGGTGCGCAACACCTGGATGACCGTCGATCCCTACATGCGCGGGCGGATGAACGACATGAAGAGCTATGCGCCGCCGTTCCAGATCGGCGAGGCCATGCAGGGCGGCGCGGTGGGCGAGGTGGTCGCCTCCAACGATCCGGCCCTCAAGGCGGGCGATCAGGTGCAAAGCTTCCTCGGCTGGCGCGAGGCGTTCAACGCCCCGGCGGCGGCGGTGCAGAAGCTCGACACTCACGGCCTGCCGCCGCAGGCCTTCCTGGGCGTCGCCGGCATGCCCGGCATGACCGCCTATGTGGGCCTGTTGAAGATCGCCGCCTTAAAGGATGGCGACGTGGTGTTCGTCTCCGCCGCCGCCGGGGCGGTGGGCCAGGTGGTCTGCCAGATCGCCAAGCTCAAGGGCCACACGGTGATCGGCTCAGCCGGTGGGGCGGAAAAGGCCGCCTGGCTGAAGGAGATCGGCGTCGACCACGTCATCGACTACAAGGCTGAGCCGGATCTGACCGCCGCCCTGACGCGCGCCGCGCCCGACGGGATCGATGTCTATTTCGACAACGTCGGCGGCGCCCATCTGGAGGCGGCCCTGATGGCGGCCCGCCCGTTCGGCCGCTTCGCCCTGTGCGGCATGATCTCCCAATACAACGCCGCCGACATGGGGGCGGGAACACGCGGCCTGATCCTGGCGGTCGGCAAGCAGCTTCGCCTGGAAGGCTTCATCGTCTCCAGCCACTACGACCTGCTGCCGGCGTTCCTCGACGACATGGCTGGCTGGATCGCGGACGGCAAGGTCAAGTGGCGCGAGACGGTGGAGGAAGGCATCGAGAACGCCCCGGCCGCCTTCCTCAAGCTTTTCAAGGGCGAGAATTTGGGGAAGATGCTGGTGAAGCTGGGGTAGGGCTCGCGGCCTTCTCGCCGTTGACATCTCCCCCTCCGTCGGCTCCGAGTGCGGGCGGCGGAAAGTTCGGGGGCTGCACATGGACTGGACCAGCGGCTATGTCGCCGAGATCGACTACACCCACGGCTATTACCGCGAGCTGGCCCCGGGGCTGATCGATCTGGCCCTGCTGCTCAGCGGCCACGAGCCGCCGAGCCGCGCGTCGATGCGCTATCTGGAGCTGGGCTACGGCCAAGGGCTGTCGGCCAACATCCACGACGCCGCGGTGGTCGGGGAGTTCTGGGGGGCCGACTTCAACCCGGCGCACGCCGCCAACGCCCAGTCCCTGGCCGAACACGCCGGCTCGCAGGCCCGCTTCTTCGACGACAGCTTCGCCGACATGGCGGGGCGCGACGATCTGCCGGCCTTCGACTACATCGTCCTGCACGGGG
>JBPCMA010000146.1:0-3006 GCA_051002715.1 Caulobacteraceae bacterium
CTGACCAACCTGATGCGCCAGCGCGGCGTGCGCCTCGACCGCACCTATCAGCTCAACACCGGCGGCAACACCGACTTCCTCAACATGATGGACCGCACGCGCCTGGCCTCGAAGAAGATTTCCAAGACCGAGGCGGTGCAGGCGGTGCTGGCCGAGCGCCTGGCCGACGAGAACATCCACGTCGGCCCCAGCGACTATGTGCCGTGGCTCAACGACAACAAGCTCTGTTTCCTTCGCCTCGAAGGTGCCCTGTTCGGCGCCGTGCCGATGAACATCGAGGTGCGCCTGAGCGTCGAGGATTCGCCCAATTCGGCCGGCGTGGTGATCGACGCCATCCGCTGCTGCAAGCTGGCCATGGACCGCAAGGAAGGCGGCGCCCTGATCGGTCCCTCCGCCTTCTTCTGCAAGCATCCGCCGACCCAGTTCACCGACGACGAGGCCCAGCGGATGGTGGAGAGCTTCATCCATCCCGTGGCTGGACTCGCGGGACGCGTGAAATGCCTGATCGTGGCCGCCGGCCAGGGGACCCGCCTGCGCGACGTGGCCCTCTCCAAGCCGCTGGCGATGATCAAGGGCGTGCCTCTGATCGAGCGGGTGATCGAGACGGCGCACGCCGCCGGGCTGAGCGAGTTCGTTGTCGTCACCGGCTACGAGGGCGCCAGGGTGGAAGCCTTCCTGCGCGGTCTCGCCGCCCGCCGGGGCCTGGACATCCGCTGCGTGCGCAATCCCGACTGGCGCGGCGCCAACGGCCTTTCGGTGGCCGCCGCCGAGGCTCATGTCGGCGAGCAGTTCGTGCTGCTGATGGCCGATCATCTGTTCGATCCGACCATCCTCACCGACCTTCTGGCCGCCGGCGGCGATCCCCTGGGCGCGGTCCTGGCGGTGGATCGGCGCCTCAAGAGCCCGCTGATCGACCCGGACGACGTGACCCGGGTCGAAACGGATCCGCGCGGGACGATCGTTGCCATCGGCAAGTGCATCGCCGGGCACAATGGGCTCGATACGGGGATCTTCCTGGCCTCCCAGGCCCTGATCGGGGCCATCCGCGACGACTTGGCGGCGGGCGGCGAGGGCAGCATCTCGGCCGCCATGCGGCGCCTGGCGGACGACGGCCGCGCCTTCGCCTTCGAGATCGGCGAGCGCTTCTGGCTCGATATCGACGACGCCGTGGCGCACGGCCACGCCGAACGCCTGCAGGCCTGAAGGGATCGTCTCAGCCGACGGCGGCGCGCTCGAGAGCGGCGATGTCCAGCTTCACCATCTTTTCCATGGCGGCGAAGGCGCGGGCGGCGACGGCCGGGTCCGGGTCCGCCAGCAGGCGCGGAAGAACCTCCGGCACGATCTGCCAGGGCACGCCCCAGCGGTCCCGCAGCCAGCCGCACATGATCTCCGCCCCGCCGTCGGCGGTGAGCGCCGCCCACAGACGGTCGACCTCGCTCTGGTCGCCGCACTCCACCGAGATCGAGGCGGCGGTTCCATAGTCGGCGGGTTCGCCGCCGTTCAGCGCCTGGAAGCGCTGACCGGCCAGGGTGAAGTCGATCACGATCACGTCGCCCGCCTCGCCTCCGGGCCATGGCGCCGGGGCGCGCTGGACATGGTCGATCGCCGAGTTCGCGACGGTCGCCACGTAAAAGGTCACCGCCGCCTCCGCGTCCCTTCCGAACCAGAGGCAGGTTCTCACCTGGGTCATGGCGGCGCCTTTCTCCACGTCAGCCCATCTTGCTAGTAAGGACGGGATGCCTCAACCGCCGGGGTTGGATCGGGGAAGCCTCATCGAATGGCGGCGCGCCTTGAGGCCGCCAGCGTTTTGACAAGCCGGCGGCCACCGGCCCAAGATAGGCGAAGCGCGGAGGGGCCAATGCAGGGTCGGAAAGGGGCGATCGCGGCCATGGCGGGGGCGGCGGCTTGGGCCTTGGCGAGCGCGGTTCTGGCGGCGCCGAAGGTGGGCCAGCCCGCGCCCGACTTCACGGTCGCGACCTTCGGCGGGCGGACGGTGAAGATGGCCGACCTGAAGGGAGATGTCATCGTTCTCAACTTCTGGGCGACCTGGTGCGCCCCGTGCCGGCAAGAGCTTCCCCTCCTCAAGGCATTCTTCCGGGCCTACAACAAATATGGCTTCCAGGTGCTGGCCGTCGCCACCGAGGACTCGGTGCCGCAAAGCCAGCTCCGTCCGTTGGCGACGAAGCTCACAATACCCATGGTCAAGCGCCTGAAGGGCCCCTACCACCAGTTGGATGGCGTCCCGACCAACTACGTCATCGATCGATCGGGCAAGCTGGTCTACGCCAAGGCCGGCGCCTTCGACATCGACGCCCTCAACGCCATCGTCATCCCCCTCTTGAAGGAGCCCATCCCCAAGCCGCCGCCCCCGTCGGCCCCGCCCGCGTCGGCGGCAGAGCTGAAAGCGGCTCCCTCCGCCTGACGGGATGGGAAAATCGCCAGGACCGTAACGATCAGCAGGCGGCAGGGATGACAATTGCCCCTGTCCTCGTTCTCACGCGATCCCATAGGGTCCGACATTGGCTGCCCGGGGGGGACCTCGAAGGTGTGGAGGGCGGCGGTGACGTTCCGTGTAGACCCCGCGGCGGCGGATCAGGGTGGTCAGATGGTGATCAATCCATCAGCTTGACCCGGACTTCGCGCGCCGTGTCGGGAGGCGCGGCGGCGCCGGCATACCGCGGCGGGCGGGCTCGTGTGTCGATGCTGCGTGGCTGAGCAGGATCTCGCCGGCGACGGGCAGGCCTTTTGGCAGCATGACGCTGGTCGGGAACGGCCGCACCCGGCTGGCGATCGGACAGACCATCGCAAAGCCGGTGTTGAAGGTGAAGGCCGCCGGCGAGATGATGAGCGCCGGTCGGCGGCCGGCCTGTTCGCGGCCCAGGGGGATGTCCCGCTCGATGTTGAAAAAGGGGGGTCGGCGTTGCCCGTCTCGAGCCGGTAGGCTCGGGGTGCTGATTCCACGAAGAAAGGCAACGCCATGAAGAGGACTACCACGGAGGCGGCCGC